>NZ_JBMDKU010000005.1:0-373245 GCF_057809855.1 Phenylobacterium sp. FG114 | reverse complement strand
CCCCCCCCCCCCCCCCCCCCCCCGGCTGGGCATTGGTGGCCATGGAGGCGATATTGATCGCGGACGCGGTCATGTTGTCGGGCAGACTTTGATCTGAGTGGAAGGCGCGTCCTGCGCCGGGCTCATTCGGACCCATCCTGAGCAACCCCTGGGCCAACTCGTCGGGGCATTGCTTTCATTGGGAAACTTTCCCCCAGGACCGCCTTCATGGCCGAGCTTCACGGAGGAAATTGCCGGGCCGTCCGCGCGTCGATGGGGCGTTACCTGCCGCCTTACCAAAACCCTAACCCTGGCCATGCAGACTGCGGCCTTGGCGTCGGTTCACGGACTGGCGCCGGACTTGCGCCTCCATCTTCGACCCCATCGGACCCCGAACGGGACCAATGTTGAAATTATTGAAGAATTTCCGGCCTGACGCACGCGCGTTCACCAATGCCCCGGCAGAATCCGCCGGGTCGTGCGTCAGCCTTTGCCGGGCGGAGCCTTAATCGATGTCGCTGACCGCCACACTCCGGACCGCGTCCTCGGGCCTCAACGCCGCGCAGGCGTCCCTGCGCGCGGTCTCGGACAATATCTCCAACGTCAACACGCCCGGCTACGTGCGCAAGGCGGTGAACCAGAGCTCTCTGGTGGTCGATGGCGCCGGCATGGGCGTCAAGATCGACGGCATCAAGCGGATCACCGACCAGTATCTGCAGATGGCCTCGTTGACCGCCTCGTCCGACGCCGAGCGCTGGGGCGCGGTCGCGGAATACCTGGACAACGCGCAGAGCCTGTTCGGCGACCCCAGCAAGGACGGCTTCTTCTTCAACCGCCTGGACAAGATATTCGGCGCCTTCGCGACCGCCGCCGACGATCCCTCGTCGACCCTTCTGCGCAGCCAGGCGCTTTCGAACATCGAAGACTTCCTGTCCGAGGCGGACCGGATCAACAGCCAGATCGTGGCGCTGGGCGACACGGTCGAGACGCAGATCACCGCCGGGGTGGATCGCGCGAACAGCCTGCTGGAGCAGATCAGCAAGCTGAACGCGGACATCACCCGCGCGAGCCTGCGCGGCGCCGACGCTTCGGGGTCGGAGAACATCCAGAGCCAGCTGCTCGACGAACTGGCCGGGCTGATGAACGTCCGCGTGGCTCCGCGCAACGGCGGCGGCGTGGATGTGCGCTCGCCCGAGGGCGTGCTGCTGGCCGGCGACGAGGCGTCGAAGCTTACCTACAACTCCACCGACAACACGCCCGGCTACATCACCGCTCTGCTGCCCGGCGGCGCTTCCGCGCCGGCGGTGAACATCACCAGCGGCGAACTGAAGGGCCTGCTCGAGCTGCGCGACATCGAGCTGCCCAAGCTCTACGATCAACTCGGTGAATTCGTGAGCAAGGCGGCGGACCAGCTCAACGCCGCCAACAACGATGCCGCCGCCTATCCGGCCCCTGCGCAGATGGTCGGCCGCGACACCGGCCTCGACCTCACCAGCGACATCAACGGGTTCACTGGAACCACCACGATCGCGATCGTGAACGCCCAGGGCGTGCTTCAGCGCAAGATCGACGTCGATTTCACTGCGGGCACAATGACGGTGAACGGCGCCGCGGGGCCGGCTTTCACGCCCGCGACCTTCCTCGCCAGCCTCAATACGGCGCTGGGCGCCTCGGGCAGCGCGACGTTCACCAATGGCGCACTCACCCTGAACGCCACGGGCGGCAACGGCCTGGCGATCGACGAAGGCACGTCGCAGCGGACGGGCCGGGGCTTCTCGCACTTCTTCGGCCTGAACGACCTGATCAAGACGTCGGGCCAGACGAACTACGCGACCGGCCTGACCGCGGCCAGCCCGCACGGCTTCACCCCGGGCGGCCAGATCAACCTGCAGATCTCCTATCCCGACGGCCGGCCGATCACGAGCGTCGCGGTCACCGTTCCGGCCGCGCCGAACATGAGCGACCTGCTCAACTCGCTGAACAGCAGCGCGACCGGCGTCGGCCTCTACGGCAGCTTCGGCCTCGACTCGAACGGGGTGCTCAGCTTCACCTCGTCGGCCGCCCTGGACACCAAGGTTTCGGTCATCACCGACAACACCCAGCGCGGCGCTGGCGGGCCTTCCATCAGCGGGCTGTTCGGCCTGGGCGTGCAGGAGCGCTCGACGCGCGCCAGCCGCTTCTCGCTTTCCACCATCTTCAACTCCGACCCGACCAAGATGCCCATGGGCAAGCTGGACACCACGGCCACCGTCGGCCAGGTCGCGGTGCGTCCGGGCGACGGCAAGGGCGCGCTGGACATCTCGGCGGCCGGCGAGGTGAACACGCTCTTCCAGGCCGCCGGCTCGCTCGGCCAGGTGACTATGACGCTCTCTCGTTACGCGTCGGAGTTCGGCGGCGCCATCGGCCGCGGCGCCTCTGCCGCCGAGACCCGCAAGGCGAGCGCCGAGGCAGTGTCCAGCGAAGCCAACAATCGCCGCCAGTCGGTCGAGGGCGTGAACCTCGACGAGGAACTGGTGAACCTCACCACCTATCAGCAGGCGTTCAACGCCTCTGCCCGCATGATCCAGGCTGTCGGCGAACTGTACGACACCCTGCTCGGCATCGTCTAAGGAAGCTCGCCATGGTCACCCGCGTCACGACGAACGGGAACTACGCCGCGGTTCTCGCCAACCTCCTGGTTGCGCAGAAGAACCAGATGGACGCCGGCAACAAGGTCGCGACCCAGAAGAACGGGTCGAACCTGAAGGACTATGCGAAGTCCTCGGAGATCCTGACGGCGATGAAGTCCGTGCAGACCCGCCTGGGCGTCTACGAGGACCAGAACAAGGTCCTGACCGACAAGCTGGACACCCAGAACACGGCGATCACCCGGGTCGCCGATGCGGCGCAGTCGGTGCGGCAGCTGTTCTCGGAGGCGCTGGCCTCGGGACGCGCCGATACGCTGATCGAGGACGTGGAGGGCCAGCTGCGCAACGCCGTCGAGGCGATGAACGCGCGCTACGGCGGCAAGTACCTGTTCGCCGGTGGCCAGGTGGACACCCGGCCGGTCACCGTGACCACCCTTTCCGACCTGACGGCGGGCCCGCCCATCTCCAGCTTCTTCCAGAACGACCAGTTCAAGGTCACGGCCAAGCTCGACGAGGCCACGACCGTGACCACGGGCATCCTGGCGGACGACATGGGCACCCAGCTCCTGCAGGCGTTCCAGTCATTTCAGCAGTTCAACCAGGGCGCCTCGGGTCCCTTCAACGGCCAGCTCACCCAGGCCCAGCAGACCTTCCTGGAGGGTGAGCTCGCCAGCTGGGACGCCGTGCGCCAGGACGTCACCCAGACCGCGGCCTACAACGGCGTCAACCAGAAGCGCCTGGAGACCATCGCCGACGACCTTAAGGGCCGGCAGAACTCGCTGGCCGGCATGATCGGCGACATCACCGACGCCGACATGGCCGAAGCGGCGGCCCAGCTGCAGCAGGCGCAGCTCTCGGTGCAGTCGGCGGCCTATGTCTTCCAGACCCTGCAGCAATCGTCGCTGATCAACCTGCTCAAGTAGGCTGCGGCTTCGCAGCCCTCCCCATGAGAGGGCGCAGGGACTATATGGGCCGCCATGAACGCCCCGGTCCTGGTTCCCGACCGCCTGAGCGACGGCCTGATCGAGGCCGCGCGCGACGCCGTGCGCCTTCCGGCCGGGACCCGGATCGTGGCCGCGATGTCGGGCGGTGTGGACTCCACCGTGACCGCCGCCCTGCTGGCCCGCGCCGGCTACGACGTGGTGGGCGTCACGCTGCAGCTCTACGACCACGGGGCGGCGATCCAGAAGAAGGGCGCCTGCTGCGCCGGCCAGGACATCCATGATGCGCGGACGGCGGCCGACGCCATCGGCATCCCGCACTACGTCCTGGACTACGAGAGCCGCTTCAAGCAGCAGGTCATCGAGGACTTCGCCGACAGCTACCTGCGCGGCGAGACGCCCATTCCCTGCATCCGATGCAATCAGACGGTGAAGTTCCGCGACCTGCTGGACGTGGCCCGCGACCTGGGCGCCGAGGCGATGGCGACCGGGCACTACGTGCGCCGCGAGGTGGGGCCGGCGGGACCCGAGCTGCACCGCGCGGCCGACCCGGCCCGGGACCAGTCCTATTTCCTGTTCGCCACCACGGCGGAGCAGCTCGCCTACCTGCGCTTCCCGCTGGGCGCGCTGCCGAAGCCGGCGGTCCGGGCGGCGGCGCTGGAGCTGGGGCTGGCGGTGGCCGACAAGCCGGACAGCCAGGACATCTGCTTCGTGCCGGAGGGCCGCTACACCACGGTGATCGACCGCCTGCGGCCGCACGGGGCAGAGCCGGGCGACATCGTGCACCAGGACGGCCGCGTGCTGGGCCGCCACGAGGGCGTGACCCGCTACACCATCGGCCAGCGCCGCGGGCTGAACGTGGCCGTGGGCGACCCGCTGTTCGTGGTCCGCATCGACGCCGACAAGCGCCAGGTGATCGTCGGGCCGCGCGAGGCGCTGCTGACGCGCGCGCTCAGCCTGAAGGAAACCAACTGGATCGGCGATGCGCCGTCGATCGAGGAGGCGATGAAGCGCCAGCGCCCGGTGCTGGCGCGCGTACGCTCGACCCGTGAACCCGTGCTGGGGCGCCTCGGGGTCGTGGGCGGCGCGCCCGGCGTGGTGTTCGACGCGCCCGAAGAGGGCGTCGCGCCCGGCCAGGCGTGCGTGCTGTACGCGCCCGAGGACGACACGCGCGTCCTGGGCGGCGGCTTCATCGCAGATACGGTCCGGAACCAATAGGCGCGCCTCCTCGTCGGGATCGCACCTTGGCAGGCGGGTACGTCAGATGCGGTCGCATGAGCGCCGCGCGTCGGTGACGCCGGGGAAGCTGGTTCTCAGCAGCCGGTGAAATTATATGGAGGCCATGAGCCAGACCTCCGATCCCGTCGTCATCGCCGCCTATGCCCGCACGCCCATGGGCGGCTTCCAGGGCGCCCTGTCCTCCGTCAAGGCCACCGAGCTCGGCGCGGCGGCGGTGAAGGCCGCGGTCGAGCGGGCGGGCGTCGCGCCCGACGCGGTGGAGCAGATCCTGATGGGCTGCGTCCTGCCCGCCGGTCTGGGCCAGGCGCCCGCGCGGCAGGCCGCGCTGGGTGCGGGCCTGCCCAAGTCGGTCCAGGCCACGACCGTCAACAAGATGTGCGGCTCGGGCATGCAGGCGGCGATCCTGGCGCACGACGCCCTGGCGGCCGGCTCGGTCGACGTGGTCGTCGCGGGCGGCATGGAGAGCATGACCGGCGCGCCCTACCTGATGACCAAGCACCGCGGCGGCGCCCGCATCGGCCACGACACGATGTACGACCACATGTACCTGGACGGCCTGGAGGACGCCTACGAGCCCGGCCGCCTGATGGGCAGCTTCGCCGAGGAGACCGCCAAGGCCTACCAGTTCACCCGCGAGGCGCAGGACGAGTACGCCATCGGCAGCCTGGCCAAGGCGCGGGCCGCCACCGAGAGCGGCGCCTTCGCCAAGGAGATCGTCCCGGTCACCGTCACCGACCGCAAGGGCTCCACGGTCGTCGACAAGGACGAGCAGCCGCTTAAGGCCGACCCGGCCAAGATCCCGACGCTCAAGCCCGCCTTCGCCAAGGACGGGACCATCACGGCGGCCAACGCCAGCTCGATCAGCGACGGCGCCGCGGCCCTGGTGATGACCCGCGAGAGCGTGGCCAGGCGCCTGGGCCTGAAGGTCGTCGCCCGGGTCGCCGGCCATGCGGCCCACGCCCACGAGCCCGGCCTGTTCACCACCGCCCCGGTCCCGGCGGTCCAGAAGGCGCTGGCGCGCGCCGGCTGGAGCGTGGACGACGTCGACCTCTTCGAGATCAACGAGGCCTTCGCCGTGGTCGCCATGATCGCCGAGCGCGACCTGGGCATCGACCGGGCCAAGCTCAACGTCAACGGCGGCGCCTGCGCCCTGGGCCACCCGATCGGGGCGTCCGGGGCGCGGATCCTGGCCACGCTCCTGTCCGCGCTGGAAGCGCGCGGCGGGAAGCGGGGCGTGGCCAGCCTCTGCATCGGCGGCGGCGAGGCCACCGCGATGGCGGTGGAGCTGGCCTAGAGCGTCTTCGCCAGCGCCTCGCACTGGTCGGCGCAGACGCCCCAGCCTTCGTGGAAGCCCATCTGCTCGTGCTGGGCCTTCTTCTCGGCCGAGGGGTGGCCGCAGCGGGCGAGGTAGAGGGTCTTGCCGTCGGGCTGGCGCTCGAAGGTGAGCACGCAGGTCATCATGCCGCCGCCCTCGGCCGGGACCCAGCCCTCGGTGAAGGCGTCGGTGAACACGATCTTCTCGTTGGGCACGACCTCGAGATAGACGCCCTTGTTCTCGAAGCGCTCGCCGTCGGGGCCGTACATGACGTTGTTGCTGGCGCCGCCGGCCTTCAGCTCCATCTTGGTCACCTCGGCCCGCCAGGGCTTGGGGCAGAACCATTCCGGATAGCGCTCGGGCGTGGTCCACACCTTGTAGAGCTGCTCGGGCGTCGCATCCATGATGCGGGCCAGGACAAGTTCGTTGTCGTGGTTCGGGGCGATGTCGATCTTGGTAGCCATCTCAACTCTCCTCTGTTGCCCATAAGGACGGGCCGCCCCGGCCCGCCCCGACAGGCCCGCGATCATTTTTTCGCGGTCATCGCCTCCATGTTGATCTTCACCCCGCCGGGCAGGGTGATGTCGCCGCCCTTCATGCCGGCGGGGCAGGCGCCGTCCCACTTGGCGGTCAGGGTCATCTCGCTGGTGGTGTTGGCCTGGGGCATGGACGAGCCCGTGGTCGTGCTGGTGGTCTTCACCGTATAGGCCGAGTTGAAGTCGCCGGTGACCGAGCCCTTGGACACCACGTGTCCCATGTTGCCCATGTCGCACTCGCTCTCGAAGGCATAGCCGCCGGGCGCGGTGCTGACCGCGTTCTTCGAGCACATGTCCTTGCCCACCGCCTGGCCCCAGACGCTCATCTTGGCGTCGGTGTCCTCGTCGATGCAGACCTGCATGGTCTGGGTGGCGCCGGCGGTGGTCATGGTGTGGGTCCACAGGCCGGGCTTGCGCTTCGGGAAGGTGGCCGGCCCCGCCGACGCCGAGGCGTTGGCCCCCGACGCGCTGGCCGAGGCCGAGGCTTCCGCCGCCGGCGCCTTGTCTTCCTTCTTCGAACAGGCCGCCAGGGCCACGGCGCCCAGCGCCAGAACCGCAAAGATACGCATCTTGATCTCTCCGAACACGTTCCCCAGGTGCAAACCCTAAGCGTTGTGGAAGGCGGTTCAATGCCCGAGCTCAGAGATACCGGCGAACGCTACGAGATGGACGAGGAGGGCCTGACCTCCTACGCCGACTACCGCCGGACCGGCGACCGGCTCTACATCGACTATGTGTTCAGCCCCGTGCCCTTGCGCGGGACCGGCGCGTCGGGGCGTTTGATGGCGGCGGTGGCCGCCGAGGCGCGGGCGCAGGACCTGAAGGTCACGCCGATCTGCGGCTACGCGGCCGCGTGGCTGCGGCGCAGCGCGGAGTACAAGGACCTGGTGGGGTAGGGCGCCATTCTCCTGCTCGTCACGGCCGGGCTCGACCCGGCCATCCAGCGGGCGGTTCCGAAGAGACCAAGCGCGCGCTGGATGGATCCCCGGGACAAGCCCGGGGATGACGAGCTGAAAATAGGGGGAGACGAGGGGCGTGCGGGGCGCTTCGCCCTTAGCCCGCGCCTTTCCAGGGCGGCTCGGCGTAGCCTTCGAGGACTTCGAGCCAGGGCTTGATGACGGCGGGGTCGACGGGAGGCAGGTCGCGCCAGCGGGGGACGTTGTCGGGGTTGAGCCCGAAGTCCTCGCAGACCTGGGCGACCTGATCGTCGAGGTCGCGGGTGACGAAGTCGTCGTCGCAGCGGGCGTCGGCCAGCCAGTGCTCGAGCTGACGGTAGAACTCGCCCTCGAGCTCGCGCTCGGATTCCAGTTCGCTCTTCTCGAAGCCCTCGGTCCAGATCAGCCGGCGCACGGCGGTGCGCAGCTCGTCCGCGCGGGCGTCGGCGGCGGCGATGTCGCGGGGGAACTGGCGGCGGGGCGGCGGGTCTTCGTGCGGGGGATGGAGGACGGCCTCGCGCCGGGCCTCGTGGGCGGCTTCGCGCGCCTCGCGGGCGGCCAGGCGCTCCAGCCGCTCGTGCAGGGCCAGGGACTGGCGCACCGAGCGGGACATCCGCTGGTAGGTGCGGCCCTTCTCGGCCTCCTCGGGGGTGTCGATGGCGGCCATGTAGCTGGCGTGCGCGGCCTTGGCCGCGCTGAGATCGAGCTCGGCCAGCTCGCCCAGCATCTGCTGGCGCCGTTCGGAGATGTGCGCGGCCTGCGACATGAACATATAAAGAACATGGCGCGTGGCGCGGCGTCAAAGTTGTTCGTGTTTTTCTTTCGCGCCTCAGTGCTCCGAGCCGCGCTCGGGGCGGTCGTCGGGGTCGTCGTCGCCTTCGACCATGTCGGTGAGGAGGTCGAGTTCGTAGCGGAGGCGGGCCCAGGTGCGAGCCTCGGCGGGGGTGGTCCCGGCATCGGGCGCGCCGGCCATGGCGAAGACCGTGCGTAGCTCGCCCAGGAGATGGCGGTCCTTGACGGCCAGGAGGCCGATCAGGGCTTTCAACAGCTTGTCGTTCGCCGCCACCGTGGCGGCGAGGTCCGTTTCCGGCGGCATGGCGCGTCCCTCGCGTTCGCGGCGAGAACGGCGTTTGGCCGCCGGCTGTTCCAAAATGACGTCGACTTCCCGACAAAAAGGCGCCGGGGCGTGTGGCGGCTCGACCCAGGGTGGGCGGCCGAACAGGGTTTAGGCCCAACAGGGTTTAGGAAGGGGGTTAACCCGCGAGGTTGTCCGGGAACGTCCCTCGGCCGGCGGGGATCAGGCGCCCGCCGATGGCCGGATCACGGACAGACCTCAAGAGAAGGCCTTGCACGGCGCGTCCCCGCGCGCCGCCCAGCCGGCGCCTCAGGTGCGCGCGGCGATGGCTTCCAGGGTCTGGACGCGGCTGTCGAGGTCCTCGACGAGCTGGCGGGCGACCTCGCGGATGCCGGGCGCATAGGCGTCGCCGCCCTCGGCGATCTCGGCGGCGAGCTGCTCCAGCTCGACCATGGCCGTCGAGAGCGAGCGGATGTGGTCCTTGGCGAGCTGGCGGGCCTCGGCCTGCAGCCGGCGCACGCGCTCGGACACGGTTTCAGTCTTCGGAACGACGACCTTCAGATCGTTGTCGGCGACGACAGAGAGAGACGGTGACATCCTTATGTACCTCAATTGATGATCCCCAAGGTCACTTACGGTCCACGCCCCTCCGTAGGACGCGAAACGACCGACCTTGCTTCTCGAACCTACGTCCAGAGACAGCACAGGTTCCCTGTCACCAGCATGAACGGGGCCAGTTAACTCTGCCGTGGGGCGAGGTGGGGATTCGAGGTCACGGTTGTTAGTTAACCGTTGGTATGGGGTGGGGGGCGATAGGCACACCTCGCCTAGATTGTCTGGCAGATTTGCGGCTAGGTTCCGAGGCTAGCTGCCTACTCCGCCCCCTCCGCCAGCGAGATCTTCGCGCCGGGTTCCTCCACCAGGCGGTAGGTCTGGCCCACCTTCAGCGGGCCGAACTTGAGGCCGATGCCGCGGTCGCAGACCAGGAGGAGTTCGCGCCTGGGGTCGAAGGCTTCCGACCAGGTCTTGCCGGGGCGGATGGCGAGCTTGCTGCGGGCGCGGCCGTCGACCAGCAGGGTGCAGTAGGCGACGCGCTGGGCCTGGGTGTTGGTGACGGCGACGACGGGCTTGTCTCCGGCCGTGGCGGCCTGGGAGGCCACGGGGGCCGCGGCGGCGGCGAGCGCCAGGAGCGCGGCGAGCCGGCGGATGGTCTGGCGCATGGACGGGTTCCCCTCTGGCCTGAGGCGCGAGCGTCGGCGTGGGCGGCGGCGACTGTCAAGGCGAACGGCGGCCGGGTTGCGACGAACGGTCGGGGTGCGGTTGCGTCGTGGGGCGTCACAGCCTGGTGTTGACCGTTGCGCGCCCGGCTGGTCCTGTGCCGGGCTGTGCAGTGGGGGCGTGGTGTATGACGGCGGGCGTGGCGGACGGGGAGACGCGGGGGATCGATCCCAGGGCGCGGATCGGGACGATGACCCAGTTGCGTGGCGCGGTGGCGCGCGCACGGGCGGCGGGTTGGCGGTTGCTGGTGGTGTGGCTGGGCCTGGCGGCGTCCGGGCAGGCGGTGCAGCAGGTCTTCGCGCTCTCGGGCGTCGATGCGGCTGCGCCGAAGATCACCGCGGCCTATCTGGCCTATGCGGTGGTGGCCTCGGCGGTGTCGGGCCTGGGGGCGGCCTGGGCCATGCGGCTGATGAGCGAGCCGTCGCGATGGCTGCGGTTCGACCGGCCGCTGCTGGAGGGCGCCGGGATCACGGCGGGCATGGTGCTCTGCCTGATGGCGCTGAGCCTGGTGAACCTCCTGGCGGTGCGGCCGGGCGTGGCGCCGGTGACCATGATGGCGGTCGGGTTGGGCGTCGTGCTGCTCGCCCTCGCGTTCTTCTATATCGGCATGCGGCTGACACTGTGGCCGATGGCCCGTGTGGCGGGCCGGGCCGACATCACGCCGGCGCGGTCGTGGCGCATGATGCGGCGCGCGACGCGCGGCATGGTGCTGGGCTACGCCGTGCTGCTGATCCCGCTGGTGGCCGTGCTGGTCCCGATGATGATGGGGGCCGCGGCGGCCGGGGTGGCGCCGAGCAAGGGGACCCTGCTGGCGTCCCAGGCGGTCAGCGGGCTCTTCACCGTGCTGGCCTATGGGCTGGTGGCGACGGTCTACACGCTGCGGGTGGAGCGCCCGGCGACGGTGGCGGAGGTGTTCGACTAGGCGCGCTTCGCGCGGAACCACGAAAGACACGAAAGACACGAAAGGGTTCTCGTCCGGGACGCTGTGCGGCGGCGGGATCGGGGCAGGGGCGCCGCTGCGCGGCCTTTTCGTGTGTTTCGTGTTTTTCGTGGTTCCAGATTGGGCGGAAGCCCCCTCCACCACTTCGTGGTCCCCCTCCCCCTCCGGTCGCGAGGCGACCGGCCCCCCTCGCTTCGCGATCCACCCCCCAGCGGGGGTGGAATGGGGGAGGAATGGGGTTAGCGCTTCGCGCGGCCTTTCTTGCGGAACTCCTCGGCCTTTTCCTGGCGGACTTCGGCCTTGAGGCGTTTGACGGCGCCCTTGTCGGCGGTTTCGCCGTCGCGGGTCAGCATCTCGTTGGCGAATTCGAGGTCCATCATCTTCAGGCGCTTGATCTCGTCGCGCAGGCGCGCGGCGGTCTCGAACTCCAGGTTGGCGGCGGCCTCGCGCATGCGGGCCTCCAGGTCCTTGAGGGTGGCCTTGAAGTTGTCGCCAAAGAACGGCTTGTCGCCTTCCGCGACACCGGCCGGGACGGTGACGTGGTCCTTCTCGTAGTGGCTGGCGAGGATGTCCTTGATCTGGCTCTTCACGCTCTCGGGCGTGATGCCGTGTTCGAGGTTGTACTGCTCCTGCTTCTCCCGCCGGCGCTTGGTCTCGGCCATGGCGCGTTCCATGGAGCCGGTGACGCTGTCGGCGTAGAGGATGACGCGGCCGTCCACGTTCCGGGCGGCGCGGCCGATGGTCTGGATCAGCGAGGTCTCCGAGCGGAGGAAGCCTTCCTTGTCGGCGTCGAGGATCGCGACCAGGCCGCACTCGGGGATGTCCAGGCCCTCGCGCAGCAGGTTGATGCCCACCAGGATGTCGAAGGCGCCGAGGCGGAGATCGCGGATGATCTCGATCCGCTCCAGGGTGTCGACGTCGGAGTGCATGTAGCGGACGCGCAGGCCCTGCTCGTGCATGTACTCGGTGAGGTCCTCGGCCATCTTCTTGGTGAGGACGGTGACGAGGGAGCGGTAGCCCTTGGCGGCCGTGTCGCGCACCTCGGCGATGACGTCGTCGACCTGGCTAAAACCATCTTTGCTGACGGGGCGGACGGTGACCGGCGGGTCGATCAGGCCGGTGGGGCGGATCACCTGCTCGGCGAAGACGCCGCCCGAGCGCTCCATCTCCCACGGGCCGGGGGTGGCCGAGACGAAGACGCTGTCCGGCCGCATGGCGTCCCACTCCTCGAACTTGAGGGGGCGGTTGTCGATGCAGGAGGGCAGGCGGAAGCCGTATTCCGCGAGGGTGAACTTGCGGCGGTAGTCGCCGCGGTACATGCCGCCGATCTGGGGCACGGTCTGGTGGCTTTCGTCCACGAACAGCAGGGCGTTGTCGGGGATGTATTCGAAGAAGGTCGGCGGCGGCTCGCCCGGCCGGCGGCCGGTGAGGTAGCGGCTGTAGTTCTCGATGCCGGCGCAGGAGCCGGTGGCCTCGATCATCTCGATGTCGAAGGTGGTGCGCTGCTCCAGCCGCTGGGCCTCCAGCAGCTTGCCGTTGGCGACCAGCCAGTCGAGGCGTTCCTTCAGCTCGACCTTGATCTGGTTGATGGCCTGGCGGAGCGTCGGGCGCGGCGTGACGTAGTGGCTGTTGGCGTAGATCTTCACGCCCTGCAGGTCGTTGGTCTTCTTGCCGGTGAGCGGGTCGAACTCGGTGATGCTCTCGATCTCGTCGCCGAACAGGGAGATGCGCCAGGCGCGGTCCTCGTAGTGGGCGGGGAAGATCTCCAGGGTGTCGCCGCGGCGGCGGAACGTGCCGCGCTCGAAGGCTTGGTCGTTGCGCTTGTATTGCAGGGCCACCAGGTCGCCCATCAGCTTCTTCTCGTCGATCCGGTCGCCCGGCTGCAGGGAGAAGGTCATGGCCGAGTAGGTCTCGACCGAGCCGATGCCGTAGATGCAGGAGACCGAGGCCACGACGATGACGTCGTCGCGCTCCAGGATCGCGCGGGTGGCCGAGTGGCGCATCCGGTCGATCTGCTCGTTAATCGAGCTGTCCTTCTCGATGTAGGTGTCGGTGCGGGGGACGTAGGCCTCGGGCTGATAGTAGTCGTAGTAGCTGACGAAGAACTCGACCGCGTTCTCGGGGAAGAAGCTCTTGAACTCGCTGTAGAGCTGGGCGGCGAGGGTCTTGTTCGGCGCGAGGATCAGGGCGGGACGCTGGGTCTCCTCGATGATCTTGGCCATGGTGAAGGTCTTGCCCGAGCCGGTGACGCCCAGCAGGACCTGGTCGCGCTCCTGGCCGTGGACGCCCTGGACCAGCTCGCGGATGGCGGTCGGCTGGTCGCCGGCCGGCTGGTAGGCGGAGGCCAGCTTGAACTTGATGCCGCCCTCGCTCTTGTCCGGCCGCACGGGGCGGTGCGGCTTCCAGAGCATGGGCATGGTGTTTTCGTCGTAGTCGAAGACGGCCGACATGTCGGCGACGCCGGACGGCGCGGAGGGGGCTGGCATGGCGTCCAAGGTAGGCGCTCCGGGGCAGGTTCGCCACATCCTGCGCACGGGCCTGCTGACAGCAGAGTGTCAGCATGAACGGCGGCGGCGTCAGGCCGCGCGGTCGTAGACGTCGAAGGCCCGGCCGTCGGCGGGCGTCCCGGCGTGGCGCTGGGCCCCGGCGAAGAAGTATCCGACCTCCACGTCCAGGGCGCAGGCCAGCTTCCAGAGCATCGCCACCCCGATGCGGTTGCTGGCGCACTCGTACTTCTGGATCTGCTGGAAGCGCACGCCGACCGCCTCGCCGAGCTGTTGCTGGGTGAGCCCGAGCATGCGCCGGCGGCGGCGCAGCTGGCGGCCCACCAGGATGTCCACGTCGTCGCTCATGATGCTTACGCCCTGCCAGTCCAACTACCGGGACATGTACTCCCAGCAACCGGAAGGCGTGACCGAGCTTGTCCCGAGCAAAGCCGATTTCTTGCCGAGCCGGGGCGGCTGACAGGCGGGCGGTGGCATGGGAGAGTGCCGGCCCATGAGCGCGCCCGTGCAGAGCCTTCCCGCCTGGATGTACACCGACCAGGCCTTCTTCGAGCGCGAGAAGGAGACGATCTTCCGCACCGCGTGGCAGGTGGTGTGCCACCTGAACGACATCCCGGAGGCCGGCGACTACCAGGCGTTCGACTTCCTGGGCGAGAAGGTGCTGACCGTGCGCGGCGACGACGGGCAGGTGCGCAGCTTCCACAACGCCTGCCGGCACCGGGCCTCGCGGTTGGCGGACGGCAACCAGGGCAACTGCGGCCACCGGATCGTCTGCCCCTATCACGCCTGGAGCTACGGGCTGGACGGGCGGCTGGCGAATGTCCCCAAGTGGCAGGGGTTCGAGGGGCTGGACCCGGCGGAGCATGGCCTGAAGCCCATCGAGCAGGAGATCTTCCTGGGCTTCGTCTTCGTACGGTTCGCGCCGGGGCTGCCCAGCGTGGCTGAGATGATGGCGCCCTATGCCGAGGAGCTGGCGCCGCACTGCCCGCCGGACCTGATCCCGCAGGGTCGGGTGACGCTGCGGCCCCGGCCGGTGAACTGGAAGAACATCTCGGACAACTACTCCGACAGCCTGCACATCCCGGTGGCGCATCCGGGGCTCACCCGGCTGTTCGGGGCCAGCTACGGCATCGAGGCGGCGCCCTGGGTCGACAAGATGTGGGGCGACGTGCAGGAGACGCCGTCCAGCAACTGGGTGGAGCGCAACTACCAGGCCCTGCTGCCGGCCTTCGACCACCTGGACGGCCGCGAGGCGCGGCGGTGGAACTATTACAAGCTCTGGCCGAACGTGGCGTTCGACGTCTACCCGGACCAGATCGACTTCATGCAGTTCATCCCGATCTCGGCGACCGAGACCCTGATCCGGGAGATCGCCTATGTGCGGCCCGACGCGCGGCGCGAGGCGAGGGCGGCGCGCTACCTGAACTGGCGCATCAACCGGCAGGTCAACGCCGAGGACACGGTGCTGATCAAGCGCGTGCAGGACGGCATGGCGAGCTCCGGCTACGACACCGGCCCGCTGGGGCCGTCCGAGGTGTGCCTGCGCAGCTTCGCCGAGAAGCTGACGGCGATGACCGGGGTGACGGCGGAGGCGGCGGAGTAGCTACCGCCGCGCGTTGAGCCAGTCGCGGACGGTGGTGTTCACCAGCTTCTCGGCGTCGTGCTGGACGAAGTGGCCGGCGGTGGGGGCCATGACGATGGTGGTGTCGGCGTCGACGTAGTTCCAGGTCCCCGAATGGCCGGCGGCGTTGAGGGCGGTGTCCTTCATGCCGTGGATGACCAGGACGGGGACCTTCACGCGCTGGTTCGGCGGGTTCATGGCGGCGGGTGGCTGGGTCGCCTCGCCGGTCCCGCGCGGGTAGTTGGCGCGGTAATAGTTCATCATGGCGGCGAAGTCGGAGCGCTTCATGGCCTCGACCTGCTCGGCCTTGGCCTTGGGGTCCTTGACCCAGGTGGCGAGGCCCTCGGCCGTGAGGGCCTTCTCCGAGCCCTCCTGCTGGAAGACGCGGGCGTAGTTGGAGCCCTCCTGCTGGGCCTTGTTGGTGGCGAGCTCGCGGGCCATGCCGGCCGGGTGCGGCACGCTCATGATCACCAGCTTGTTGACCAGGTCGGGCCGGGCGAACGTGGTCTGCCAGGCGATGGCGGCGCCCCAATCGTGGCCGATGACGATGGCGTCCTTCTGGCCCTCGGCGGCGATCACCGCGGCCACGTCGCCGATCAGGTTGGGCATGGCGTAGGCCGCGACGCCCTGCGGCTTGTCCGAGAGGTTGTAGCCGCGCAGGTCGAGCGCGGCGGTGCGGTAGCCGGCCTTGTTCAGCTCGGCCATCAGCGGCTTCCAGGTGCCCCAGTAGTCAGGGAAGCCGTGGATCATGACGACCAGCGGTCCCTTGCCGTCGACCACGTAGTGGATCTTCACCTCGCCGTTGGCGGCGGTCTTGTCCTGGGGGGCGGCGTCGGCGGCGGTCGCGAGGCTGAGAGCCGCCAGCAGGGCGGCGAGGCTGCGGATCATCGGACGTCTCCCCTTATGATTTACGGCGTAGACTAGCGGCGGCGGGGCGCCAAGGACAGGCCCGATCAGCGGGCCTCGAGGATCGCCACGATCTCCATGTTCCCGGCCCGGCGGGCGCGTTCCAGGGGGGTGACGCGATCGGCGCCCACATGCTCGCGCCGGGCGCCCCTGGCCAGCAGGGCGCGGACCACCTCGGCGCGCCGGTCCTGGGGCAACTCGCACCAGATGGGTGCGCGGTCCGCGGCGAAATCCAGGGCCGTGTAGCCGCCCGCGTTGGGCGTGTTGGGATTGGCGCCGGCGTCGAGTAGGATCTGCACGAGATCGAGGGCGCCGGCTTCCGCGGCCTGCATCAGCGGCGTCATGTTGCGGGTGGCGATCTTGACCGGGTTGTCGAGGCCGACCTTGCGCGCGGCGAGCAGGCGGACGACTTCGACCCCCTCGGCGCGCTTCGCCGGGTCGGGACGGTCGCCGCGGCCGAGGATCGCGGCGCCGTTGATGGCGAAGAAGGCGGCGTTCAGCGCATTGCCGCCGTTTGCGCCGCGGGCCGCGGGGTCCGCGCCGTGGGCCAGCAGGACGCGCACGGCCTGCGCCTTGCCCATCAGCGCCGCCAGGCCGAGCAGCGAGCCCTGGTCGGTGGTCCCGTTCGGGTCGGAGCCGGCGCGGATCGCGGCCTCCATGGCCGCGGGGTTGTTCTGGGCGACGGCGATCTGCAGCGCCTCGGTCGTCTGGGCCGCCGCGGACGAGGTCAGGGCCAAGGCGACGATGATGGCGGCGAACGGTCGGGACATCAGGCGATCCGGCGGGTGCTCCAAGGTGAAGCTGCAATAGTCCCGTTCGGCGGCAGGACAAACGCTCACGATCCCGCGTCGCCCGACCTGGCGCGCGCCGCGCGGCGCCGGTGAGTTCCGCCCGCCACCTGTGCGCCGCACAGTATATATGGACACTGTGTGTCACACAGTGTATGCCGCACAGCAGAATGCCGAACGACGCCGACATCTTCGAGACCCTGCGGCTGGAGCTGCGGCGCGGGTCGCTGATTATGGCCGTGCTGGGACAGCTTCGCGCGGAGCACTACGGCTACACGCTGCGCAAGGCGCTGGCCGAGGCAGGCGTGGAGATCGACGAAGGCGCGCTCTATCCGATGCTTCGCCGGCTCGAGGACCAGGGCCTCTTGGCCAGCGAATGGCGGGTTGAGGAGCGGCGGAACAAGCGGTTCTACCGCCTGTCGGCCGATGGGGAGGCCGTGCTGGGCCGCCTCGTCGAGGAATGGACCAGGCTGAACGCCTCGGTCGACGCGATCCTGAGGGGCACACCGAAATGACCCACGACCTCATCGACCGCTACCTGGCGGCCGTGGCGCGCGAGCTGCCGGCCCGCAAGCGGACCGACATCGCCGCCGAACTCCGCGACGAGATCATGTCGGGGGTGGAGGCTCGGGAGGAGGGCCTGGGCCGGCCGCTCACCCAGTCCGAGGTGGAAGCGCTGCTGGTCGATTTCGGCAATCCGCTGCTCGTCGCCGGGCGGTACCGCCGCGTGCAGCACCTGATCGGTCCGACGCTCTATCCGGTCTGGTGGGCCGCGCTGCGGGCCAGCCTGGTCGTGATCGCAGTCGTGTACGGCGCCCTGATCCTGATCGGGCTGATGGGCGGGCGGTTGTCGGTGGACGGCGTGATGTCGCCGCTTTCGGCGGCCGTGTTCATGACCGGAGCCGTCACGGTGGTGTTCGCCGCGATCGAGCGGTTCGGCGACCCCAGGAAGATCGTGCGGTGGAAGCCGGCCAGACTGCCGCCGGCCCGGGAAAGGGGCCGCTCGCGTTTCGACCTGACGACCGAATTGGTGTTCGGGGTGGCCTTCCTGCTGTGGTGGATCGGCGTGCTGCGGTTTCCCGCGGCGCCGTTCGAGAACCAGCCGGAGTTGGGCCCGGTCTGGGGCCGCTGGCACTGGTGGATCGTGGGCTATTCCGTGGTGGAGATCGCCTCCAACCTCGTGGCCCTGGCGCGACCGGACCGGGTGCAACTGGTCCGCTGGCTGGTGATCTGGCGGAGCCTGCTCGGCGCCGGGATCCTGCTGGGCGTGATCCAGTCGAGCAGGTTCATCGTCGTCACCGGCCCTTCAGGCAAGGCGCAGGCGATGTTCGACGGCGGCGTGAAAATCGTGCTGGGCGTCCTTATCCTCGGGTTCGCCGCGCGGGCGGCCACCGAAGCCTGGCGCCTGTATCGCGACGAAGCGGGCGTCCGCGCGCCGGCCTAGAAGCCGTGCACGGCGCTCGCCGCCATCAGCAGTACGCCCACCAGGGCGACCACAGCCAGTAGAAGATTGCGCATCCTGCGCCCCTCCCGTCGTCCACGAGATGGGTACGCAGCAAACCCGGCGCCAGATGCGTCGATCGCGGGGATATGTCTACTTGTCGACGCCCTTGCTGATCGCCGCGCCGGCGGCTCCGCCGGCCGCGGCGCCCACCGGGCCGCCCACCACAGCGCCGGCGATGGCTCCGGTCGAGGCGCGCTGTTCGACGTTGTGCCCACAGGCGCCGAGCGCAAGGGCGGCGGCGGCCGAGACCAGGATGAGCGAGATGCGCATGGAACCCTCCGTTTTGCCCGCTTGAGAACAGCCCAGCTAGGCTTCGGTTCCGCGCAAGCTCGCGTGAGAGGCGAGCAAGGTAAACGAACGCGGTTGAAGAAGATTTCTTCGTTACTTTCAGACTAGATGCAGAGACGCGGGAACCAGGCGGAAATGCACTGTGTTGTCAGTCTTCTGCGACGGCGAACTACGTTGGCTGAGGGCTCCGCTCCGCCGCGCCGTTAATGCTGCGGCGCAAAAAACTCTTGCCAGCAGCGCTTCCGGCATTCATACACCCTTCACCATTTGCCGTCGCCTCGCCCAACACGGATCTCGGGCCAGGCCAGCCGGCGGACGCTACCAGCACGAGCAGGGGCGACCGCGGCGTCAATGAGTTTGGGGGCAAGTCCGCCCTCGCCGCTGAGGACCGTTCCGTTTTGCAGTTTGACACGAAGGTGCTCGCCGCTTGGCGTGCGCCGTTCAGCGCCGCTTTGGCGGGCGCAGGCGTTGGCCTGGGCCTGGGCGCTCTCTTCCTTGTGGCCGGCATGTCCGGCCAGGCCGCCGACCACACCCGCGCCCTGCGCATGACCGAGGCCGCGGCCGACGGCTATGCCGGCTCGCACCTCGAAGCCACGGGCCAGGGCCTGCGCTTCGGCCTTGAACGATACGCAGCGGGCGTCTCGCCGGATGCGCAGACCATCGCGTCACGCTTCGCGAACGACCGAGGAGCGGCGAAGGCCAAGAAGCGCGCCGACCTCGAATGCCTGACCGAAGCCGTCTACTACGAGGCGCGCGGTGAGAGCGCCCGCGGGCAAGCCGCGGTGGCTCAGGTGGTGATGAACCGGGTGAAGCATCCGGCCTTCCCGAAGAGCGTCTGCGCGGTGGTCTTCCAAGGCGCCGGCCGTTCGGGCTGCCAGTTCAGCTTCGCCTGCGACGGGTCGATGAAGAAGCGTCGGGAGGCCCTGGCCTGGGACCGCGCCCGCGCCGTCGCCACCCGCGCCCTGTCGGGCGCCCTCCGCGCCGAGATCGGTTCGGCGACCCATTTCCACACCAACGCCGTGTCGCCCGCCTGGGCGCCGCAAATGCTGCGGGTGGCCAATGTGGGCACGCACGTATTCTATCGCTTCTCGCCCTATCGCCTGCGCGCGGCGCCGGCCGCTCCGGCGGCGGTGGATCATGCGGTGCTGACCTCGGGCGAAGTCGCCCAGGTCCCGGAACTGCGGCTGATGCCGGCGCTGGTGGAAAAGGCCGTGGCCGACTCGCTGCAGCCGGTCTCGGCCACCTCCGTCTCGACGGCCCCGGTTTCGACGACTCCGGTCTCGGCGCCGAAGCCCGCTCAGCCGCCCGCCGCAAAGCCGGCCGAGGCCGCCGCGCTCACCACGCCTCAACCTGCTTCTGCAGCTGCTTCCTGACGAGCTCGGGGAGCCAGCGGCTTAGCAGCCCGACCTGCCGCGCCTGGCCGCCGACGAGGTGGTGCAGCCGTGGCTTGCCGTGGACCGCCGCCCAGATGGCCTCGGAGACCTCTTCGACCGGGTAAACCGGCACCTTCTGGTGGCGCAGCGAGACCCGCAGGTCTTCGTTGCCGGAGAACCGCGCCTTGTCCAACAGGGGCGTGTCGATGAACCAGGGCATGATGCAGCGCACCCCGACGCGCACGCGGGCGAACTCGGCCTCGAGCGCCTCTGAGAGTCCGCGCACGGCGAATTTCGTGGCCGCGTAGACGCTCATCCGCGGCGGGGCGACCACGCCCGCGACCGAGGCCACATTGACGACCAGCGCGCCCGGCGTGGCGGCCAGCAGGTCGAAGGCGGCCTGGCAGCCGTTGATGACGCCCTTGAGGTTGACGTCCACCTGCAGATCCACCTCCTCGGCCGTCTGGGCCTCGAGGTAGCCGCCCTTGGCGACGCCGGCGTTGTTGAGCAGGACGTCGAGGCGGCCGCCCGTGACCTTGGCGAAGGCGGCCAGTTCAGCCTTCCAGGCGCTGCGGTGGCGCACGTCCAGTCGATGGGTCGAGCCGTTCAGGGGGCCGATGGCTTCCAGGGCGGCGGCGAGGCCTTTCTGGTCGATGTCGGCCAATCCCACGAACCAGCCCCCACGGGCGAACCGTTGGGCCGTCGCGAGGCCGATGCCGCTGGCCGCGCCGGTGATGAGGATGGCCCGCCGCCCGCCGGCCTGCGCCTTGCCCATCGCCGCCATCATGAAACCCCTCTTATGCTGTGGAGCTTAAACTGCTTCGGACGCACAGAGGGAATACGGATGACGGTCGATGCCCGCGAGCAACTGGCCAAGGATCTGCTGGGGTGCGCCTACGAGGCGCTAACCCCCGTCCAACGCAGCGTCATAGACCTGATCGCCACCGAGGCGCCGACTGGTCTGGATCCGGAGCTGAAGCACGACGAGCGGAGCTCCAGTGAGCGGCTGGCTGACCGCGTGGCGGCGATCGGCGGCTCCTGGGCCTTCATCATCGCCTTCGCGGTGGCCCTGTTCGTGTGGATGGGCTGGAACGTCGCGACCAAGGGGTTCGGCCTGGCCTTCGATCCCTATCCCTTCATCTTCCTGAACCTGATGCTGTCCACGCTGGCCGCGATCCAGGCGCCAATCATCATGATGAGCCAGAACCGCGCCGCGGCGCGCGACCGGGCCTCTGCCGAGCACGACTACATCGTCAACCTGCGGGCGGAGCTCGAGATCATGCACCTGCACGACAAGGTCGACGCCATGCGCCACCGCGAATTGCTGGGGATCATCAAGCGGCAGAACGAAAGCCTGCGGATCCTGCGGGGGCAGGCGGCCAGCAAGTAGCCTTCGCCGCCCCGGAGGCTGCGGCAACCCGCGCGTGTAACCACTTATTTTACGGATATCCGGTTCTCTGTCGGGCTCGCGTGGGATCGTGCGGGCTGGGTGGGGATGGGCCTGAAACAATTGTGGAAATCCGTCGCCGGCGCCGCCGTGCTGGCGCTGGCGTCCGCGATGCCCGCGCCGGCCGCCGAGCACTGGCGCGACCTCGCCACCCGCGTCATCGCCCCCATCGCCCAGGACGACCAACTCCCCAACTCCGCGATCCCGATGGCCCTGGCGACGGATGGCCGCGGCTTCCTGTGGCTCGGCACGCAGAACGGCCTGGCGCGCTGGGACGGCGCGCGGTTCCGCACCTTCACCGCCGAGGGGGGCGGCGCGGGGCGGCTGCCCGACAGCCAGGTCCAGGTGCTGCACACCGACGCCGCCGGCCGGCTGTGGGTCGGCACAACCTCGGGCGGGCTGGCGCTGCACGATCCGCGTACCGACAGCTTCACCACGTTCGAGTCCAAGGTCGGCGGGCTGAGCCACGTGAGTATCGCCGCCCTGGCCGACGCTGGCGGCGGGCGGCTCTGGGTGGGGACGGAGGCCGGCCTCGACCTGCTGGACCGGGCGACCGGCGCCGTGAAGCGGATGAACGCGCGGACGGCGGGCGCCGAGGCCCTGGCGGGCGGCGTGACGGCGCTGGAGCGCGGCCGCGCGAACGACCTGTGGATCGGCACGCCCGGCGGGCTGCTCCGCCGGGCCGCCGACGGCACGCTCTCGAAGGTGCGCCTGGGGGAGGGGGAGCAGCCCCCGGTGACCACGCTGAAGCTGGCCTCGGACGGGCGGCTGTGGATCGGCGCCGACGGACGCGGGGCCTTCGTGCTCGACCCCGCGACCGGCGGCGTGACTTCGATCGCCGCGACGCGGGCCGGCGACCGCCCCCTGCGGGTCGCGGGCTTCGTCGAAGTCTCGCCGGACGAGATGTGGGTGGGCGCCTATGACGGCGGACTGATCGCGGTGGATCCGGGGACGCTGATCGGGCGGCGGCTGCCGGTGGGCAACGGCAGCCTGCTCTACGCCGACGATAATATCCGCGCCCTGTACCGCGACCCGAACGGCCTGATCTTCATCGCGACCAACAACGCCCTGACCCGGCACGATCCGCGACGGCCGGCCTTCGCCACGCTGTTCGGCGGCCGGGCCTCGGGTTCGGCGCTGTCGGAGAAGAACCCGGTCGCCCTCTACGCCGCGCCCGACGGGCGGGTCTGGGCGGGATTCATCAGCCAGGGCGTCGACCTGATCGATCCCGCGCGGGGCACGATCACCCATGTGGCGCCCCAACCCCACGGCGGCCTGCCGAAGGCCTCGATCCGATCACTCGCGTCAGCGCCGGGCGGCGACGTGTTCCTGGCGGCGGACCAGGGCCTGTTCCGCGCCGACGCCACCGCGCGCCGCGTACGCCGTCTGGAGATGCCCGGCCGCAAGCCCAACGCCCGCGTGCAGACCCTGGCGCGCGGCGGCGCGCTGCTGTGGATCGGCGGCCTGGACGGCGTCTGGAGCTACCGCGTCGGAACGGGCGACGCCCTCGCGCCGCACGACATCGTGCCGGTGGACCGGCTGAGCGACCGCCGCGTCAGCGCCGTCGCGCCTGACCGCGACGGACGGGTGTGGATCGGCACCTACAACGGCCTCAACCTCTACGATCCGGCCACCGGGATGGTGGAGCGGTTCGAGCGCAGCGAGGTGCATCCGGGCCGGCCCGAGGGCTACATCGCCAGCCTGCTGGTCGACAGCGCGGGGCGGCTCTGGGTGTCGACGTTCGGCCACGGGGTTTCCGTGAGCCTGCCTGCTGGGCCCGGCAAGCCGCGACGGTTCCGGCAGATCGGGGTCGCGCAGGGCCTGCCCAACACCAATGTGAACCGCGCCGTCGAGGATCGCGAGGGTCAGATCTGGGTCAGCACCGACAGCGGGCTGGCCCGGATAGATCCCGCGACGATGAAGGTCCGTGCGTTCCGCGCAGCGGAGGGGGTGACCATCTCCACCTTCTGGAGCGACGCGGGGGCGATCACCGCCGACGGCACGATCCTGTTCGGCGGCCGCGGAGGCCTGACCGTGGTGCGGCCCGATCGCCTGCGTCCGGTGGCCTCGCGGGCCCGCCTGGAGGTCACCGACGTCCGGATCGGCGGCCAAAGGGTCGGCGGCAACCCGTTCCTGGCGCTGGGCCATGACCAGCCGCTACAGATCCCCGCGGGGGCGCAGGGCTTCGAAGTGGGCTTCGCGGCCCTGGACTACACGGCCCCGGAGCGCCTCCGATACGCCTACCGGATGGCGGGCGACCCGAACTGGACCGAGACCGACTTCGGCCGCCGCGCCGCGGCCTTCACCAACCTGCCGCCCGGCCGCTACGTGCTGGAAGTTCGCGCCTCGGACCTGTCGGGCCAGTGGACGTCGGAGGTCCTGCGCCTGCCCATCCGCGTGCTGCCGGCCTGGCACCAGACGATCTGGACCAAGCTGGCGGCGCTCCTCGCCATCGTGGGGCTGGTGGCCTTCGTGATCTGGCGCCGCACCGCCTATCTGCAGAAGCAGCGGGTCGAACTGGAACGCCAGGTGGCGGAGCGGACCGAGGCGCTTCAGGCGCAGACGCGCGCGCTGGAGGACCAGGCCACCGAGCTGTCCGAGGCGCGGGCGCGGGCCGAAGCGCTGGCTCTGACGAAGTCAGAGTTCCTGGCCAACATGAGCCACGAGATCCGGACGCCCATGAACGGCGTGCTGGGGATGAACGCGCTGCTGCTGCGAACCAGCCTGACGCCCGAGCAGCAGACCTTCGCCCGGTCGGTGAAGCTGTCGGCCGAGAACCTGCTCGTCATCCTGAACGACATCCTGGACGTCTCGAAGATGGACGCCGGCAAGGTCGAGCTGGAAACGGTGGACGTCGACGTCGAGACCCTAGTCGAGGACGCCGTCGAGCTGATGGCGCCGCGGGCCCTCGAGAACGGCGTGGAGCTAGTCTGCCGGGTCGATCCCACGGCGCAGACGGTGGTGCGCGGCGACTCGGTGCGTCTGCGCCAGGTGGTGCTGAACCTGCTGTCCAATGCGCTGAAGTTCACCGAGCAAGGCCACATCCTTGTGGCGGTCTCCGCCGCGCCCGAGACGGGACGTCTCCGCTTCGAGGTGTCCGACACCGGCGTGGGCGTCTCCGACGAGGCCAAGACGCGGCTGTTCCAGAAATTCCAGCAGGCCGACAACTCGATCACCCGCCGCTATGGCGGCACGGGCCTGGGTCTCTCGATCTGCCGCCAGCTCGTGGAACTGATGGGCGGCGAGATCGGTGTGGCCGACCGCCCGGGCGGCGGGGCGGTCTTCTGGTTCGAGGTTCCGCTGCCGCCGGCCAGCGCCCACCCCCACGCGCCGGCGGCGCGGCTCGGCGGCCGGCGCGTGCTGGTGGCCCGTACTCTGGCCGAGGCGCGGATCGCGACCCGCGATGCGCTGGAGCGCGAGGGCGCCGAGGTGACCGACGCCGAGGACCTCGACGCGGCCTGCGCGCGGCTGGCGGACCCGGCGATCGGCTTCGATCTCGTGGTGGCCGACGCGAACCTGGCGGGCAACGACACCCAGGGGCTGGTGGAGGTTCTGCGCGTGCGCTCGGCGAAGCCGGGCGTGAAGGTGGTGCTGATCATCGGCCTGGATGACGCCTCGGAGAGCCGAAACATCGAGACCCTGGACGCCGACTCGGCACTGGCGCGTCCGGTGCGCCGTCGCGTGCTGGTGGAGGCGCTGGAGACGCTGCTGGTCGCCGGCGCGGCCGAACCGGCGCCCGAGGCCGAGCCCGAGGCCGCCGAGCCCGAGGCCGTGGTTTCGTCCGGCCGGGTGCTGCTGGCCGAGGACAATCCTGTGAACACCATGGTCGCGGTGACGGTGCTCCAGGCCATGGGCTGCGACGTGGACACGGTCACCAATGGCGCGGACGCCGTCGAGGCCGCCGTGCGCGGCGGCTACGACCTGGTGCTGATGGACGTGCACATGCCGCAGATGGACGGGCTGCAGGCCACGCGGCGGATCCGGGCGGCGGGGGCCCGCGTGCCCATCGTGGCCATGACCGCCGACGCCACGGCCGAGGACCAGAGCACCTGCCTGGCGGCGGGCATGGACGACTTCATCTCGAAGCCGATCAACATCGACCACTTCGCGGGCGTGGTGGCCGGGTGGATCGCCAACGGCCCGGCGATCCCGGACGACGACGCGGCCGCCGAGGCCGTCTAGGCGCGCGCCGCCCGCCGCAGGGCCTGGGGCGGCTGGCCGAACGCGCGGAGAAAGGCGCGGCGCATCCGCTCGGGATCGCCGAAGCCGGCGGCCTCGGCCACCCGGTCGATGGGGGCGTGACTGGTCTCGACAGCGGTGCGGGCGGCCTCCAGGCGCAGGCGTTCTACGGCCTTGGCGGGCGTCGTCCCGGTCTCGGCGGCGAAGGCGCGGGCGAAGTTGCGGGGACTCATGGCGGCCTCGGTGGCCAGCCGTTCGACGGGCAGGGGTTCGGCGAGGTGGGTCCGCATCCAGTCCATGAGCTCGGCGAAGCGGCCCGAACGACCCCCCAGCTCCACTAGGGCGGAGAACTGGCTCTGCCCGCCGGGGCGGCGCTGGTGGACGACGAGCTGCTGAGCCACGCGGCGGGCCACCTCGGCGCCCAGGTCGTCCTCGACGAGGGCGAGAGACAGGTCGATGCCGGCGGTGATCCCGGCCGAGGTCCAGACGTCGCCATCGCGGATGAAGATGCGGTCGGCGTCGAGCCGCGCCTTCGGATATCGCCGGGCGAAGTCGTCGGTGCGGCTCCAGTGGGTGGTGCAGCGGCGGCCGTCCAGCAGGCCCGCTTCGGCGAGGACATAGGCGCCCGAACAGACGCTGGTGCGGCGGCGGGCGGCGACCCGCTTGAGCCAGGCCACGATCCGGCCCAGCTCCTTCAGCGACCGCGTGCCGTCCCCGCCCGAGATGATGACCGTGTCGAAGGGGCCGTCGCCCAGCGGCTCGGCGGCAAAGCGGACGCCGGACGAACTGGCGACCTGGCCCACGGCGTCGCCTTCGGCGAGCGGCGCCATGACGGTCAGGGCGTAGCTGCCCGGCCGGTAGCGCTCGGCGATTTCGAAGGCGGCGATCGGCCCCGCGGCGTCCAGGAGCTGGAAGCCGGGGAAGATCACCATGGCGATGGATCGGGTCATGGCAGGAAATGCCGGATCAGTGTCATTTCTGCCGGAGAGTGCGCAGCCTAGGTTGGACGCGTCAACTTCAGAGGAGGCCGCCATGTCCACGCTGCAGATCGTCTTCGCGCTCTATCCCGACGTGACCCACCTGGACTTCACCGGCCCGCACCAGTTCCTGGCGCGCACGCCGGGCGCCAAGGTGACGGTGGCCTCGCTGGGGGGGCAGGACATTGAGGCTGAGGGCCTGACCTTCACGAACCTGGCCGACCTGGCGAAGATCGAGCGCTGTGACGTGCTGTGCGTCCCGGGGGGCTTCGGGACCACGGCGGCGATGCAGGACGAGGCGTTCATGGCGCAGATCCGCCGGCTGGGCGGGCAGGCGCGCTACCGGACCTCGGTCTGCACGGGCTCGCTGATCCTGGGCGCCGCGGGCTTCCTGCAGGGCAAGCGGGCGGCGACGCACTGGGCCTGGCGCGACCTGCTGCCGGCGTTCGGCGCGACGGTGGCCGAGGAGCGCGTGGCCCGCGACGGCAATGTCATCACCGGCGGCGGCGTGACGGCGGGCATCGATTTCGCCCTGGTGATGCTGGAGGAACTGGCCGGCCGCGACTTCGCCGAGTCGATCCAGCTCGGCCTGGAGTACGCCCCGGCGCCGCCGTTCGAGCGCGGCCGCCCCGAGCTGGCGCGGCCGGAGATCCTGGAACAGGTGAAGGCCCGAATGGCCGCGGCCACCGGCAGCCGCGCACAGGCGGCGGCCGAGGCGGCGAACCGTATGGCGCCGGTCTAGAACGCGACCTGGCTGCGCAGAGAGACGATGTCGACGTCCTCGCCCACCTGCACGCCGGTCGCGCTCAGGCGGTCGATGTTGACGCGCTCGTACTGGGCCTGGAAGCGGTAGACCGGGTTCGGGTACCAGTTGAGGCCCACGGTGGCGATCTTCTGCTCGCCGCCGCGGATGCCGCCCAGGGGCGTCGCCGCTCCGGCCGTTCCGGCATGGTCGTCGAGGTCGAGCACGCTGTAGCGGGCGGCGATCTCCCAGGCGCCCCAGGTCCCGTCGGCCGGGCTGAAGTTCTTCGCGGGCTTCACGCCCTTGAAGCCGCCGCTGGCGCTCGTCCAGGGGTGGCTCTCGCCGGTGATCGTCCAGGCTCCCTGCACGTACCAGCCGTCGGAGCGCGGATTGAAGCCGCCGATGCGGTCGACGTCGACGCGGAACGCCTCGGCCGAGACCTGCAGGTTCTTGTAGTAGGCGCCCAGCTCAGCGCCGTAGGCTGTGAGCCCCGAGGCGTTGATGTTGTTGGTGTCCACCAGGCGCGTGCCGTCGACGCGCAGCTCCGGCCGCTCGCGCAGGCGCACCTGACGGACCCTCGCGGTCCCGGCGCCGGTGTCGGCCACGTGAAGGACGCCCTGGAGATTGGCGCCCAGATGCAGGGCGTAGTCCTTCCCGTACACGGGGGCGAAGGCGAAGCGGGTGAGGTAGCCCGTCTGCTCGCCGAACTCGCCGGTGTTGCCGGAGAGGGCGCCCGTGAGCACGGCCGAGGCGTACCACCGCTCGCCGTTGAAGAAGGCGCCGACGCCCGAGCGGCCATCACCGCCGGCCAGGTTGCGGACCATTTCGGCCACGGCGGCGCGCTCGAGGAACAGGCCCTCGGTGTTGCTGGTGGCGTCCTCCAGGCCGGTGGGGGTGGCCCAGGCGCCGATGCGGAGCCGCGCGGCCACGCCATCGGCAGGCTTCCAGCCGGTGTATTCGATGAAGGCCGCGTTCAGCTGGGCGGCTTCCGAGCCGCTGCCGCCGAATTCGCCGGTCAGGGTGTAGTTCCAGTCGCGGGCGAACGTGCCCTCGATGCCCAGGCGGGCGCGGCGGAAATTCGTGCCCGAGTTGAAGTCGTTGCGGCCGGGCAGGTTGCTCCGGGCGTCGTACTGGGCGGCGTCGAACTGGGCGATGCCGCGGATCGCGAACTTCTGGCTGCCGTCGGCGCTGGTGATGGTCGGCCGGGCGTTCGACAGGGTCGCCGTCGCCGCCAGCTTCTTGTTGATCTGCTCGTTCGACTTCTTGGTCTCGGCCTTGAGATCGGCGAGTTCGCCCGTCAGGGCGGCGATCTTGGCTTCCAGGGCGGCGATGCGGTCCTCGCTCGTCGCCTGGGCCATCGCGGGCGCGGACACGCCCGCCAGGAGGACGGCGATCAGCGACGTCCCGAGCAGCTTGTTCATCTAGGTCTAGACCTCGGCCTGTGCATGCAGATGTCACAGTCATTAAGGTTAGAGAGGTGAACCGCTGGTCAACGCGGCGCGAAACGCCCCCCGACCTTCCGGGATTCTTAAAGGAAAACCGAGTCCTGCGACATACTGACCCATGGCGATCTCGTTCACCTTAATCGGCAGGTAGTAAACGGCGGTCAGTGTCGAAGTGGAAATATGCCCCCCGTTTCGACCTGCAGGATCCACCCGTGAAATTCAGCAACCTCTCGATCTCCGGCAAGCTCGTTCTGGTGTTCTCGGGGATGCTCGCGACGATCGGCGCCGGCGGCCTCGCGCTCTATCTCAACAACGCCGCCCTGGCCGCCTCGGTCGAACGCACCGAGCGCGCACGGCAGGTATTGTCAGCGGCGCAGGACGCCTCGTTCCGGCTGGCGCGGCAGGAGAATTCGCTGCGCGGCTTCCTGCTCTCGGGCGACACCTACTACGTCAAGCGCATCAACGAGGTGCACAAGGTCAAGTTCTTCGGCGCCATCAAGCAGCTCCGCGAGCTGGCCGGCGACGATGCGACCGAGCTGGGTCGTGTCGCCAAGGCCGAAGCCGCGTTCGCCAACTATGAGAAGGCGGCCCTGAACCTCGGCATCCAGCTGGGCTCCGACCCGGCGACTCGCGAGCAAGGCATCGGTCTTGTGCGTAACGACGGCGTCGCCGACAAGGCGATCGGGCCCGTCGAGGATGCGCTGTCCGAGATCAACGACGCGGCGGTGGAAACCCAGAAGGCGGAGTCGGCGGCGCAAGCCTCGGCGCTGCAGCGCGTCACCCTCGGCCTGATCGGCGGCGTCCTGCTGCTGGCGGCCCTGGCGCTCGGCGCCGGAGTGATCCTGGCGCGGTCCATCGCCACGCCGGTGCGCGCGATGACCCAGGTCATGCGCAAGCTCGCCGCCGGCGACAACGAAGTCGTGGTCCCCGCCGCCGACCGTAAGGACGAAGTGGGCGATATGGCCAAGGCCGTGCTGAGCTTCAAGGACGGCGCCCTGGCGCGCATCCGCCTGGAAGGCGAGGCCGAGGTCTCGCGCGACGAGGCGACCCGCCAGCGGGCGTCCACCGAGGCCGAGCGCGCCCGCTCGGCGGCCGAGCAGACCCAGGTCGTGGACGCCCTCGCCCAGGGCCTGTCGCGCCTGTCCGCCGGCGACCTGACCTATCGGATCGACACCGCCTTCAATGGCTCCTACGAGCAGCTTCGCAACGACTTCAACGGTGCCGTCTCGCACCTGGAGCGCACCCTGGGCAAGATCCAGGGCAACTCGCGCTCGATGAGCGCCGGCGCGGCCGAGATCAGCCAGGCGGCCGACAACCTGGCGCGCCGCACCGAACAGCAGGCCGCGACGCTGGAGGAGACCGCCGCGGCCCTGGACGAGATTACGGCGACGGTCCGCAAGACCGCCCAAGGCGCCCAGGAGTGCGACGGGGTCGTGACCGAGGCCCGCGCCAGCGCCGAGGCCAGCACCGACGTGGTTGGCCGCGCGGTGGCCGCCATGGACGAGATCTCGACCTCGTCCAGCCAGATCGGCCAGATCATCGGGGTGATCGACGAGATCGCCTTCCAGACCAATCTGCTGGCGCTGAACGCCGGGGTCGAAGCGGCTCGCGCCGGCGACGCGGGCAAGGGCTTTGCGGTGGTGGCCTCCGAAGTGCGGGCGCTGGCCCAGCGGTCGGCCGAGGCCGCCAAGGAGATCAAGAGCCTGATCAACGTCTCCACCGATCACGTGGAGTCGGGTGTGGAGCTGGTCGGCCGGACGGGCGAGGCGCTGCAGCAGATCTTCGGACAGTTCAACCAGATCGCCGTTCTGGTGACCGAGATCGCCGCCTCCGCGCGCGAACAGTCGGGCGCACTGGGGCAGGTCAACACCGCCATCAACCAGATGGACTCCACCACCCAGCAGAACGCCGCGATGGTCGAGGAAAGCACGGCCGCCAGCCACACGCTGTCGCGGCAGGCGCGCGACCTCAGCGAACTGATCAGCGCTTTCAAGGTGCACCCCGGCGCCGGCGAGCGGGCCATCGAGCCGGCGGCCGTCCCGCTCCGGAAGGCGAGCTAGCGAGGCCCGGCTTCCTCCGCCGGACGGGGGAAGGCGCCTGTCACCACCGCTTCACTTCTTGCGGGGCGCGTAGGCGATCATCTGGATCTCGACGACCCCATCGTCGGCAAGCAGCCCCGTGGTCCCGACGGCCGTCCAGGCGGGATGCGGGGCCGACATGAACTCGTCCTTGGCCTTGGCGAAGGCGGCGAACTGCTCGTCGCGCGTTCCCCTGAACCCGGGGCCGTCCCAGACGTGGAAGGTGTTGATCATCACCACGTCGGCGAAGGTCAGCCGCTCGGCCGCGAGGGTCGCCTGGATCACGCGGAAGGCGCGGCGGGCCTGCTCGGTGAAGGCCGGGCCGTCGCGCTCGGTCGCGCCGCGCGGACCCGCGATGACGCCGGAGATGTAGAGGAAGTCGCCGGCCCGGCGGGCGGGCGCGTACTTGACCTCGTCATAGGCGCGCTGGGCGCCGGCGCTGGGAACGACCACCTCGCCGCCCGGAGCCGGGATCAGCCTCGGGTAGCCCGCCTCTGACGGCTTGGGGGCAGGTTGCGCGCTGGCGGCGGAGGCGGCCCCGAGGAGGGCGGCGGCGAGGATGAGGACTGGCTTGAGCATGGCCCGGACATAGAACGCCTGGCGGCCGTCCGGGCCAATGCCTCTTGGTTATTGCGACGAACGCCGCCGCTCCGACGACAGACGTAGCCACGGCGCCAGGTGGAAGCCGGCCATCAGCAGATACATGGGCGCCATGCCGCCCAGCGGAGAGGCGTTCGGCAGAACCCCGCAGAGGACGGCGCCGGTCCTGGCCTCCTGCAGGCCAGTCACCAGCGCCATGACCGCGAAGGTCGGCGCCGCCGCCAGCGACAGCCAGCGGGCGGCGCGGCTCACCTGTTCGCCTCCGCCTCGGCGCGGAACGCCGCCTCTCCGGCGTCGGAGACCTGTGCCCAGGTCTTGTCCACTGTCTTCTCGGCCTCGTAATTGTCGTGCCAGTTCCACCACTTGTAGGTCGGGGTCTGGGGATAGCCGGGCGGGGAATTTTCCCAGGCCTCCTGGCGGCCGAGCGGCGTGATGTCGAGGTAGTTCCAGGTTCCCCCCATCTGCTCGTCGCCGCGGTTGTTGACGAAGTAGGTCCGGAACACCCGGCCTCCGTCGCGGTAGAACACGTTGGTCCCGTGCCATTCGTCGACGCCGAAGTCCTTGTCGAAGTCGTCGGTGACAGTGACCCAGGGGATATCCGCCCAGCCCATCCGCGCCTTCAGCCGCGCGATGTCGGCCTGGGGCGCTCGGGAGGCGAAGACGAGGGTCGTGTCGCGGGCGTTCAGGTGGGCGGGGTGGGCCACTTGGTCGGCCACCATCGAACAGCCGCGGCAACCGTGCTCCGGCCAGCCGAACACGCCGGGTTCGAAGAAGGCGCGATAGACGATGAGCTGGCGGCGACCTTCGAAGAGCTCGACCAGGCTCTTCGTGCCAGCCGGCGTTTCGAAAGCGTAGCGCTTTTCCACCGCCATCCAGGGCATCCGGCGGCGCTCGGCCGCCAGGGCGTCACGGGCGCGGGTCGTGGCCTTTTCCTTGTCGAGGAGCTGGCGGCGGGCGGTTTCCCACGCCTCGGGAGAAACAACGGGGGGCGTCTGCATGGGGGAGGTCCTTCTTGTCGCGGGAGGCAAGGTCGGGGAAGGGGACGTCAGGAGGGGATGCGGGCGTCGTACTCGCCGCGCAGCCGTTTCCAGTTGCTCCAGAACGGCGGCGGGGCCTCGCCGCGTAGGCAGGCGACCATGAGGTCGACGTGGGCGTGCCAGCCCGCCGAGACCCCGAGCAGTTGGTCGCGGTTGGGCAGCTTGCGGTGGGTGAGGGTGAACTTCACCTCGGAGCCCATCGGCTCGAGTTCGAAGGTGACTTCGCTTGCGGACGCGCCCCAGCTCAGCACCAGCAGGCGCGGCGGCTCGGCGCGGATCACCTGGCATTCCATGCTGTGCTCTTCCTCCCGGCCCTCCGGCCGGTCCTGAGCGCCGCCGGAAAGGTCGTCGTTGCGCCAGGTGAGCGTCACCGGCGCGCCGGGCCGGGTTTCCATCTCGCCCGCGGCCAGCCACTGGGCCCGCAGGTCGCTGTCGGTGAGGTAGCGCCAGACGCGCTCCACGGGGCCGGGAAGCATGCGCTCGATCCGCACGGTGCGGGGCTCGATCAGTTCGCCATACGCGCTGGGCATGACGGTGGGCGTCATTGGTCGTCTCCTCGGGGGGAATCCTGCGGGGTGTCGGGGCTGGCGGCCCGCGCCGCGTCCTCGGCGCGCAGCAGGCTCTCGAGGACGTCGAAGCTCTGGGTCCAGAAGCGCTCGTAGCGCCCGATCCATTCGTGGGCGTCTTCCAGGGCGCGGGCCTCGAGCCGGCAGATGTGGGTGCGGCCCTGCACGGTGCGGCGGACGAGGCCGGCCTTCTCCAGCGCCTTGATGTGCTTGGACGCCGCCGCCAGCGACATGTCGAAGGGCGCGGCGAGCTCGCCCACGCTGCGCTGGCCCGTGGCCAGGTCGGCGAGCATGCCCCGGCGGGTGGCGTCGCCGAGCGCGTGGAACACGGCGTCGAGGCGGGCGGTGGGAGCGCCATGTAATTCAACCATGTGGTTGAGAATGAGTGCGCGCCAAATGATTGTCAACCGAATGGTTGAGAGTTTGTTCGTAGCGAGCCGCCCCGCCGTCACGCGGTCGACGAGACTGATGTCACGGTCTCGTCGCCGCGATTCCAGCCTGACCTTGTGGCTCTCGGCGCGATCGGGGCTGTTCTGTTCGGTGTCCTTCTTGCCCTCGGCGTCGTGGGCGTGGTGGCGGTCGCCGCCGCCGCCGGAGACGGCGCTATGGGTGTTGGTCGGCTCGTCGGGGCCGCCTCAGCGCCCGGTGCTCTCTTCCTTTCGCGACACGTCAGCGGTCCTGCTGGTAGCCCTGGTTGTGGGTGTTCTGGTTGATGTTGCCCTGGCGGCCTTGAGCCTTCAGGTTCACGTCGTCGTCGCCGGGCTGCTCGGACTGGGCGCCCGTCACGCGGTCTCGGCGTCCGATATCGGAGCCCTCGATGTGGGGTTTTGCACCCGGAGCGGATCGCTGATCCGGCGGGATGGGCGGGGCCTTAGAGGTCATTGGATCCTCCTTTCGCTGGGTGAGGAGAACCGTTGTGCAGACGCTTGGTTGCCGGTCAGTCGATCACGAAGGCGGTCAGGCTCAGCAGAGCCTCGGAAGGCGCGTCCGACGCCAGGAGATCGCTGGACCCGGCGTAGGCGAAGGTGCGGTTGTCGGCGCGGCCGACGGCCTTCACGGCGGAATCGCTGGTGACCCGCGCCTGCACGGCGACGCAGGTCTGCAGCGGGGGGATGACCGCGGGCGCCACGGTCTCGAGCCGAAGCTGCCAGCGGTCGGCGGTGAAGGCGGCCAGCGGATCGTCGGCGCGGCCGGTGTCGCGGAACAGAGACGCGGCCGGCACGGTGAGCGGGGCGGACGGCGCCCCGCCGACGTCCAGCGTGCGGCAGACGGCCAGGGTTACCGCCCGGGCCGGGCCGGCCCAGCACGCGAGCGCCAGGGCCGGCCAGACGGGCGCGCGCACTATTGCGAGATCGTGATGGCGTAGCCGTTTGCGGCTGCGTTGTAGACGAGATCGGTGACCGCGCCCGCGCTCGCCTGGGTCACCTGGACGCCGCCCGCGCCGACCGTGAAGGCGCCGCCGTTCACCGTCATCCCGAGGGTCACGCCGGCGCCGGTCTGGTCGACCGTGACGTTGCCCGCCGCGCCGCCCGCGCCGACGAAGTTGGACAGCGTGATCGCCGAGGACGAGCCGGCCGAGCTGGAGGCGAGGTCGAAGTTCACGCGCGACGTGGCCCCGGTGAGGGTCAGCGTTGACGACTGGGCGCCCGACCCGCCGGTGAAGTCGTTGACCACGGTGTTGCCGTCGGCCGCGCCGACCAGGTTGACGCTGAAGGTCTTGGCGCCGGCGCCGTTGGAGGTGTTGGTCACGGTGTTGTCGTCGGAGTCGACCGCCACCGTGACGCTGGCCGAGGTGGCCGCGCTGATGGTGTTGGTGACCGTGTTGCCGCCGCCCGCCAGGGTGCCGCCCGTGAGGTTCAGGTTCACCGCGACGGCGCCGGTGGCGGCGATGGTGTTGGTGACGTGGGTGGTCGAGCCGTTGATCGTCAGGTCGTAGTCGAGGCTGGCGCCGTCCAGGGTGTCGACGACGACGTTCTCGGCGCCCACCTCGGCCGGCTCGGTGTTCAGGATGCTGACGTCGATGTCCGGGTTGGCGGGGGCCGTGGTCTGGCCGATCGAGAGGGTGTGCTGGTTGGCCCCGCCATCTGCAGCCGCGCCATAGGCAAGGTTGAGCGAGGCGGTGGTCGAGCCGCCGGTGGAGGTGACGGCGCCCTGCACGATGTTGCCGGCCCCCTGCTGATTGACGATGAACTCGTTCCAGGCCCCGCGAACGGGCAGCTGGGCGCCGCCCGCCTGGCCGTTGGCGGTCAGGACGTTGCTGGCGTGAGTGGCGTCCTGGGTGATGGTCAGGGTGCGCACCGTGCCCGTGCCGCTGATGTCGATGCGCAGGACGTTGGCCGCCAGTGAAGGCGTCGCGGCCAGGGCGGCGAGCGCCGTGCCGGCGAGGATGCGGCGGAGAGGATGTCGGATCATGGTCGTCTGCTCCTTGTTGCGCGTTTCAGGTCCACCACCCGCTGGCGACCCCGTCTCGGATGAGCTGGATGAGGGCCGTGCGGGCCGCGCCGGCGATGGCCAGGCCGACGGGCTCGTTCACCGCCCCGCCCAGTTCGGCGTCGAGGGAGGTGGTGTCGAAGATGCGGGCGAGATGGCCGCCGATGCGCAGCGAGGTGATCTGCTTGGTGACGGTGGTCTCGCCCAGGATCTCGCCGCTCTGCACAGCCACCGCGCGCAGGCTGAAGGTGACCAGGTCGGTGACATAGGCCCCGCTGGCGCCGCCCCCGCCCACCGCCACGCCGCCGCTGGCCTCACGGATCGAGCGGTCATAGGCGACCACCTGGCCGACCAGCAGGATCTCGGCGACGCGCAGGGTGGAGAGGCGGCGGGGCGCCTGCGGGGCCTGGCCGTTCACGTCGAGAACCGCGCCGTTCATGCTGAGCGCCAGGGTCGCCAGCTGCCGCTCGCGCAGGAGCTCGTCCACGTGCTGGCGCTCGACCAGCAGGACGTAGCCGGGACGCAGGTCGCGGACGGCCCGGATCACATAGGGCGTGCAGTCCATCGGCGCGGCGGTGCTGAGCTCCTGCGGCAGCTGGGTGGGGCGGCGCTGGCCCGAGGTGTCGACGCAGCTGTAGATGCCCACCGTGAGCGGCCGCGCGGGGGGCGGCGGCAGCTCGATCTCGGCGCGGCCCGCCACCCGCGGAGGCTTCGGCGTCGGAGTCAGGTGCTGGCAGGCGCCGAGCACGAGGGCTGTCGCGAGGGCCAGCGGGATGCGAAGGCCCACGTCAGGCTCCGGCGGGTATGGTCAGGGTGGTGGAGCCGCTGGGCGTCGTGATGGTCACCGTCAGCTGGCCGTCCGAGTTCATGTAGGTGATGGTCACCGCGCCCGACTGGATCGTGCCGGCCTGGCCGGCGCCGGCGTTGGCGATGCGCTGGGCGATGGTCTGGGCGACGATGCCGTTGAGCTGCGAGATGATGGCGTTGACGAACACCTGGTTAGGGTCCGGAGGCGTCGCCGTGCGGGCCGCCGCCGCCTCTGCGGCCGCGCGCGACGCCTGCAGCGCCTTGTTGTATTGGGCCATCTGGAAGGCGATGGGGTTGGTTCCGCCGAAGTTCGGCGACATCAGCACGTAGTGCAGATCGGTCGCGCCCGCGGGCCCGGCCGCCGCCATCGCGGCCATCGCGGTCGACCACGCCAGAAGGCGCGGCGCGTAGCTGCTCTTCATGTGGACGCCCCGTCCGCTGACGGCTCCCCGGCCGCGAACAGAGTTAAGGCGCGGTGCGACGGACGGTCACTCGGGCGAAACCCCGAGCGGAGGCTCAGGCTTCGACGGCGTCCAGACCGATGTCTAGCACCTTGGCGGAGTGGGTCAGGGCGCCGACGCTGATGACGTCCACGCCGGTCTCGGCGAAGGCGCGGACGGTGTCGAGGGTGATCCCGCCCGAGGCTTCCAGGGTGACGCGGCGGTCCACCAGCTTCACCGCCTCGCGCATGTCCTGCAGGGTGAAGTTGTCCAGCATGATGACGTCGGGGTCGTTGCCGAGCGCCTCCTGGAGCTGCAGCAGGCTGTCGACCTCGACCTCCACCTTCACCAGGTGGCCGGCGAAGGCCTTGGCGCGACGGATGGCCTCGCCGACCGAGCCGCAGGCGGCCACGTGGTTGTCCTTGATCAGGATCGCGTCATCCAGGCCGAAGCGGTGGTTGATCCCGCCGCCGCAGCGCACGGCGTATTTCTCCAGGGCCCGCAGGCCGGGCGTGGTCTTGCGGGTGTCGGTGATCTTCGTGCCCGTGCCGGCGACGGCGTCGACGAAGTCCTGGGTCAGGGTGGCGATGCCGCACATGCGGCCCAGCAGGTTCAGCGCCGTACGCTCGGCGGTGAGGATGGCGCGGGCCGAGCCGCTGACGCGGGCGAGCGTCGTCCCGGCGGGCACGGCCTGGCCGTCGGCACTGAGCTCGTCCACGCGGACATGGGGGTCGAGTTCGGCCAAGGCCAGGCGGATGACCGACAAGCCCGCCACGACGCCGCCGCGCCGGGCGGCGAAGTCGGCGGTGAGCTTCACGTCGGCCGGCACGCAGGCCTGGGCGGTGATGTCGCCGGCGCGGCCCAGGTCCTCGGCGAGCGCGCCGCGCACCACGGGCTGGAGCAGCAGGTCGGGGAGGGGCTCGATCGTCATCAGGGCGCTGCTGGATCCTCAGGCCGCGCGGCAGGGCGCGCGGTCGGCGGCGGTGACGAACGTGCGTTCGGCCGCCAGGGTGTCGGGGAAGTCGGAGCGGAAGTGGCCGCCGCGGCTCTCGCGGCGATCCAGGGCGGCCTGGGCGACCAGACGGGCGGCGACCAGGGCGGCCGCGCACCCGTGACGGCCCTGCAGGGCCACGATCTCGCCGAGCAGCCGTTCGAGGCCGGCGGCGTCGCGGATGACGCCGGCGTCGCGGCTCATGGCGACCCGCAGCGCCTGCAGCGCCCGGTCCGGCAGTTCGGGCGCCGGCGTCGCGCGGAGCAGCGGCAGGGCGGGCGCGCGCTCGTCGCGGGCGGCGCGGCCGGCGCGTTCGCCGAAGACCGCGGCCTCCAGCAGCGAGTTCGAGGCCAGGCGGTTTGCGCCGTGGACGCCGGTCGAGGCGCATTCGCCGGCGGCGTAGAGGCCGGGCAGGCTGGTGCGGCCGTCCGTGTCGGTGGCGATCCCGCCCATGTGGTAGTGGCAGGCTGGCGCGACCGGGATCGGCTGGACGCGCGGATCGACGCCGCCGCCCATGCAGGCGGCGAACACCGCCGGGAACTCGTCGGGGAAGTGGGCGCCGACCGCCTCACGGGCGTCGAGGAAGGCGCCGCGGCGCGCCGTGCGCTCGGCGTGGATGGCGCGGGCCACCACGTCGCGCGGCGCCAGCTCGGCGTCCGGGTGGTAGAGGGCCATGAACGGCTGGCCGGCGGCGTCCACCAGCTTGGCGCCCTCGCCGCGCAGGGCCTCCGTGGCCAGCGGCGCCGGATCGCGGCCGATGTCGATGGCCGTGGGGTGGAACTGCACGAACTCGGGGTCGGCGATGGTGGCCCCGGCCAGCGCAGCCAGCCCCAGGCCTTCGCCCTTCAGCTCGGCGGGCGTGGTGGTGACGGCGTACAGGCCGCCGATGCCGCCGGTGGCCAGGATCACGGCGTGGGCGGTGATCTCGATGACCTCTGCGCCGTCGCGGGCCAGCACGCCGCGCACGCGGCCGGTGGCGTCCTGCAGCAGGCCGACCAGCTTGGCGCCGACCTTGACCTGGATGTGAGGCGCGGCGAGGGCCGCCACCGTGACCGCTTCCATGATCGCGCGGCCGGCCTGGTCGCCCTTCACCCGGGCCACGCGGGCGCGGGAGTGGGCGGCCTCCAGGCTCTGGGCGAAGGCGCCGTCGGGCTTGCGGTCGAACGGCGCGCCGAGGGCGGCGAGGCGGCGAACCGCAGCGGGGCCTTCCTCGGCCAGCAGCCGCGCGACCTCGGGGACCACCAGGCCGGCGCCGGCGATCACCGTGTCCTCGGCGTGCAGGGCCGGCGCGTCGTCGTCCGACAGGGCCGCGGCGACCCCGCCCTGGGCCCAGGCCGACGAGCATCCGCGGTTCAGGGGCGCTTCGGTGAGCAGCAGAACCCTGGCGGGCGCGGCGGCCATGGCGGCGGTGAGGCCCGCAAGCCCCGCGCCGACCACCAGCACCCCGTCGTGACGGAGGCGTTCAGGCATCTCAGATCAGCTCCACGTCGACGTGGTGGCGCGCCTTGACCAGGTCGTAGCGGGCCGGCTGGGCGGGCGGTGGCAGGTCGATCATCCGCTGGACGGCCAGCCGGGCGCGGTCGGCGATCGCCGGATCGACGGTCACCTCGTAGCGGTCGTTCAGCAGCGCCTCGTAGATGTTCTCCAGCGTGATCATCTTCATGTGCGGGCACAGGTTGCAGGGCCGCACGAACTCGGTGAACGGCGCGTCGGCGGCGACGTTGTCGGCCATCGAGCACTCGGTGATCAGCACCACCCGCTTGGGCTTCCGCTGGATGACGTAGTCGTTCATCGCGGCGGTCGAGCCGGCGAAATCCGAGACCTCGAGCACCTCGGCCGGGCACTCGGGGTGCGCCAGGATCTCGGCGTCGGGATAGGCGTCCTTAAGCTCCAGGATGTCTGACGCGGTGAAGCGCTCGTGCACCTCGCAGCGGCCCTTCCAGGCGATGATCTTGATATCGGTCTGGCGCGCGACGTTCCGGGCCAGGAATTCGTCGGGGATCAGAATGACGCTGTCGACGCCCCACTGGGCGGCGGCTTGTTCGACCACCTGCACGGCGTTGGCGCTGGTGCAGCAGATGTCGGTCTCGGCCTTCACGTCCGCGGTGGTGTTCACATAGGTGACCACCGGCAGGCCGGGATAGCGCTGCTTGATCAGGCGGACGTCGGCGCCGGTGATCGAGGACGCGAGGCTGCAGCCGGCGCGCAGGTCTGGGATCAGCACCCGCTTTTCGGGCGACAGGATCTTGGACGTCTCGGCCATGAAGTGGACGCCGGCCTGCACGATCACCGCGGCGTCCGAGCGCGCGGCCTCCTTGGCCAGGCCCAGGCTGTCGCCCACGTAGTCGCCAACGCCGTGGAAGATCTCGGGCGTCATGTAGTTGTGGGCCAGGATGACGGCGTTCTTCTCGCGCTTCAGCCGGTTGATCTCGGCGATGAGCGGAGCCTGGAGGCGCCATTCCATGGGCGTGACGTGACGCTTCACCTTCTCCCATGCAGGGGCGGTGGCGGCTTCCACAGCCGGGGTGAACGCGAACTGGAACCCGTCGGCGGCCATGGATTCCTCCTTATGCTCAAAGTGAGCATTTCTCGGGCCTATAAAATGCGCCGAACTAACCGAGTCCGACGCCAGCTCCCTTTTGCTCACTTGGAGCATAACCGACCATATAGGCCTGACGCAGCGGCGCGCAAGGCCCTTTTACGATTCGTGACGATCACTTTGGCGGGGCGACGCTCGCGATGGTCTGGGCGAGTTGGTCGGAACCATAGGGCTTGCGCAGCAGCGGCCACGGCGTGTCCTCGGCGGCCGAGAGCACCTCACCGGTATAGCCGGACGAGAGGATGACCGGCAGGCCCGGGCGCAACGCCACGGCTTCGCGGGCCAGGTCCACGCCAGACTTGTCGCCCGGCATGATGAGGTCGGTCAGCATCAGGTCGAAGGGCCCGCCCGCGTGGAGGATCTCCAGGGCCGCCTCGGCGTGCTCCGCCCGCCGCACCGCGTGGCCGAGATCGCTCAGCATGGCCTCGACCAGTTCGGCCACCTGGGTGTCGTCTTCCACGAGCAGCACGCGCAGGGCGGGGCTCGAGGCGGCGCGCGCGCTGGGCGCGACGGCGGCGGCGGCGGCGGGATCGGGGGCGATGCGCGGCAGGTAGAGGCAGACGCTGGCCCCCTTGCCGGGCTTGCTGTCCACGGTGGCGGCGCCGCCGCTCTGGCGGGTGAAGCCATAGACCTGGCTAAGGCCCAGGCCGGTGCCGCGCCCGGGCGCCTTGGTGGTGAAGAACGGCTCGAAGGCGCGCGCGATGGTCTCCTCGTCCATCCCCGCGCCGGTGTCATGGACGCCGACGCAAAGGTAGTCGCCGGCCTCTAACCCCTCGATCTGCTTCGCGGCCAGGGTGACCGGGAGGGTCTCGATGCGGATCATGCCGCCGGCGGGCGTGGCGTCGCGGGCGTTGACGACCAGGTTCATGATCGCCGCCTCGAACTGGCTGGGATCGAGATTGACCGTGGCGTCCGGCGCGGACGGAGCGACCACCAGAGTCACCGCCTCGCCCACGGCGCGGCGCAGCAGGGGTTCGCTGTCCTTCAGTAGCGCGTCCACCTGCACGGGCTCGGGCTTCAGCGCCTGGCGCCGCGAGAAGGCCAGGAGCTGCTGGGTCAGACGCTCGCCGCGGCGCGCGGCGCCGAGGGCGGCCTCGATCATGCGCTCGCGCCGCGCCTCGTCGTTCGGGTGGCGCTGCATAAGGTCGAGCGCGCCGATCACCACGGTCAGCAGGTTGTTGAAGTCGTGCGCCACACCGCCGGTGAGCTGGCCCACCGCCTCGAGCTTCTGGGCGCGCTGCAGGGCGGCCTCGGCCTCGTCGCGCTCGGCCAGCGCGGCCTGGACCCGCTCGGCCAGCAGGTCGTTGATGCGTTTCAGGTCTTCCTCGGCGCGCTTGGCTTCCGTGAAGTCGTAGCCCACGCCGATGAAGCCGTCGAAGGCGCCGTCCGGCGCCCAGCGCGGCTGGGAGACGCTGCGCACCCAGCGGTACTGTCCGTCATGGCGGCGGAAGCGCGCCTCGAGCGTGAAGAGCTTGCGCGACGCCTCGCCGGCCACCTGTTCCTGGAAGATGCGCGCGATGTCGTCCGGATGCAGCACCTTGCGCCAGTCGAAGTCGAGGGCGGTCTGGTAGCCCTCGCCCAGATAGTCGACGTAGGTCTTGTTGGCGAACTCCCGCTTGCCGTCAGTGCGGGTGACCCACATCAGGATCGGCGCACTGTCGGCAAGCGCGCGGAAGCGGTGCTCGGTGGCCTCCAGCGCCTTCTGTGCGTCGGCGTGGGCGGCGTTGGCCTCGTCGAGCCGCAGGAGCGCTTCGCGCAGACTGGACGAGACGACGATGGTCAGGGCGGCGGACAAGGTGAACAGCCCCGCCACGGCGGCGCCGGAAACGCCCACGGCGGTGACGATCGGCGCGCCGAGCCCGATCGCCAGGGCGGCGGCCAGGGTGGCCCAGCCCCAGCGCGGCCCTGCGTAAAGCGTCGCGACGATCAGGGCGGGCAGGGTGCTGACCGAAAGCCCGTTGGCGTTGGTCCAGCCCAGCACCAAGCCGCGCGCCAGCACCGACGCACCCAGCGATGCGACGCTGATCGCCAGCGCCGTGAGGAATGGCGGCGAGCGTCGCGGAATCAGCCGAAGCGGCGAGAGCGCCGGCATCATGAACCTGGCATCCAACCCCGACCCGAGTTGGGCCCTCGACCAGCATGGGATGCGGCAATGGGCGTTGCAACTGTCCTGATGACGCCGGCTCGCAACAGGCCGAGCGCGACGCGCTTGCACGATTTTTGCCTTCTCCGAGTCCAAAGACCGCCGGTTTGCGCCTATATGCGACGGCTCGGACGTAGATGGGGATGTGACCCTGAGGCTATTGAGCGGCCATGCCCTTCGCTCGCTGTGGGCGAAGATCGGAACGGCTGCGGTCCTGGCGACCGCATTGGCCGTCAGTGCCTGCGCGCCCTCGCAGCAGGCGCAGGACAGAGCGCGGTTCGCCTCGCGCGACCTTTCGAACGAGGGCCTGCTCAAGTTGGCCCAGACCATGGACCCGGCGATGCGGGCGCTGGCCGTGCGCCATGACCCGGCGTCGCGCGCGCCCGACCTTTGGGCCCGCCCGCAGGGCTGGGGCAGCCTGGACATGGACCATGTTCCCGATCTGGGACTGGCCACCGAGACCGACTCCGCCACGGCGGAAGAGGTGAACGAGCTGCGCCCCTTCTCGGGGTTGCCGATCCGGCCGATGAAGCCCTTCGTGTTCAAGGGCGCCAGCGAGGACCGGGCGCGCGCCGTCCAGTGCCTCGCGCAGGCCGTCTACTATGAGGCCGCCCGCGAGCCTGAGGTGGGCCAGGAGGCCGTGGCCCAGGTGGTGCTGAACCGCATGCGTCATCCGGCCTACCCGAAGAGCGTCTGCGGCGTGGTCTATCAGGGCTCGGCCCGGGCCACCGGCTGCCAGTTCACCTTCACCTGCGACGGTTCGCTGCGCTACGCGCCGCAGGCGGCGCTTTGGACCCGGGCGAGGGCGGTCGCCGAACGGGCGCTGAACGGCTACGTGGACAAGACCGTGGGTTCGGCCACGCACTATCATGCGCAGTACGTGGCGCCCTACTGGGCGCCGACGCTGGTGAAGATGACCCAGGTGGGCCAGCACATCTTCTACCGCTGGACGGGCCCCTGGGGCGAACCGCCGGCCTTCACGGGCCGATACGCCGGGGGCGAGGCCTATCTGTCGCCCGCGGTGCTGGGCAGCCTGGATGCGCGCACCCAGGGCGGCCTGCTGTCGCCTGAAACCCAGATGATCGCGGCGGACCGCAAGATCACCCTGGCGGTGGCGGGCGAGGTGCGGACCTACAGCGTCGTCGATCCCACCTTGCCGCGCGGCGAGCGCACCCGGGTGATGGGCGTGCTGATGTCCACCCGCCGCCAGCCGACCCCCGACGAGGTCAAGCGCATCAACCAGAGCCTGGAAGCTATGGAGCGCGCGATGGACCAGAAGCCAGCCATGGCGCCTTCGGTGGCGCCCGTCGCGACGCCGGCCTCGGCGACGGCGCCTGCTACCTGAAGGCCACCCGCAGCTTCGCGCCCACGAAGCGGCCGCTGGGATCGTAGCCGCGGGCGGCCGCGGCCCCGTATTGGCGCTCGGCGCCGGCCTCCAGGCCGCACAGGAAGCCCAGCGAACCCACGACGCCCGGATCGTCGAAGCGATGGTCGACCGCCGTCTTGGCCACCCCGGCGATGCGCGGCTCGGGCGCGCCGTCGTAGCGGGGCGAGAAGGCGGCCCTGGGCGCCAGATCGAGCGCCACGCCCTTCGGCGTCGCCTTGAGCGGGGCGGCCAGGAGCGCCTCGGACGCCGTCTGGGCGTGCACCGAACCGGCGACGGTCAACAGGAGCAGGGAAAGGACGGCGGTCTTCATGCGGCGGGCTCCATGGGCCTGACGTAGGTACGCGTCGGCGGCCAGGATAGACCCATCAGGCCGAGAAGGCGTCGGGATAGGTGACGCTGAGGGGCGCGTCGAATGCGCCCGGCTCCAGCGCCAGCGCCATGAAGCCGGGTCCGCCGGCGTAGACGGACTTCACCCGCGCCGCCGTCTCGGCCGAGAAGCCGAACCGCGGGTAGTAGGCGGGATGGCCCAGCACGATCATCCCGTGGGCGCCGAACTCGCGCGCCTGCTCGATGCCGGCGCGGGTCAACGCCGAGCCGATGCCGGAACGCTGCAGGCCCGGGCGGACGGCGAGCGGGGCGAGGGCGGCGTACAGGTCCTTGCTGTCGACCCAGAGGCGGCTCAGCAGGATGTGGCCGTCCAACTGGCCCGCAGTCTCGGAGACCAGTTCCAGGAGGACGTCGCCGTCGGCGCGCAGGCGCTCGACCAGACGGGCCTCGTCAGGCTGGCCGAAGGCGGCCTCGACCACCTCGGCGATAGCGGGATGGTCGGCCGGGCGGGCGAAGCGGATCATGCGGCAAGGCTAGCGCCTCCCGACGGCGGCGTCAGCGGTCGTCGCGGAAGCTGCGCGGTTCGCGGGCGGCGCGGGGGAGGTCCTGCCGCTCGTTGCGGAGCGCTTCGGCCGCAAGCTTGCGCCAGCCTTCCGCGATCTGGAGGTAGACCTCCTTCTCGGCGCGGCTTTCCGCCTTGGCGGCGAGGCGCATCACCACCTCGGCCTGTTGCCGGTAGCGGTCGCTGGAACTGGAATCGTCGAGGGACACGTCGCGGTAACTCGAACGGGGCGGCGCGAGTTTCCGGCGCCGCTTATTAACCTATGTGATTTTTTCACCAGGCCCCGATCTTCTGGGCTTCTTGGTGGCTGATCGGGTGATGCGCCGCCTTGTGGTCTTTCTCGGCCAGGAAGCGCACCGCTTCCAGGGCCGCCATGCAACCCATGCCCGCGGCGGTCACGGCCTGGCGGTAGACGTCGTCGGTGACGTCGCCGGCGGCATAGACCCCTTCGATGGCGGTGGAGGCCGTGCCCGCCTTCACCTTCAGATAGCCAGAGGCGTCCATCTCCAGCTGGCCCTGGAAGAGCTGGGACGCCGGCGCGTGGCCGATCGCGATGAACACGCCGTCGGCGGCGACCACCCGGGTCTCGCCGGTCTTGATGTTCTTGAGCCGCGCGCCGGTGACTCCCAGTGGATCGGTGTCGCCCAGCACCTCGTCGAGGACGCTGTCCCAGATCACCTCGATCTTGGGATGCTTGAACAGGCGCTCCTGCAGGATGCGCTCGGCGCGGAACTCGTCCTTGCGGTGGACCACCGTGACCTTGGCGGCGAAGTTGGTGAGGAAGAGCGCCTCTTCCACGGCCGTATTGCCCCCGCCCACCACGATCACGTTCTTGCCGCGATAGAAGAAGCCGTCGCAGGTGGCGCAGGCCGAGACGCCGAAGCCCTGGAACTTCTGCTCGGTCTCGATGCCGAGCCACTTGGCCTGGGCGCCGGTGGCGATGATCAGCGTCTCGGCCAGCCACACCTGGCCGCTGTCGGTCTCCAGGCGGAACGGGCGCTTCGACAGGTCGGCCCTGGTGACGATGTCGTTGACGATCTCGGTCCCCACATGCTCGGCCTGGGCCTGCATCTGCTCCATCAGCCAGGGGCCCTGGATCACGTCGGCGAAGCCCGGATAGTTCTCCACGTCGGTGGTGATGGTGAGCTGGCCGCCGGGCTGGATGCCCTGGATCAGCACGGGATTCAGCAGGGCGCGCGCGGCGTAGACGGCGGCGGTGTAGCCGGCGGGGCCGGAGCCCACGATCAGGCAGCGGACGGAACGAGGTTCGGACATGGGCCTAATGTAGTGTCGATTCCGGATGGGCGCGACGGGCGAAGCGGCGTTGGTTAACACCGCTTTCAGCGAGGCGGGCTTAGAATAGCTGCATGGCTCAGAGCCCCGAGATCGAGATCGCCGGCCGGAAGATCGGCGCGGACCACCCGCCGCTCGTGATCTGCGAGCTGTCGGGCAACCACAACGGCAGCCTGGACCGGGCGCTGGCGATGGTGGACGCGGCCGCCGACACCGGCTGCGACGCGATCAAGATCCAGACCTACACCGCCGACACCATCACCATGGACGTGGACCGGCCCGAGTTCCGGATCCAGGGCGGACTATGGGACGGGCGTAGCCTCTACGAGCTCTACCAGGAAGCCTACACCCCCTACGAATGGCACGCCGCGATCTTCGAGCGGGCGCGCAAGCGGGGCGTGATCATCTTCTCCAGTCCGTTCGACGAGACGGCGGTCGACCTGCTCGCGGGCCTGGACGCGCCCGCCTACAAGATCGCCTCGTTCGAGGCCGTGGACCTGCCGCTGATCAAGTATGCGGCGGCCAGGGGCAGGCCGTTGATCATCTCCACCGGCATGGCGAACCTGGCCGAGATCGAGGCCGCGCGCGACGCGGCGATCGCGGGCGGCGCGCCGGGCGTGGTGCTGCTGCACTGCGTGTCCAGCTATCCGGCCACCTTCGCCGACGCCAACGTGCGCACCGTGGCCGACATGGCCCAGCGCTTCGGCTGCCCGGTCGGGCTTTCGGACCATACGCCCGGGACGGCCGCCTCGGTTGCGGCCGTGGCCATGGGCGCGAGCGTCATCGAGAAACACTTCACCCTGGCCCGCGCCGACGGTGGGCCGGACGCCGCCTTCAGCCTGGAGCCGACCGAGTTCAAGGCGCTGGTGGACGACACCAAGGCGGCCTGGGCGTCGCTGGGCCGCGCGCACTACGACCTGCTGGGCTCCGAGCGCGGCAATGTGCAGTTCCGCCGCTCGCTCTATGTGTCCGCCGACGTGAAGGCCGGCGAAGCGCTCACGCGGGCCAACGTCCGCTCGATCCGGCCGGGCAATGGCCTGGCGCCGGCGCATTTCGAGGAGGTGCTGGGGCGCACCGCCGCGCGTGACCTGCAGCGGGGCGAACCGCTCGCCTGGGACATGCTGGTCTAGGGCGATGGACGCCGACGCCGAGGCCGCCGGTTTCCGCGCCGAGATCGCCGCCCTCCCGCGGCGCGACACGCCATCGATGCGCGAGGTGCGCAAGCGCCGCTCCGCCGAGCTGACATCGCAACCCGCCGCCGAGGTGATTGCGCTGGCACAGGCGCTGGAGCGTGACGCGCCGCAAGAGGGCAAGTGGGTCGCCTACGAGCTGATCCGTTTCCACCCCGGCGCCTTCGCGGCCTTGGGCGAGGTCGAGGTCGAGGACTTCGCCGGTCGGATCGCCTCCTGGTATGCCACCGATGCATTCGGGACGGTCCTGTCGGGGCCGCTGTGGGCGAAGGGGCGGCTGCCGGACGAGCTGTTCGACGCGTGGTCGCGGTCGGAGAGCCGATGGCTGCGGCGCTCGGCTCTGGTGGCGACGGTCGGACGTAACGCCATGACGCCGGATGCGGCCCGCACGTTCGAACTCTGCCTGCGCCTGGCCGACGACCGTGACGATATGGTGGAGAAGGCCGTCTCGTGGGCGCTGCGCTATCTCTCGCAGAAGGACCGGCCGGCGGTGGACGCGTTCTTCGTCGAGCACGGCGAGCGCTTCCGGCCGCGGGTGAAGCGCGAACTGCGGCACAAGCTCGCCACGGGGCTCAAGTCGGGCAAGAAGCGCGGGATCGTAAGCCAGGGTTAACGCGAAGCAGCTTTTGTCCATCGAGCAGCGTTCCGTCTGGAGACCCTCGATGAACATGATGGCGAAGCCGATGGCCGGCCCCGGGCTGGCGGCCGATGTGATCTCGGACTTCATTGAGACCGGCGCGCACCTGTTCCACGCGCCGGTGGACCCGGACGCGGCGACCGAGCTGCTGGCGGACATCCGCGCGACGCGGGCGTTCGACGACAGTCTGTTTCTCAGCGAGGCCGAGTTCGACGCCGATCCGCAATACACGGGCGTGAACCCGAAGCCGGGTCGCAACCTGCTGGAGCGCTTCGAGGCCAAGCTGGGCTTCGTCGAGCAGTCGCCGCACATCGTCGAGGCCGTGACCGCGCTGCTGGGCCCGGACTACGAGATCCTGAACAAGAAGGTGGTCTGCGGCGTGCCGGCCCGCTCGATCCCCGATTGGCTGAAGGCCCGCATCCACGGCAACCCGGTGAACAACCTGGGCGCCTATGTGAAGCCGCAGAACCGGGACATCACCTACTTCTACGGCATCGACTTCCACCAGGACCTGATCGACTACAAGGACCGGGAAGCCGACTTCCTGACGCTCTACATCTACCTGCACCCCGTCACGAAGGCCGACGCGCCGCTCTACCTGCTGGAGGGCAGCCACCGCCTGGGCGGATCGGTGTTCCCGCACGACCTGACGCGGTCGAGCGACCGCACCTGGACCTACGCCAACGGCGAGCACGGGACGACGGAAACGCAGCAGCGGATCCTGACCGGCGGCACGGGCTTCGCGGCCATGTGGCATGCCTGCACCCTGCACGGCACCCAGCCGGACGCCGCCGATCACGAGCGCATCTCGCTGCGCTACCTCATCGCCCGCGGCCAGGGCCGGGCGCCGGGCATGGAGGCGGTGAACGCCACCCTCGACGGCCCGCTCAGCCTCGTCGACACCCGCAAGGACCTGGCCGCCGACGGCTCAGCGCAGATCCGCGCGAACACGGTGTTGAAGGCTTAAGATGACCGCTGCGCACCCGAGCTCGGCGGCGGCAGACGCCGTCCTGATCTTTCCGGCCGGGATGCCGGACGGCCTGGCGTTCCGGGACCGCGCCAGGTCGCTTGGATTGCGCGTCGTCGGCGCGTCGTCGATCACCAGCGACCCGGCCCGCGATAGCTACGAGACATGGGAGACGCTGCCCTATGTCAGCGATCCCGGCTTCGACGATGCTCTGGCGACGATCGTCGAACGCCACGGCATCGGCGCCGTCCATGCCCCGCACTTCGTGGTCTGGCGGCATCTGTCTGAGCGCCTGCAGCAGATCGCGCCGGGTGCGCAGCTCTCCGGCGATGACCGCCCCGAAGACCATGAGCGGGCGTATCGCCAACTGCGCGCGCGGATGTCGGCGCCGTATGCGCTGGATATCTCTGCGGCGGTCTCGCCGAAGCCCCCGCTGAGCGCGCTGGAACTGACGGGCCTCGTGCGGCTGGTCGACACCATTCCGGGGATGTGCGCCGAGGAGAAGATGCGCGCCATCACCGAAGTGATGCGCCATGCGCCTCGCGGCGATGTCGTGGAGATCGGGTCGTGGTGGGGGCGCTCGGCGGCGCTCCTCGTCTGGTTGGCCGGACGCTACGACATCGGCAAGGTGCTCTGCGTCGACCCCTGGATGAGTGACGCCATGCCCCAGGGCGACGCTCTGCTCGACAAGACCAGCGCGGAGCTCGACACCGAGGAAGCGCTGCGCATGTTCGAAATTAATCTGGCGCCGCTGGCCGGTGACCGGTTGAACTACCTGCGCGCCCGCGCGGAGGAGGCCGCGGCTCGCTACGGGCCCGACCTCACCGTGCGGACCGAGGCTTTCGGAGAGACGACCTACGAGGGCCAAATCGCCGTCCTGCACATCGACGGCAATCATGCCGAGCATCACGCCGCCCTGGATACCGCGCTCTGGACACCACACGTCATCCCGGGCGGCTGGATCATCTTTGACGACTATGATTGGGCGTTCGGCGACGGCCCCAAGAAGGTCGCCGACGCCTTTATCGCTACGAACAAGGGGCGGGTGGCGAACGTTTTCCAAGCCGGGCCGAGCCTGTTCGTGCAGCTCAAAGGCGAACCCCATGGCTGATTGCGCGCCCCCTTCGACAGACCGCGCAGCCGCCGAACTCCGGGAGCGCGGCTGGACGATCTTCGACGCCGTGATCCCGTCAGCCGAGTTGCGGGACATCCGGAAGGCCATCCTTGAGAGCGTGGGAGATTGCGGCCGGCGTCAGGTCGCCTCGGGCGCCTGCGCGGAGCCGGACGGCACCTCCCACCACGCCGTCGGCCAGTACCCGGCGCTCGACGCCTTCCTCGAACGGGGTTGGCTCGCCGAGCACATAGCCCGCTATTTCGACGGCGCCGCCTATATCCTGCACGCCTTCAACCCAGCGGTCGTGTCGCCGCAGAGGTCGAGCTATCTGCACAACATCCACCGCGACGTGCGCACCCACGCTGGCGACTTCCGCCTGTTGCTGAACATGCTGGTGATGGTCGACGCGTTCACCCTGGAGAACGGCGCGACGCACGTCCTCACCGGCTCGCAGCGCGAACCGATCCAGCCTGACCCCGACCGGTTTTGGAACCAATCGGAGCGCCTAACCGGGCCGGCGGGCAGTATCGTGCTGTTCGACAGCAACCTATGGCACGCCGCCGGCAGCAACACCTCTGCTGCGCCACGCGCCGCCCTGACGCTTAGCTTCAGCCGCGCGTTCGTGAAGCAGCAGATGGACTACCCGCGCTTCCTCGGCGAGGCGTATGGCCGGACCCTGTCACCGGCGATGCGCCAGCTTCTAGGTTATGAGGCCATGACGCCGGTCTCGTACGAGGAATTCTATCGTCCTCGTGAGTCGCGCCTGTACAGGGATGACCAGGGATGACCGGCGTGCGGGACTACGACCAGGAAGCCGGCCAGTTCGGCGAGCGGAAATACAACTACGACTTCGATGAAATTGTCCGTCGTTACATGATGCGAGCGTTCGAGCCCTTCATGCCGAAGGGGCGGGCGCTGGAATTGGGCTGCTACAGGGGCGATTCGACCGCTTGGCTGGTGGGGCGCTACGACGACCTAACGGTGATCGAGGCCGCGCCCAGTCTGGTGGAGGCCGCGCAGGCTCGATTTGGCGACAAGGTCCGCTTCATCTGCTCGACGTTCGAGGACGCGGACCTGCCTGAGCAGTTCGATGCGATCTTCCTCATCAATACGCTCGAGCACCTCGACGATCCGGTCGGCGTGCTGCGGCAGATCCGCAGTTGGCTGTCGCCGCGGGGGAGGCTGTTCCTGCTGGTGCCGAACGCCCAAGCCCCGTCACGCCAGATTGCGGTCAAGATGGGCCTGATCACCCACAACGCGGCGGTGACCGAAGCTGAGCACCGGAACGGACACCGCAACACCTTCTCGTTCGACACCTTGGAGCGCACCGTCCGCGAGGCGGGGCTGCAGGCGACGCAACGTGGGGGGCTGATATTCAAGGGCCTCGCCAACTATCAGTTCGACGCGGCGCTGGAGGCCGGGATCATCGACGACCGCTATGTCGAGGGCTGCTATCAGCTCGGTATGCAATACCCCGAACTCTGCGCGAGCATCTATCTCGTCTGCGAACGGGACGAGCGGTGAGCGGATCTGGCGTCGGCGATGAGATCGACTGGGCGAGCCTCGCCCTGACGCCGCTCGAAGCCGAGGACCTAGACAAGGTCCACGCCTGGCAGAACGACCCGGAAATCCGCGACCTGATCATGGGCTTCCGCGGCCCCATCGTGCGAGAAACCACGGCGGACTGGATCCGCAATCTCCGCGACGAGAGCCTGAAGTCCCGCGTAGTCTTCGGCATCCGCTCGGGCGGCTCCATTCGCGGCATCGCCCAACTGCACGGCATCGACTGGCTGCAGAGGTCCGCCATCCTGGGCGTGTTCGTGGGCGAGCCGAGCGACCGCGGGTCCGGGTTCGGCCGCGGCGCCGTTGCGCTGCTGCTGGACTACGCGTTTCAGGGCCTGGACCTACACCGCGTATCGCTGGAGGTGCTGGCGTCCAACGCACCAGCCCGCCGCCTCTATGAGCGGCTCGGCTTTTCGAGCGAAGGCCTGCTGCGCGAGGCCTTCCTGCGAGCAGGGAAGCGCGAGGACGTCGCGCTCTACGGACTGCTGCACGAGGAATGGACTTTCGCACCGCCTGCCGGGGCGCGGCGCTTGGTCAGCGCCGGCCCTTCGCGACAGGGTTAACGAGGCATTCAGCGGCGCAGGCGATCCTGGTTCCCACGAGGAGCCCACATGTCCGTCGCCTATGAGACTGCATCCCCCGCCGAGATCATGGTCGAGGCCAAGGCCTGCCTGGCCGCCGGCGACCCCCGCACGGCCGCGGAGCTCATTTACGGCGTCACGCAATCGGCCCCCAGCGACACCGAAGCACGCTACTGGCTGGCCAGTGCCCTGATCGCCGCCGACGCGCCGGACGCGGCGCGGATTACCATGGCTGACGCCGTCGCGCTGCACGGCACCGAACTCATGGGCGAAATCGGGGTCGATGTCGGCCGCCTGAGCCGAGATCGAGCTTATGCGGCGGAGATCGCGAGGCAACTCTATCTTCGCCAGTACATGGGGCCGGCGAGCCTGGCCTTCGGTCGAGCGCTCGACTTCGACAACCTGGATCCGCAGCTTCTGATTTCCTACGGCCTTTCGCTCCAGCACCAGGGGCGCGTGGACGAGGCGCTGGAGGTATTCCAGGCCGCGGTCGAGGCCTTCCCGGACCCAGGCATCCACGAGTTTCTGCTCTACAGCCTCTTCTTCGTCGAGAACGGGGCGCAGCGGTATGCGTCGGAAGCCCGCCGATGGGCGGAACTGTATACGTCAGGGCTCAAACCTGTGCGGCCGCGGTTCGACGCGGACAAGGCGGGAAATCGCCGGCTGCGCATTGGTTACATGGCTCCGACATTCACGGGCGCGCAACTCAACCAGTTCGTCACCCCGGTGCTGGAGGCGCACGATCCCGCGGCCGTGGAGGTGATCCTCTACTGCGGGCAGCCGGATTCCGAAGCGGGACTGCCCGACCATCTGCAGTGGCGCAAGGTGGGCGGCCTCCGCGACGAGGCGATCGCCGAGATGGTCCGCGGCGACGGGATCGACGTCCTCGTGGACCTATGGGGCCATACCGCCGGCAGCCGCTTGCGCGTGTTCGCCATGCGGCCGGCGCCGGTCCAGGTGGCATGGATGAACTTCGTCCAGACGACGGGCGTCGACGCCATCGACTATGTGATCCATTGCGATTCGATGGCGGGCCCGGAGGTCGCGGGCTTGTTCGTCGAGAAGATCTGGAGCGCTGGCCCCGTCATGGTGCCCTACAGGCCGGCGAAGGACCGCCCTGCCGAAACGCCCGCTCCAGCGCTCGCGTCCGGTCGCGTGACATTCGGGTCGTTCAACAACCCCGTGAAGCTGAGCGACCAAACCGTCGCGGCTTGGGCGCGCATCCTGCAGGGGCGGCCGGGTTCGCGCTTGGTGCTGAAGTACGGTGCGTTCGTCGACCCAGTGCTCCAGCGGATGACGCGCGCCCGCTTCGCCGCCCATGGGGTGGATATGGAACGCATCGAGTTCCGCGGACGGAGCGAGGGCCGAGAATACCTGGAAGCGTTCCAGGAGATTGATCTGGCGCTGGACCCGTCGCCCTGTCCGGGCGGCACCACCAGTTGCGACGCGCTCGCCAATGGCGTCCCGGTCCTGACCCTGCGCGGCGGCGACTTCTATGCCCGCATAGGCCTCAATACGGTGCTCGCCTGCGGCCTTCCCGAACTGGTCGCGGAGGACTGGGACGACTACGTATCCCGCGCCCTAGGGCTGACCGCCGACGCCCAGGCGCTGAACACCCTTCGCGAGCGCGTTCGGGCCGGCTTCGAGGCCTCCGATTTCCGTGACGAGGTCGGGTTCACCCGCAGAATCGAGGCGGATTTCCGCACCATGTTCGAGCGCTGGGCGTCGACTTGAGGAGTCAGGCCGTCCGGGGCGCCCGGTAAGCCGGGAAGAAGTCGTCGCCGGCGGCCCCGGTCAAGCGTGCGTACCGATCGGCGTCCAGGATCGCGCCACAAAGGTGAGCTTGCACCTCGCTGTTCGCGAAACCGCGCTTGAAGGATGTGAGGCCGTCCTCGACATCGGCGAACCCTGCTCCGCCTCCCAGGTTCACCGGCCCCTGGCCCGCGAAGTGTGTGATGGCGGCGTCGTAGAGGGCGAAATTGGCGCCGTTGGCATAACCCAGGGCGTTCGAGGCGGTGAGGTGGTTGTAGACCACGCCGTCGGCCGCGAACCACAGGGTCATGCCGACGCAATGGTCACCGACGAAGGCGGCGAAGGCGATGATCGCGGGATCGGCCGCAAGAGCCTGGACGTAGGCGTCCGAAAAGGCGGCGACGCCGGAAATCTCCCGCCGCGCGACTAGGCCAGCATAAAGCTCGCGCCAGACGTCGAGGAAGGCGCCAAGGGCTACGGCCTCCACGCGGCAGCGCCGCAGGCCGCGACGGATCCGGTCGCGATGATGCTTGCTGGGCGCATAGGCGCCACGCGCCGGATCGATCACCTGGTGCGTCTTGAACGGACGGCAAAGGCCGAACACCTTCGCCATGTGATCGGGGCCGTGGCGCAGCGGGTCGGGCACTAGGACCACGGAGACGAAGCCATTGCTGCACAGCCGCTCCAGGCCGCCGGCAAGGTCGGCGTTGGGACCGAAGACCGCCAGCGGATAGATTCCGCTGGCGTCGTGGCCTCCCGCGGGAATGGCGCGGCGGATGACGTAGCTGTCCCACTCAGGAACCGAGACGACGGCGTCGCCGGCTAGGCCAGTGGCGTAGGCGCAGCTGGCGTACGGGTGGCTCACGGTCTTGCGGCGAGCGCGCGGTCCAGGGCAGCGGCGATCCGACCGACGCCAGCGCCATCTAGATCAACCGCGAAGGGCAAGCCGAGCGACGCGCGGGCCAGCCGCTCGGTGACCGGCAGCGCTTCGCGGCGGCAATCGGTGAAGGCCGGACTAGCGTGGCAGCCGGCCCCCCACCATTGCCGAGTGTCGACACCTTCAGCGTTCAGCGCTTCGGCGACCGCTTCGGCGGAGCCGTCCGGCAGTGTGACGACGCAGACGCTGGTCACCCAATCGGAACCCCAACCGTCCTGGAAGCGGACATGAGGTTGGCCGATCAGGCCGATGCGCAGATGCTGAGCCGAGCGCATGAAGCGGAGGCGGTCGGCCGGCCAGCCGTCCAGCGCGGCCAGGCCGATCGCGGCGGCATACTCCGAAAGTTTCGCGTTGGTCGCTGGGATCAGGCTTTCTCTCTGGCCGTCGAAGCCGAACGAGGTGAATTGGCGAATCCGGTGGGCCAAGGCCGGATCGCAGGTCGCGACGAAGCCGCCTTCGCCGATGCCCAGGACCTTCGTCGCGTGAAGGCTCACGACGGCAGGCAGGTCGGCGTCGTCCAGCCTGTCGAAGGCCGCGGCCGCGTCGACCAGAACGGGGATGCCGGTCTCGGAGCGGAAGGCCTTCCAGGCGGCGAGGTCGCACATCGCGCCGTGGGCGCAGACCGGGATGACGGCGACGACCTCGGCGCGCTGGGCGGGCGTAAGGGCCATCACGGCGTCGGGGCGGAGCATCCCCGTCTGTGGATCCACGTCCAGCAGCCAGGGTCGCAGGCCGGCTTGAATGACTGCGTGAGCGGTGGCGACGAACGTCCAGGACGGCATCGCGACGTAGCCGCCGGCGGGCAGGTCCATCGCGCAGAGCGCGAGAGTCAGCGCCTGCGTGGCGTTGGTGACGGTGACCACCTGGGTTCCGGCCCGAAAGCGACCCGCCAGGCGTTGCTCGAACTCGTTCAGCAACGGCCCAAAATTGGAGTACCAGCGCGCCTCGTCGATGCGCTGGAGGTAGGGAAGCAGCGACTCCGCGCTGGGCAGGCGCGGACGCGCCACGACCAGGCGGGCGGGCGCCTCGCGATGAGCCTCCTGCAGCGGCGCGTGGTTGGCGGGCAAGCCGGTCCCCTCCGGAAATACCGGACTATGGGGTCACAGCACGGTTAACGCGGGATTAGGGGGCCTGCGGTCAGGCGCCGCGGGGGGCGATCAGGTTGAGGAAGGCCTCGGCGACGCGTCCGGCGCCCAGGCCGTCGCAGACCTCGGCGCTGCTGGCGGCCAGCTGGCGGCGCAGGCCGGCGTCGCGCAGGAGGCGCATGAGCGCCCGGTCGAACGCGGCCTCGAAGTCTCTCGCGGCGAGGTCGACCACGAGCGCGGCCTCGCGCTCGGCGATGGCGCGGGCGGCGGCGCGCTGGTTGTCGGCCAGCACCACCATCAGCGAGGGCAGGCCCAGGACGCAGCGTTCCCAGGTCGTGGAGCCCGCCGCGCCGACGCCGATGTCGGCCTCGGCGGTCAGGCGCGCCATGTGCGGCGTGTCGATGTGCAGCGCCAGCCGTGGATCGCGCCGGGCGATCTTGGTCAGGCCCGGGAGGCTGGGCGCCTGCGCGCCAAGGACCACGTCGAGGCCGATGTCCTGGATGCGCGGACGCAGGAGGTCGACGACCCGGCCGGTGACGCCGCCCACGTCGGTCAGGCCCAGGGACACCAACACGCGCTGCACCGGCTCGCCGCGCCAGGCCAGGGCGGGTTCGCGCAGGGCGGCGAATTCGGGACGGACCGGGGCGTAGGTCGGCCCCAGCAACAGCCGTGTGGTGGCGGGCGTCAGGCTGAGGTAGTCGGCCGCCTTCCGGTCGGGGCCCGAGTCCAGGACCATGTCGGCCCCCAGGGGGCGGTTGGCCAGATCGTCGATGACCAGCACCGGCCGGCCCTGGGCCATGGCGCGGTGGTCGGGTTCGCTGAGCCCGTAGTGGTCGAAGACGATGGCGTCGAAGGCCTCGCGCACGGCGGCCGCGGCCAGGTTCTCGGCCGAGATGCGCGGGGTCTCGGGCGCGAAGGTGTCGAGCATCTCGCCCAGCGCCGGCGGGCCGACGAAGACGCAGGCGGCGCCCTGGGCCGCCAGCGCCTGGGCCAGGGTCAGTGAGCGCATGGCGTGGCCGCCGCCCACGGCGGGGCCGGCGTCGACGACGAAGAGGATCCGCGGTCCGGTCATGGCCCTGGGTCGCCCGGCATTGGGGCGAGGTCGGGGCGGCGGCGGGACACGGGGCCGTTCATGGCCCCCTGATGAGCCGATGCGGCCCCAAAAGCAAAGGGCCGCCCCGAAGGGCGGCCCTCGCGGATCGGACGGGGTCCGAACCTTAGATGATGTTGCCGAAGGCGATGTCGGCCAGTGTCTTCCCGGCCAGGACGACGGCCGAGTCCGCGGACCCGTTGGAGTCGGTATCCGCGAAGACGATCACGTCCGAACCGACCGTGACCGCGTAGTAGAGCACCGCGCCGCCGATCGCAGCATCCGCCTGGGTGAGGGCCGCTGAATAGTCGGAAGCCGTCGTACCCTCGACGTAGTTCGAACCGCTGCCCGCGCCCACCACCGCGAAGTCCAGCTGCGTCGTGCTGCCGAAGTCCAGGATGCGGTCGATGTTGCCGACGGTGATGCCGGAGTCGGCGCTGGTGAAGTTGAAGATGTCCGCACCGCCGCCACCGGCGAGGGTGTCGGCGCCCAGGCCGCCCGTGACCGTCTCGACGCCGCTGGTCCCCGTGATCGAGTCGGCGCCGGCGCCGCCCAGGATGGTGCCCGAGCCCGTGATCGTGTCCGCACCGTTGCCGCCCGACAGGTTGTTCGCGCCGCTGGTGTCGGTGATGACGTCGTCGCTCTCGCCGGTGCTGATGGTGTCGTTGCCAGCGCCGCCGTCGACGGTGTCGCGGCCGGTCACCGTGGTGACGCTGTCCGCGCCGTCGCCGGCTTGGATGTTGGTGCCGGTCGCCGCCACGGTGGACGAGCCCGTGATGGTGTCGTCGCCCGTGCCGCCGACGATGCCCGCGCCACCGGCGAAGGTGATGCTGTCGTTGCCAGCGCCGCCGTTGATGTTGTCGACGCCGCCGCCCGAGGTGCCGCCGGCGTTGATGAGGTCGTCGCCGCCGCCCGCCGAGATGCTGTCGTTGTCGTCGCCGGTCGTGATGGTGTCGATGGCGTCGCCGCTGACCACGGTGTTGTTGCCCGCGCCGCCGGCCACGGTGTTCGCGCCGCCGCCCGCGTCGATGTAGTCGTTGCCGGTCCCGCCGGTGAGGTCATCGGCCCCCGCGCCGGCGCTGACCGTGTCGTTGCCCGACCCGGCGACCAGCGAGTTGACGCCTTCGCCCAGCTGGATGGTCGCGTTGCCGCTGACGGTGGTGACCGTGTCGTCGCCGGCGCCCACGTTGATCGAGATCGTGTCGGTGGAGCCGGACACGCTGTCGGCCAACTCGCCGCCGATGATCGAGCCGCCGCCCGCGGTCGTGATGCGGTTGGCGCCCGCGCCGGCGTCGATGACGTTGGTGCCCGCGCCCGCGGAGATCGTGTCGTTGCCGGTGCCGGTGCTGATGGTGTCATCGCCCGTGCCGGCCGAGACGCTGTCCGCGCCGCTGGCGGTGGAGACGTTGTTGTTGCCGTCGCCGGCGGTGATGCTGTCCACGCCCTCGCCGGCGGTGATCAGGTCGTTGCCCGAGCCGCCGATGACCGTGTTGTCGCCTTCGCCGGCCGCCACGGTGTTGTTGCCGGAACCCGCGTCGATGGAGTCGTTGCCGGCGCCGCCGTCGATCACGTCGGCCCCGGTCGTGGCGGTGGCGGTGTCGTTCCCGGCGCCGAGGGTGACCTGGTTGGAGCCCGCGCCCGCGACGACGCTATCCTCGTTGTCGCCGGCGTTGATCGTGTCGTTGCCGGCTCCGCCGGTGATCGAGTCGTTGCCGATGCCGCCGTCGAGCGAATTGGCTCCGTCGCCGCCGTTCACGGTGTCGTTGCCTTCCTGGCCGCCCAGGGTGTCGTCGCCAGCGCCGCTGGTCAGCGAGTCGTCGCCCAGGTTGCCGAGCAGATAGTCGGCGCCGCTCTGGGCCGCGTTGATGGTGTCGTTGCCCTGGCCGCCCAGCAGCAGGTCGTTGCCGCCGCCGCCGGTGATGCTGTCGTTACCGAGGTTGCCCTGGGCGAACTGGAGCAGGGTCGCATTGGTGAAGGCGCCGACGGTGATCGTGTCATCGTCGCGGCCGCCGTAGATGACGTCGTCGCCGGCCCCGCCGTCGAGCGTGTCGTTGTCCTGGTTGCCCTGGAGCAGGTCGTTGCCGGCCCCGCCGTTCAGGGAGTCGGCGCCGAGGCCGCCGTAGAGGCCGTCGGCCGCCGAGCTGCCGGTGACGTTGTCGACGCCCACGGTGCCGGCGTAGAGGCTCGAGCCGTCCTGGAACAGGGCGGAGGTCTGGCCCACGCTGGGCGCGCGGAAGCCGCCCGGATCGGCGAACGTCAGCGACTTGCCCGGCGCGACGAGGACGATGGTGTCCGGCGTGGTGGAGGTGAAGGGCACGAACTGGACCGAGACCATCGAGGCCGTCAGGTTCGGGTCCTGGAAGATGATGCGGTCATTGGCGGCGCTGTAGGTGCTCGCCTGCGCCTGCGTCATGTCCTCGAAGAAATACGTCGCCACTGTGCGGCCCCCGTTTACGAATCAGGTGATGTCCCTTGCGGGCAGGCTAACTTCAATTCCTTAGACAAAGTTACCGTGACGCTCGAAGCCGGCAAGAAATCATTGCTCTAGGTTGAGCAGACGCCCCGCTTCACGCCGAGCCGTCGTAACGGCGCAACAGTTCCCGCGCGGCGCGATCCGTCTCCAGCAGGGGGGGATAGGGCTCGGCTGTCAACTCGCCGGCGAACGGATGGGCGATCCCTCGCCGCTGCAATTCGCCGTGGAAGCGCTCCAGCTTGCGGCTCCGCCCGTCCATGGGCAGGACGAACAGGGGCTTGCCCGTGGCCGCGGCGTCGGTGGCCAGGTTGGTGGAGTCCTCGGTGACGAGGATGGCGTCGGCCGCGGCGAGGAAGGCGAAGTAGGGGTTCTCGCCCGCCCCGTCCCAAATGATCCCCGGCAGATGCGACAGGGCCGCGGTCATGGCGGCCCGCGCCGGCGCGGGCGTTCGACGGGTGAACGAGAGCATGAGCGAACCCCCGGCCGCCCCGACGGCGCGCGCGACGTCGGCGGCGAGCGCGCGGGCCCGGGCGGGCGACAGCCCGTGCGCCTTGGACTTGCCGCCGACGATCACGGCGACGCGGGGATGGGGCAGGGGGGCGAGGCGATCCTGGAATTTGGCCAGCTCGAGGGTCAGGGTCTCGGGGGTGACCCGGTTGGGCGCGCCAAGGATCGGGAAGACGTTGGCGCCTTGCAGCCCATCATGCTCGGGCGGGACGACCAAATCGAACCGGTCGAGGGGCGCCCGGGGGGCCTGGGTCTGCACGACGAAGGTCTTGCCCTCGCTCCAGGCCAGAATGCGCGTGGACAGCGGCAGGGTGGCGCGGCCCGCGGCGATCCAGATGTCGGGGTAGGGGGCGGTGATCGGGTCGCCTGACCGCGCGCCCGGCGGGATCAGCGGCCAAGGCAGGCGACCCAGGCCGGCCTTCCAGCCGATCCGCTTGACCGCAATATGGGCAGGCTTACGCCGGGCGACGGCCTCGGCCAAGCCGAGGACCTGCGCTTCGATGCCGGCGCGGCCGTCCGAGACGGCCCAGATCCTTAGGGGACGTGCGCCGTTGGCCATCCGAAGTGGGTCAGACCCACTCCACCTTGGTGATCTCGTAGGCCTTCACGCCGCCGGGGGTGTTCACCTCCACGACGTCGCCGGTCTCCTTGCCGATGATCGCGCGCGCGATCGGCGAAGTGACCGACACGCGGCCGCTCTTCACGTCGGCCTCGTGCTCGCCGACGATCTGGTAGCGGGCCTCTTCCTCGGTGTCCTCGTCCACCACCGACACGGTGGCCCCGAACTTCACCTGGGTGCCGGACAGCTTCGACACGTCGATCACCTGGGCGCGCGCCATGCGGTCCTCGATGTCGGCGATCTGGCCTTCGATCCAGCCCTGCCGCTCCTTGGCGGCATGGTACTCGGCGTTTTCCGACAGATCGCCGTGCGCACGCGCCTCGGCGATGGCCGCGATCACCGCGGGCCGCTCGATCGTCTTCAAACGCTTCAGTTCTTCGTCGAGGGCCTTGTAGCCCTCGGCGGTCATCGGGACTTTTTCCATCATGACTCGAGGTTCGCCTTGGTGATCCCCACCCCGGCCGCGGGCGAACGCGACCCGGGGGCAAAGAAGCTAGGATTGTGCGGCGCAAAAATCAAGACCGCGGGTCGGCAAGCTCCAGGGCCGCCACCAGTCCGGGCCGGTTGTCGCCCAGTACCAGCCGCCCGCCATGGAGCTTGGCGCAGGCCGCCACGAGGGCAAGCCCGAGCCCGGAACCCGCCGTGGTGCGCGACGCCTCCAGCCGGACGAAGCGCTCCTGGACCCGCCCCAGATGTTCAGCCGGCACGCCCGGTCCGTCGTCGGCCACGGAGATGCGGGCGTGGCCGACGCTCGTCTCCTCGACCCGGACGACCACGGCGGCGCCGGGTCCGGCATGGATCACGGCATTGTGCAGCAGGTTGCCGACGGCCTGGCGCAGCAGCGCCGGGTGGGCCCGCGCCAGGACGGGGACGCTTGGGGCGTGGGTCACCAGCGTCTGGCCCGCATCCTCGATCGCGGGGCCGAACAGCTCCGCGATGCCCAGGACGAGCGCGGCGACGTCGATCCGCTGCATGTTCTCACGGCTGAGGCCGGACTCGGCGTGGGCGATGTCGAGCAGGGCGTTGAGCGTGGCCAGCACGATGTCAGCCTCGACGTGGGCGTCGTCGAGGGCCTGCATACGCTGGGCTTCGGGCGCTTCGGGATCGGCTGCGCGCACCAGGGCGCCCTTCATCCGGGTCAGGGGCGAGCGCAGATCGTGGGCGATGGAGTCGGCCACCGTGCGCATGCCGGTCATCAGCTCCTCGATCCGGCCCAGCATGACGTTCACCGAGGCGCCCAGGTCGTCGAAGACGTCGCCGTTCGGGTGGACGGGCGCGCGGGCCGAGAGGTCGCCGCCGGCGATCCGCTCGGCGGTGTGGGCGATGGCCCGGGTGCGGCGAAGGAGCATGGCGTTGAGCGCGAAGCCGGCGGCGGCGGCGCCGAAGGCGGTGATCAGGATCGCCAGGGCCGAGCCGCGGAAGACGGCGGCGCGCAGGGCGTCGCGCGCCGACAGATCCTCGGCCACCACCAGGGTGTAGCCGCCGCCCAGGGGCTGGGCGAGCACACGCCAGAGCCGGCGCGGCGAGCTGTCGGGCTCGGCCACCGTGCGCCAGCCGGCGTCGGGCGTATCCAGGGAGCTGACCACATCGGCGCCGGCCAGCATGCGGCCGGACTGGTCCTCCAAGGCGTAGCGAAAGCCGTCGGCCCCGCCGACCTGGGCGTGGCGGTTGAGCGCCGCCGCGAGGCCCGTCACGCCCTCGTCGCGGGCGAAGGCCACGAAGTAGTCGCGCGCCGCGCCGGCGATGGCGTTCTGCTGCCGGGCGATGGCGCGCTCGCCCAGCTGGTCGACGATGAGCAGGCCCACGACCACGGCGGCCAGGGCTACCAGCGCGGCCGCCGCCGGCCAGATCCAGGGCTTCAGGCGCACGGCTCAGGGCCTTTCGGATAGGCGGTAGCCGGAACCTCGGACGGTGTGGAGGAGGGGCGTGTCGAAGCCGTCGTCGATCTTCTTGCGCAGGCGGCTGATGTGGGTGTCGATCAGGCTGGTGTGCGGGTCGAAGCGGTAGTCCCACAGCTCCTCGAGCATCATGGTGCGCGTGACCACGCGGTCCTTGTGGCGCAGCAAGTGTTCGAGCAGCTTGAACTCGCGAGGGAGAAGGTCGAGGCGCTGGCCGGCGCGGGTCACCCGACGGGTCAGGAGGTCCATCTGCAGGTCGCCGCAGGACATGGAGGTCGTCTCCTGCCGCGTGGCCGGGCGGCGCAGCATGGCGGCGAGACGCGCGGAGAGTTCGGAAAAGGCGAAGGGCTTGGCCAGGTAGTCGTCGCCGCCTGCGCGCAGGCCGCGGACCCGCTCGTCGAGCTGGCCGAGGGCCGAGAGGATCAGCAGCGGCGTGTGGACGTCTGCGGCGCGGAGCGCCTTGACCACCGCCAAGCCGTCCATGCCGGGGAGCATGCGGTCGAGGATGACCGCGTCGAAGTCTGCGGAACTGGCGAGGTAGAGGCCGTCGCGGCCGTCGGCCACGTGCTCGACCGTGTAGCCTTCCTGGCGCAGCCCGTTCAGCAGCGTCTCGGCCGTGCCGCCGTCGTCTTCGACGACGAGGATCTTCGCGCCCATCTCGGCGCCTCCATCAGTGACAGCTTGGCCTAATGTAGTGCGAACCGGTCGAAAAAGCGGCGGGCGCCCGGATGGGGGACGCGTAGCGCCCGCCGCCGCCCCCCTTGGTCCCGCCGCACAAACGCAAACGGCAGGGCCAAGAGTGTGACTTCGACTGGATATGGGCGGCCTGGATCAGGCCTTGGTGCAGGCGGCCATGAAGGCCTTGCGGGTCTGGCTGTGGGTCTTCTCGGCCTTCCACTGCTTGGCGCAGTCGGCGGCCTTGGAGGAGGTCGCGGCCGGCGCGGGCTTGGTGGCCGGCGCGGCCTTGGTCGCGGCCATCGCGGACGCGCCGCCGACGAGCGACAGGACGATGGCCGAGGAAAGCAGGATGTTGCGCATGGGTGGGATGGTCTCCGGTAGGGCCGCCGTTGCGGCGACGGAGGACATCTGACGCCCCTGGGCTCGCGCCGCCCTGACCGCCGCCTCGCAAATTTGTAAGGTTCGCACTAGGTGTGCGCGGACCTCCAGGAGAGCGCCATGGCCGCCAAGCGCGGGATCACCCTCTATCACTCGCCGGGCAGCCGGGCGTTCACGGCGTACTGGATGCTCGAGGAGATCGGCGTCGCCTTCGACGTGCGGACCGTCGACATCCGCAAAGGGGAGCAGAAGGCGGCGGCCTACCTGAGGCTGAACCCCGCCGGCAAGGTGCCCACGCTCACCGACGGCGAGGTGGTGGTGAGCGAGAACCCGGCGATCGCGATCTACCTGGCCGACCGCTACAGCTACGGAACTCTGGCGCCGCGCATCGAGGACAAGGACCGCGGCGCGTACCTGAAGTGGATGGTCTATGCGACCGCCGTGGTGGATCCGGTGGCCTCGCTCCATCAGCAGAAGATCGACCTGCCGGGCTTCGACGTTGGCTTCGGCGCTTTCGACGACATGGTCCAGGCGCTGACCACGACACTGGAGGGCCGCAAGTGGCTGCTGGGCGACCGGTTCAGCGCGGCGGACGTCGTGCTGGGCGGCACGATCTCACGGCTGTTCTACCAGAAGGTCCTGCCCGAGCATCCGGTGCTGGTGGAGTACAATGCGCGCCTGACCCACCGCGAGGCCTATCACCGCGCCGCCGACGCCACCTGGCCGGCGCACCTCTATCCGACTTTCCAGCACTGAGGCCGGTCAGGCGCTCTCGCTGACTATGGCGCCCTTCAGTTCTTCCGCATCGGGCGCCTCGAAGACCCCCTCGATGAACTCGAAGTGCTCGGGCTTCACCTCGATGGCGAAGTTCTCGCCACGGATCACGTTGCGCTCCGCCACCCGGGCGCGCCGCACCTCGACCGGCGCGGTGACGAAGTGGAACTGCAGCGGCAGGCCGGCGCCTTCGGCGATCTCGCGCACCCGGGCCCGGTCGTCCCTGCGCATCAGGCCGATATCGAGGATCACCGAGACGCCGGTCGCCAGCACGCCGGCGGCGACCGACCAGATCTGCGCCTCGCAGCGCTGCACCCGTTCGATCATCCATTCGTACTCGATCGGCTGGGGCATGTCGGGCGCGAAGAGTTGCGCCATCCACTCGTCGAGCACGAACGCGACTGCTTTCTCCCGGCGGGCGAAGGCGTGGGCGTAGACCGTCTTGCCGGCGCCCGAGGGGCCGAAGATCACATGCAGGGTAGCCGTCATGCGCCGCCTCTAGCGGAGCAGGTGCGGAACGTCGACTTGACGTTCAGAATATAACCAAATAGTTCTAGAACCTATGAGTTATGAACAACAGCTCGACGCGACCTTCGCGGCGCTGGCCGATCCCACCCGGCGGGCGATCCTCGCCCGGCTGGCGACCGGGGAAGCCTCGGTGCAGGAGCTGGCGGAACCGTTTTCGATGAGCCAGCCGGCGATCTCCAAGCACCTCAAGGTGCTGGAGAGGGCAGGTCTCATCCACCGCGGCCGCGACGCCCAGCGCCGACCGGCCCGCATTGACGCCAAGCCGCTGAAGGACGCCAACCTCTGGATCGAGCGGTACCGCGAACTCTGGGAGGCAAACTACGCGCGCCTCGACAGCCTGCTCGACGAATTGCAGGCCGCACTTCCCTCGAAGAAGGACTGAACGATGCCGAAACCTGTTGAAGTCTCCACGCCGTCCGATCGCGAAGTTGTGGTCACCCGTACGTTCGCAGCCCCGCGCGAACTGGTCTGGGACGCCCACACCAAGCCCGAGTTGCTCAAGCGCTGGCTGCTGGGCCCCGAAGGCTGGAGCATGCCCTACTGCACCGTCGACCTGCGGGTGGGTGGCAAGTACCGCTATGTCTGGCGCAACGACACCGAGGGCCAGGAATTCGGCTCGCACGGCGAGCACCTGGAGATCGACCCCCACGCCAAGATCGTCACCACGGAGCGCATGGACGGGCTCGATGGCCAGCCTCTGAACTACGAGAATCCGGTGGAACTGGGCGATCCGTCGATCAACACCCTGACGCTGGCCGAGAGCGGCGGGCGCACCACACTGGTCATCGCCATGGTCTTCCCGTCGAAAGAGATCCGCGACATGGCCGTGGGTTCGGGCATGACCGACGGCATGGCGGCTGGCTACGACCGCCTCGACGCGGTGCTGGACGCCGAGAAGGTCGGCTGACGCATGGTCCCGCGCCGTGACCTGATGATCGACACGGCCAAGGACAGGATGCGGGCCTTCGCGAGGGGCGGGGGCGCAGGGGGGGGAGATGATCACCATCTACAACTTCCACCGGGGCGTGCGCGGACTGCGCGTGGCCTGGCAGTGCGAGGAGATGGAGCTGGAGTGGCGGCGGAAGGTGTTCGCCTATCCGCCGCCGCCCGAGTACCGCGCCAAGTACCCGCCAGGTTCGGTACCGTTCCTGGAGGACGACGATGGCGTGGGCATGGGCGAGTCCGTGGCCATGATGATCTACCTGGCCCAGCGGTACGGGCCGACGCCGCTGTTGCCGGCCGAGCCCGCAGCCATGGCCCTCACGCTGCAACTCACCGTGTTCAGCGAGGCGGCGCTCGGCGGGCTGATGAACCCGCTGACGGGCACCAAGTTCGTGGCGCCCGACGACCAGAAGGCCAACTGGACCCAGGGCTTCTGCGAGGCGCGGATCATCGACGGCCTGGACTATGCGGCCGGTCTGCTGGGCGGGCGCGAGTTCTTCGTGGGCGACGACCTCACCCTCGCCGACATCGCGGTCTCCACGGCGATGGGCATGTGGAAGGGCGCGCTGGGCAAGGATATCCCGCAGACGCTTGGCGCCCACCGCGACCGGATGATGGCGCGCCCCGCCTACGAGCGCGCCAGGGACGGCGTCAGCGCACCGTGAGCCCGCCGTCGATCACCAGTTCCTGGCCGGTGACGTAGCGGCTCTCGTTCGAGCAGAGCCATAGCACGCCGTTGGCGATGTCCTCCGGCCAGCCCTTCACGCCCAGGGGCACCGCCATGGCCGACATGGCGTCGAGGTCCGGCGGGGCGTTCGCGCCGGGATTCAGCGCCTCGGTGACGGTGTTCCAGATGGGCGTTTCGATGAGGCCGGGGTGGACCGAGTTCACCCGGATGCCGTCCTTGGCGTTGGCGCATTCCATGGCCACGGCCTTGGTGAAGAGCCGCACGCCGCCCTTTGTGGCGCAATAGCCGGCCAGGTTCGCGGAACCCTTGAGGCCGGCCACCGACGAAATGTTGACGATGCTGCCGCCGTCGCCCGAAGCGCGCATCAGCGGGATCGCGTACTTGGTGCCTAGGAACACGCCGTCGAGGTTGATGGCGGTCTGGCGGCGCCAGTTCGCGAGGGTCATCTCGAGGATCGAGCCGCCGATGCCGATGCCGGCGTTGTTGACCAGAAAGTCCAGGCGGCCGTGACGGGTCTTGATCCCTTGGATCACGTCGATCCAGACGTCCTCGTCGGTGACGTCCTGGCGGCGGTACTCGGCCTTGCCGCCCGCCTTCTGGATGCCCGCGACCACCTCTTCGCCCAGGGCGTCCTGGATGTCGGTGACCACGACGAAGGCGCCCTCGGCCGCCAGCTTCTCGGCGCACCCGCGGCCGATACCGCTGGCTCCGCCCGTCACAAGCGCCACCTTGCCGTTCACCCGACCCGACATCTTCGTCCCTCCCTTATCGTTGATAAGTTGAAGTCGTAGCGCGCCGGGCGTCGACCGGATAGCCCTCCTGTGTTCGCTGCAGCCGGGCTTGACCGTGGGGCCGTCGGGTCGGAGGAGGGAGGGATGCAGATCGACATCCGCCCCTGCGCGCCCGAGGAGGCCGCCGCGTTGGCGCTGGTGGGGCAGGCGACGTTCCTGGAGACGTATGCCCACATCCTGCCGGGTGCGGACATCGTGGCGCACTGCGAGCGGGAACACGGCGAGGCGCGCTATGCGGCGTGGCTGGCGCGGCCGGGCGCCTATCGGTTCTGGGGCGCCTATGTCGCGGCCGGCGGCCCAATGGTCGGCTACGTCATGCTGAGTCCGCCGGACCTGCCCATGCCGACCGAGCGGGATGACCTGGAGATCAAGCGGATCTACCTGTTGTCACGCTTCCAGGGCGGGGGCGTGGGCTGGCGTCTGATGACGACGGCGCTGGACGCCGCCAAGGCGCTGGGCGCCCGGCGCGTGCTGCTGGGCGTCTACGGCGAGAACGCGAGCGCGATCGCCTTCTACGCCCGCCAGGGGTTCACCCAGGCGGGCGTGCGGAAATTCCAGGTCGGCGCCAACACCTATGACGATCTGGTGCTGGCGAGGGAGCTCTAGGTCCCTACTGCATCCACTTGGGTTCGGTGCTGCCTGTGGTCATGATCCCGTAGATCAGGCCGATGGCGAGCAGGACGATGGCGGCGACCATGACGATCCCCACGACGCCTTCGAACTTCTCGGCCAGATGCTTGGGCTTGTGATGACGGACTTCGCCGGTATGCGGCTCGGTATGCATGAGACTTCCTCGCAATCCTGTTGGTGGAGTTCTTGAGCTCCACGCCAGGCTGCGGCAGACGCCAGAGGCGTCCTCCGGAAGTTCGCGGGGCCCTTTCGAGGGGGCCGGGCGGGCCGCCGGAGCGCGCCCTTGCCGCCTGTCTCAGTCAGGCGATTTGGAGAGTCTGCGCCTGTGGCGATGGCGGGTCAATCAGCAAGCGTGAGTGACGGCCTGCGGCGCCGACGTTGTGGGAGGCGCGGATCCCGCCGACCTCCGACGGCGGAGGCCGATGCCGATCGCGCCGAAACCGAGCAGAAGCATGGACCACGTGGCGGGCTCCGGCGTGGCTGATTCCGCCACGGCCCAGGCCGCTGCCCCCACGGGGCTGGTCAGCGTCCCATCGTCCTTGATCCGCCAATAGTGGTTGCCGTTGGCCATCAAGGGGTCGTGGACGATAAGCGTCTTGTTGTCCTTGCCCGCATCGATGTCGCCGACCACCGTGACCCAGTGATAGCCGTCGTTGGGCCAGGCGATCAGGAACTCGACGTCCTGGCCCTTGCGAAGCTCGCTTTTCACGAAGTCGAAGGTCTTGGCGCCCGACGCGTTCGGGTCGGCGTTGCCGCCCTCGACGACCAGTGGCAGCTTCTTATCCTTGATGAAGGCTTCTTTGCCCGTCTTGAGGTCGTTGTCGTTGAGGCCCGTGTAGCCCCTGTCCTTGTAGCCGTCCTTGTTCGGCAGGGCGTTGTCCGGGGCGAAGCCCGGCTTCATGGCCTGAGCCAACTGCAGAACCAGCGCCTGCTGGTCGATGCTGCCATCGGGCTTGGTCGGCAGCTTGTCCGCAAACCCATGCTTGTTCGCCAAGTAGATCAGCGAGTTGGCCGTCGAGGTGGGGCCGCATTCGTTCCAGTACTGCTTGATGTCGCCAACGCCGCCTCGCAGATAGCCCTCGATCTTCGCCGTGTCTGGCGGCGGCGGGGGCTCGGCGGGCGGACTGGCCCCGATGGGCGGACCGGACTGACCTGCGTAGTCCGTGAAGGCCCAATTTGTGGCGCCCATCTGCACCGCCTGGGTGGTCCACGTCGCGTCGACCGTCGGCGAGGCAAGGAAGGGCGTGTCGTTGATGATCGCCGACAGGCTGAGGGTCGAGCCACTCGCCGCATTCGTGAAATCGGTGAACCAGACGTTGTTGCGCTCGAGGGCGGCGAGACCTGAGAGAGGGATGGGCTGGTTCTGCACAAGCCAGGCGCCGCCACCGGAGAGCACGTTCAGATAGCCGAAGCCGCCGACGGAGCCACTGATCGCGGGCGAGAGCGCTCCCGCGCCGAGGTCAAAGCCGAAAATCGTGCTGCCCGAGACGGGTGCGACCACCTGCGTGAGATCGAACGTCCCGGCGAACGAGACAACCGAGGCCGCGGTCGCTGCGCCGCCGATCGACAGGGCGACAACCGCGACAAAGGCGCCGCAAGCGAGACGTGTCCTGTGCGAGGGGAGGCGAGCAACGCCCTTATCGTCCAGGAGCAGGGATGCACGGAAAAGCGATCGCATGGTCACGCCTCCATTGATGCCTCGAGGCATCCCAGCACGAGGTCTTCGACCTGAAGTTGACGAAGATCAAAATCTCAATGCATCAGCCGTGGACTTCCAGGCCGCTCGGGGCCACATCGGCCGCGAACTTCCGGAGACGCGCATGGTCCACCTCGACGACTTCATCGATGACGGCGAAGAGGGGCCGGACGTGGCGGCCGATTTCGCGGCCCTGAAGGGCTGCCTGAAGGCCTTGGCCGACGCTATCGCCAGCACCAACCTGGCCGTGATCAACGGCGCCCAGGGCGACGTGCAGGCGGCGACCCAGCGGGTGCAGGCCTCCATCGGCGCCCTGAAGCGCTTCCATGACGCGATGAAGGTGCTGGAAGCCGGGACCGAAGAGGAAGCGGCCGAAGGCCAGGAGGAAGACGAGGAGTAGCCTTCCCTCCCGTGACGGGGAGGGACAGATCGCGAAGCGATCAGGGTGAGGAGGTGTCGATCCTCCCCACCCTCTGAGTTCTGGCCCGCACTCCCTCACCCTGGCCGCTGGCGCGGCCTGTCCCTCCCCATCAAGGGAGGGAAGCCTAGGCGTAGCTCTGCAGGGGCCGGACTTCGAGCGGGGCCTCGGCCGTCGCCGCGATCGCCCGCGCCGCCGCCAGGGCCGCCGGCGTCGTCGTGAAGTACGGGATCTTCATCATCAGGGCGGTGCGGCGGATCTCGAACGAGTCCATCAGCGACTGCTTGCCCTCGGTGGTGTTGAAGACCAGCTGAACCTCGCCGTTCTTCATGTGGTCGACGATGTGTGGCCGGCCTTCCAGCACCTTCTTGACGAGCTCGACCGTGACGCCGTTCTCGGTGAGGAAGGCGGCGGTGCCCGAGGTGGCCAGGATGCGGAAGCCCTGGGCGGAGACGATCTTGGCCGCCTCCAGGATCCAGTCCTTGTCGCTGTCCTTCACCGAGATGAAGACGCAGCCCTTGGACGGCAGCACCGTGCCGCCGCCAAGCTGGCTCTTGGCGAAGGCGCGCGCGAAGGCGGGGCCGGGGCCCTCGCCGGCGCGGATCCAGTCCAGGCCCATGACTTCGCCCGTCGAGCGCATCTCGGGGCCCAGGATGGTGTCGACGCCGGCGAAGCGGGCGAACGGGAAGACCGCCTCCTTCACCGCGATGTGGTCATAGGGCTTCTGGGTCAGGCCGAAATCGCTGAGCGGCGTGCCGGCCATCACCTTGGCGGCGATGGCGGCCACCGGCTCGCCGATGGTCTTGGCCACGAAGGGCACCGTGCGGCTGGCGCGCGGATTGACCTCCAGGACGTAGATCCGCGGGCTGGCGCTGGCCGGCTCCTCGATGGCGAACTGCACGTTCATCAGGCCGCGCACGTTCAGCGCCTTGGCCATGGCCTCGGTCTGGCGCTTCAGTTCCTCGATGGTCTCTTCACGGAGCGAGAACGGCGGCAGCGAGCAGGCGCTGTCCCCGGAGTGCACGCCGGCCTCCTCGATGTGCTCCATGACGCCCGCCACGAAGACCGCGCCGGTGTGGTCGCAGATCGCATCCACGTCCACCTCGGTGGCGCGGCTCAGGTACTGGTCGATCAGCACGGGGCTGTCGCCGGAGACCTGCACGGCGGTGTTGATGTAGCGCTCGAGCTGTTCGTCGTCGCGGACGATCTCCATGCCGCGGCCGCCCAGCACATAGGAGGGGCGGATCACGACTGGGTAGCCCACCTTGTGCGCGGCGGCGAAGGCCTCGTCGCGGCTGCGGGCCAGGGCGTTCACCGGCTGGGCGATGTTCAGCCGGTGCAGGAGCTGCTGGAAGCGCTCGCGGTCCTCGGCCAGGTCGATGGCGTCGGGCGAGGTGCCGAGGATCGGGATGCCCGCCTCCTCCAGCGCCGCGGCCAGCTTCAGCGGGGTCTGGCCGCCGAACTGCACGATCACGCCGGCCAGTTCACCGCGGGTCTGCTCGACCGCGATCAGCTCCAGCACGTCCTCGGCCGTCAGCGGCTCGAAGTAGAGACGGTCCGAGGTGTCGTAGTCGGTCGAGACGGTCTCGGGGTTGCAGTTCACCATGATCGACTCGACGCCGATCTCGTCCAACGCGAAGGCCGCGTGACAGCAGCAGTAGTCGAATTCGATGCCCTGGCCGATCCGGTTCGGGCCGCCGCCCAGGATGATCGCCTTCTTGCGGTCCGACGGCTCGCTCTCGTCGTCCGGGACCTGGCCCAGGGCGCCGCTCTCGTAGGTCGAGTACATGTACGGCGTCTCGGCGCGGAACTCGCCGGCGCAGGTGTCGATGCGCTTGAAGACGGGCCGAACGCCCAGCGCGCGGCGCTGTTCGCGGACTTCCTTCTCGGTGGTGTGGGTCAGCTTCGCCAGGCGCGCATCCGAGAAGCCCAGGGCCTTCAGCTTGCGGAAGTCGGCGGCCGTGGTGGGCAGGCCTGCCTCGCGGACCTGGTTCTCGGTCTTCACCAGGATCTCGAGCTGGCGCAGGAACCAGGGCTCGTAGCTGCAAGCGCCATGGATCTCGTCGACGGTCAGGCCGTGGCGGAAGGCCTGGGCGATGACGCGCAGGCGGTCCGGCGTAGGCTGGGCCAGGGCGCGCAGCACCGAGGCGTGGCGCATCTCGGGATCGTCGCCGCCGGGAATGTCGATCTCGTCCAGGCCGGTCAGGCCGGTCTCCAGGCCGCGCAGGGCCTTCTGAAGGCTCTCGGCGAAGGTGCGGCCGATGGCCATGACCTCGCCCACCGACTTCATCGAGGTGGTGAGATAGGGCTCGGCGCCCGGGTACTTCTCGAAGGCAAAGCGCGGGATCTTGGTGACCACGTAGTCGATGCTGGGCTCGAACGAGGCGGGCGTCGCGCCCGTGATGTCGTTCATCAACTCGTCCAGCGTGTAGCCCACGGCCAGGCGCGCGGCGACCTTGGCGATCGGGAAACCGGTGGCCTTGGACGCCAACGCCGAGGACCGCGACACGCGCGGGTTCATCTCGATGACCACCATTCGGCCGTCCGCCGGGTTCACCGCGAACTGGACGTTTGAGCCGCCCGTCTCGACGCCGATCTCGCGCAGCACCGCGATCGAGGCGCGGCGCATCCACTGGTATTCCTTGTCGGTCAGCGTCAGCGCCGGGGCGACGGTGATGGAGTCGCCGGTGTGCACGCCCATCGGGTCGATGTTCTCGATGGAGCAGACGATGATGCAGTTGTCGGCCTTATCGCGGACGACCTCCATCTCGTATTCCTTCCAGCCGAGCACGCTCTCCTCGATGAGCACCTCGGTGGTGGGCGAGAGGTCCAGGCCGCGTTCCACGATCTCGCGGAACTCCTCGACGTTGTAGGCGATGCCGCCGCCGGTGCCGGCCAGGGTGAAGGACGGACGGACGATCGCGGGCAGGCCCACGAACTCCAGGCCCTCCATGGCCTCGTCCATCGTGTGGGCGGCCTTGGACTTGGGGCTCTCGAGGCCCAGCTTGTCCATGGCGTCCCGGAATTTCTGACGATCCTCGGCCTTGTCGATCACCTCGGCCTTGGCGCCGATCATCTCGACGCCGTACTTCGCCAGCACGCCGCGCTCTTCCAGCGCGAGCGCGGTGTTCAGCGCGGTCTGGCCGCCCATGGTGGGCAGCAGCGCGTCGGGCCGCTCCTTCTCGATGATCTTCTCGACCATCTCGGGCGTGATCGGCTCGATGTAGGTGGCGTCGGCGACGTTCGGATCGGTCATGATCGTCGCCGGGTTCGAGTTCACCAGCACGATCCGGTAGCCCTCGGCGCGCAGCGCCTTGCAGGCCTGGACGCCCGAATAGTCGAACTCACACGCCTGGCCGATGACGATGGGGCCGGCGCCGATGATCAGGATCGAGGAGATGTCGGTGCGTTTGGGCATTGGTCTCGCGCGAAGAGGCGGCCGCGCATGAAAGGGCGCGCCGACAAAGGTCAGAACTGCAGGTTAAGGCGCCCAAATAGAGAGGTGAGCCGGATGGTGCAAGCGGACTCACGGGGCGGACCGTCACAGTTCCGCAAATCGCTTTTGGTTCCCGGAAATTTCTCTTTCGAATCACGCAACTAACGGTGGCGTCGGGCTCTATCCCATGAGGCGTCGGCGTTCGGCGCCCGAAGACACGCGGAGACGCCATGAGCCTGCTCGACAGAATCCCGACCCTCAGCGACGAAGAGGTCGTGAACCTGCTGACGAACGCCCGGCGCCTGAGCGAGCAGGGCGACGACAAGCAGAAGGCCGCGGCTGCCGAGCTGTTGCCGGCGCTGGAGACCGAGGCCGACCAGCGCAAGGAGGCGCGCCTGGAGCGCGCCAAGGAAAAGCGCGCCGCAACTCGCAAGGCGACGTTGAAGGCGACTGCTGCTTAAATCGAACGACGTTCAGGTTACGCCTGCAGCGGCGCAGTTCGCGCCGAGCGTTCGCGCGACATCCACTCGACCTGCATCGCATCTTACAGTCAAGCTTTGGCCCTAAGCTTGACCGTATGTGACGATAACTTGACGGAATTGTAACAGTTCTAGAAACGTAGCCCCTCGAACAGCGGGGATTGCGACGAAAACATCCCCGCCACCATGGGGATTACGATGAATTCGAATAAGACGCGGCTGCTAGCCGGAACCCTGTTGTCCGGTCTGGTGGCCGCCGCCATCGCGCCTGGCGCCGCCAACGCGCAGGCGACGACGCCGGCTCCCGGATCGGCGACGGTGGATGAGCTGGTGGTGACGGGTTCGCGCATCGCGCGGCCGAACTACGAACAGCCCACGCCGATTACGACGATCACCCAGGAGGCGATCCGCAACTCGGGGACGACCAGCCTGGGCGACGTGCTGGCGCAACTCCCCGCTTTGGCGTCGACCGGGACAGTCCGGGCCAACTCCGACTCGGGCGCCAACGTGGGCGGGCTGAGCTTCCCCGATCTGCGCAGCCTGGGCACCGCCCGCACCCTGACTCTCGTCAATGGCCAGCGGCACGTGGGCGGCGACGCCGGCGACACGGCCGTCGACCTCAACACCATTCCGACGGCGCTGGTCGAGCGGGTCGACGTGATCACCGGCGGCGCATCGGCCATCTACGGCTCGGATGCGGTCTCAGGCGTGATCAACATCATCCTGAAGGACAACTTCGAGGGCTATGAGTTCAACGTTCAGGGCGGCCAGCCGCTCAACGGGAACTATGGCCAGAACTATTCCGTCTCGGGCACCGGCGGCTGGAACTTCGCGGACGATCGGGGCAACGCGACCCTGACGCTGTTCGCCGACAAGCAGGAGCGGGTGCGGGCGACCCAGATCGACGGGCTGGCCGACTGGGCCATCGTCGAGAACCCCGCCAACACCGGCCCCGCCGACGGCATCCCCGACTTCCTCTACCGCCCGTACGTGCAGACGGAGTACTTCCACAAGTATGGCTCGCTGATCGACGCCAACACGCTGGCGCCCGTCACCGGCTTCGACGCCGCGGGCAATCCGGTGGCCTATCCTCCGCGGACGGGCACGAACAACCTGTTCTACGGCTCCTTCGCCCAGCCGTGCCCGGTCTGCTACTCACAGGATGAGGAAACGACGCTGGTTCCCCGCACCACGCGCTATGGCGCATACGGGACCTTCCGCTACCAGGTCACGCCGAACATCCGCTTCCGGGGCGACCTGAAGCTGGTCGAGACCAAGACGCTGGACACGTTCAGCTCGTCGTTCACGACCTTCGAGTACCTGCTCGACAACGACAACGCGTTCATCACGCCCGGCCTGCGCGCGATCCTCGACCAGAACCCGGACAGCGTCTTCTACGTGGACCGGATCAACCAGGACATCGGCGGCCGTAACGCCAACACCCGCCGGCGCACCTTCCGCACGGTGCTGCAGCTGGACGGCGATTTCGACGCGGGCTTCTCGGACGTGAAGTGGGACGTGTCGTACAACTTCGGCCGGACCAAGAACCGCTTCCGGGGCTTCAACGGCCTGATCCCGGGCAACTTCAACGCCGCGATCGACGCGGTGGTCGATCCCGCCAGCGGCCAGATCCGCTGCCGCAAGGACGTGCCGTCGGCCCAGTATGCCGGCTATGCGCCGCCGGACGGGGGCACGAGCGAGACCTGCGTGCCGTTCAACCTGTTCGGGGCCCAGAACAGCCGCGCGGCGATGGACTACGTCACCTTCGAGGAGCTGCGCACCCACACGATCACCCAGCAGGTGGCGAGCGCGACGGCGACGTTCGACAGCTCGCGCTTCTTCAGCCTTCCGGGCGGGGCGCTGAAGTTCGCCGGCGGCTTCGAATGGCGGCGCGAGGAAAGCAAGAACATCAACGACCCGTTCGTGAAGAGCGGGCTCAGCGAGAGCGCGGCTCAGCCCGACGCCTTCGGGGGCTTCGAGGTGAAGGAGGCCTTCCTCGAGGCCGAGGCGCCGATTCTGCGCGATGCGCCCTTCGCGCACGAGCTGACCCTGAACGCGGCGATCCGGCAGGCTGACTACAGCCATGCCGGGAACGCCACGGCCTACATGCTGCGCGGCACCTGGGCGCCGGTGCGAGACCTCACGTTCCGCGGGACCTATTCTAAGGCGACGCGCGCGCCGAACATCACCGAGGCGTTCCTGCCGGCCACGCCGGGCTTCAGCGGCGTGTTCGACCCTTGCGAAGCTTCGTCGATCACCGCCAACCCGAACCGGGCAGCCAACTGCGCGGCCCTGGGCGTCGCCTTCGACCAGGCCACCGACAACCAGTTCGCCGGGGTGACGAGCGGCAACCAGGACCTGCGGCCCGAACGCGCCGAGACCTGGACGGTGGGCTTCATCGCCCAGCCGCGCTTCCTGCCCGGCTTCTCGCTGTCTCTGGACTACTATGACATCGTCATCCGCGACGCGATCAGCTTCCTCGACCCGCAGGACGCCGCCGACAAGTGCGTCGACGGCCCGGCGCTCGCCACCGAATACTGCGACCTGATCATCCGCGACCCGGCCACGCGGCAGATCACCTCCTACCTGTCGACCTACCTGAACCAGGCCAAGCTCGCGACGGCGGGTTACGACCTGCAGGCGTCGTACAATCGCGGCGTGGGCGACTGGACGTCGGGCATGGGCGCGCTCAGCCGCCTGGACGGACGGATCACCGCCTCGGTGACGCTCAACTACATCGAGAAGCTGCGCCAGTTCGCGTTCCAGGACTTCCCGGAAACCGTCGACCGCCAGGAGGCCGAGATTGGCAATCCGCGCTGGTCGTTCATCTCCAGCCTCAGCTACGCGCAGGGGCCGGTGACGCTGACGTGGGAGAGCCAGTTCCTCGACCGGTCGCGCCGTAACAAGGAGCGGACGCTGGAGCGGAACGACCGTCCCTATGTCGAGAGCGTCTGGTACCACGACCTGATCGCCAAGTACCGCTTCGAGGCGGTCGGCGGCGAGATGGAGGCGTTCGTGGGTGTGAACAACATCTTCGACAAGACCATCCCGGTCGGCCTGACCGGCAACGGTGCGATCGCCGGCGACGCGTCGTACGACATCTTCGGCCGCTATCTGTTCGCGGGCCTGCGGGCGCGGTTCTAGCTTCCGGCATTGGCGGCGCGTGGCGCATGGGGCAACGTCGGCTCCATGCGTCACGCCTCCGCCACGCTCACCTTCGTTCTTATGCTGGCCGCCCCGGCAGCGGCCCAGGTTCCGCCCGAGCCCGGCAAGCCGGTCACCGTGGACGCAACGCTGTCGGGCCAGCCGATTCGCGCTGCCCAGGGCGAGGTGCGCTACACCATCACCCAGGGCGTGATCCCCGCAGGCGGCGGCATCGCGGCCCATAAGCACCCTTACCCGCGGCTGGTGAACGTGCTGGCGGGCCGCATGAAGGTCACCAACCTCGACACGGGTGAGGTGCGGGAGATCGCGGCCGGCGATTGGCTGGTCGATGCGGTGGACCAGTGGCACGAGACCAAGGTCGTCGGCGACCAGCCGGTCCGCTTGCTCACCATCGACCAGGCCCCGCCCGGCGCGGCCGTCACGATTCCCAGGAACCCCTGATACGGGAGCGCTTGCGTCTTCAGCGCGAGACGGGCAGCTTCGCCACAATGAGTTCGCCGACCGGGCGACGTAACCTCAAGGGACTGCCTTGGCCGCCGCCGCCACGACTACCGACAGCCTCTCACCACTTATGACGCGTATCGCCAACGGCGAGCGTGAGGCCCTGCGACAATTGTACCAGGCCACCTCCGCGAAGCTTTTTGGCGTCTGCCTTCGTATCCTCTCCGACCGCGAGGAGAGTGAGGACGTTTTGCAGGACGTGTACGTCACCATATGGCGACGGGCCGACCGTTTCGACGGCGCCCGCGCGAGCGTGATGACCTGGGTGTCCACCATCGCGCGGAACCGGGCGATCGACCGCCTGCGGGCGCGGGGGCCGATGGCCTACGCCGAGCCGGTGGACGAGCTGGAAATCGCGGATGGCCAGGACAGCGCCGAGACGTTGCTGTCCGCCGCCGACGACCGCAACCGCTTGGCCGGATGCCTGTCCGAGCTGGACGATCGCACCCAGTCGGTGATCCGCACCGCATTTTTTGACGGCGTCACTTACGAAGCCTTAGCCAAGCGCATGGATGCTCCGCTGGGCACCGTTAAGAGTTGGATCCGTCGGGGACTAGCGAAGCTGAAGGGGTGCCTCCAGTCATGAGCGAAGCCCCAGACCTGACCGAAGACGAAGCCTTCGCCGCCGAGCACGCGCTGGGTGTGCTGAGCGCTCGCGAACGGGCCGAGGCCGAGGCCCGCATGGCCCGCGAACCGGCCTTCGCCGCCGATGTGGAGGCCTGGCGCGCGCGCCTGGCGCCGATGATCGACAGCGTCGAATCGGTGCCGGCCCCCGCCGGCCTGTGGCCGCGGATCGAACGCCTGCTGCCCGCCAACAGCGACAGCGGCGCGCGGCCGGCCAACGACAACAGCGCGAGCCTCATGAACCGCGTACGCTTCTGGCGGAACACCGCCGTGGGCGGCTTCGCCCTGGCCGCGGCCAGCCTCGCCGGCGTCATGGTGCAGGTGAACCAGCCGCCGGTGGTGGTGGAACGCCAGGTGCCGGTGGCGCCGCAGGGCCAGCTGCTGGCCGCCAGCGTCGTCAGCCAGGACTCCAAGGTCCAGCCGCTGTTCACCGCGTCGTACGATCCGGACCGCAAGGCGCTGATCGTCACCTCGCTGCTGCCGGAAGGCTCCGACCGCGACAAGGTGCACGAGCTTTGGCTGATCGCCGGCCAGGACAACCCCAAGTCCCTGGGTCTGGTGGAATCGGGCAAGGCCAAGGTCATCGCGCTCCCGACCGAGGTGATGGCCAAGATGGCGGCGGGCGCGGCCCTGGCCGTGTCGCTCGAACCGCCGGGCGGCTCGAAGAACCCGAACGGGCCCTCGGGTCCGGTCATCGGCGTCGGCCAGCTGTCCAGGCTCTAGGCTGAGAATCGCCTGAAGACGTTTCGGCGCGCGCATGGCGTGGCCAAGGGTTCGCGCCGTGCGAAACGTCTGCGCCTTGGCGATGGGGACGAGTGATGAAGCGAGCGATGTTGGCGGCGCTGGCCGCCTTGGCCCTCGGCGCAGGCGCGGCGCAGGCGCGGCCGATCCCGGACGCTGGCCTGACCGTGGAGGAACTGCTGGCGTTCGTGAAGAGCGCGGGCTTCGACGCGAAGATCGAGAAGACCGACCAGGGCGAGCCCTACGTCTCGACCAGCAAGGACGGGATCAATTTCGACCTCGACCTGTACGACTGCGACAAGGCCAAGTGCCGGGCCGTCCAGTTCGTGGCCAGCTTCGACATGAAGGAGCCGCTGAGCGCCGACAAGGCCAACGCCTGGAACCTCCAGAAGCGCTATATCCGGGTCTATCTGGACAAGAGCGGCGACCCGATCTTCGCCTACGACGCCAACCTGGCCCCTGGCGGAACCTACGAGGCGCTGCAGGACGACCTGGACATCTTCGTCCAGTTCCTGCCGGAGATGCTCGAGCACATCGGCTGGTAGGCGCCGTGCCTACTTCGCCTTGTCCATGAAGCCCGCGAAGCGCTCGAAGAGGTAGAGGCTGTCGGTGGGGCCGGGCGAGGCTTCGGGGTGGTGCTGGATCGAGAAGACCGGGCGGTCCTTGAGGGCCAGGCCGGCATTGGTGCCGTCGAACAGCGAGACGTGGGTCTCGACCACCGGCTCGGGCAGGCTGTCGCGGTCCACCGTGAAGCCGTGGTTCATTGAGACGATCTCGACCTTGCCAGTCGTCAGGTCCTTCACGGGATGGTTGGCCCCGTGGTGGCCCTGATCCATCTTCACGGTCTTGGCGCCGAGCGCCAGCGACAGCATCTGGTGGCCCAGGCAGATGCCGAACACCGGCTTGCCGCTGTCGACCAGCTTCTTGATCTCGGGCACCGCATATTCACCCGTGGCCGCCGGGTCGCCGGGGCCGTTCGACAGCAGGACGCCGTCCGGGTTGCGGGCCAGGATCTCCTCGGCCGTGGTCTTGGCCGGCACCACGGTGACGTGGGCGCCCACCGAGGTCAGGGCGCGCAGGATGTTGCGCTTCACGCCGTAGTCGACGACCACGACTTCGTACTTCGGCTGGCCCGGCTTGGCGTAACCGCCGTTCCAGTCCCAGAGGCCCTCGTCATAGGTGAAGGGCTGCAGGCACGAAGCGTCCTTGGCGAGGTCCAGGCCCTCCAGGCCCGACCAGGCCTTGGCCTTGGCGACCAGGGCGTCGATGTCGAACTTGCCCTCTGGGTGGTGGGCGATCACGCCATGCGGCATGCCGTGCTCGCGGATGGAGCGGGTCAGGGCGCGGGTGTCGACGCCGGCCAGGCCGATGACGCCGCGGCGGCTCATCCAGGTCTCGAGGTCGCTGTCGGCCCGCCAGTTCGCGGGCTTGGTCGGCAGGTCGCGGAAGATCGCGCCGCGCGCCGCGGTCTCGGCCGACCCCGACATCTGCTCGATGTCCTCGACGTTCGTTCCGACGTTGCCCACGTGCGGGAAGGTGAAGGCCACGATCTGGGCCATGTAGGAGGGGTCGGTCAGGATCTCCTGGTAGCCGGTCATGGCGGTGTTGAAGCACACCTCGCCCACGGCTTCCCCAACCGCGCCGACGCCAATCCCTTGCAGGACAGTCCCGTCGGCCAGCACCAGCACGCCGGTGACGCCAGGCAGCAGTTCACGCGACATGTGTAGGGCTCCTTGTAGGCAAACGGCGGCGTAGGTAGTGAGTCCCGGACGCGGGGTCAATGCGACGCGGGGGACCTATGGCCTATATCGATCCGGACCGCGAGGCCTGGGAGGTCTTCAAGGGCCTGCCGCGCGACCAGCCCATCCAGATGCTGAACCTGGTGAAGCTGAAGCCGTCGGCGGAATATCCGGAAGGTCACACCGATCACGGCAAGGGCCTGACGGGCCTCGACGCCTACCGCGCCTATGGGCGCACCACGGCGCACATCTTCAAACGGGTGGGCGGAAAGCAGGTTTGGGCCGGCAAGCCGCAGGTGATGGTGACCGGGCCGGGTTCGGAGGCCTGGGACATCGCCTTCATCGCGGAGTATCCGACCTCGGCCGCCTTCATCGAGATGGTCCGCGACCCGGAGTACCGCGAGCTGGTCGCCCATCGCACCGCGGGCGTCGCCGACTCGCGCCTTTTACGCCTGGAACCGATCCGCGAGCCCGGCGAGGGCTTCGGCGAGTAAGCTGGCTGAAAGCGAGGGAAACTTGGCATTTCAGCCAATCCGGCCCTGGCGCATTTTCGGGTCATGCTCGCCCTCCGCCCCAACTGCGAATGCTGCGACCGCGATCTTCCGGCCGACAGCCCGCTCGCCCGCATTTGCACTTTCGAATGCACCTTCTGCGCCGATTGCGTGGACAACCGCCTCGGCGGCGGCGCCTGTCCGAACTGCGGCGGCAACTTCGCAGCGCGGCCGATCCGCCCGCCAGGCGCCCTCGCGCGCTTCCCGGCGTCGACCGAGCGAGTGACCAAGCCTCACAAGGCCTGCGCAGCCTGAGCGTCGAGCGCGCTTTCCAGCGCGCCGAACAGGGCCTCGACCCGGATCGGCTTGGCGATGTGGCCGTCCGCGCCCGCCGCGGCGCTGGCGGCGCGGTCGTCGGGCGAGGTGTTCGCCGACAGCACGATGGTGGGTGTCCGTGGCCGGCCCCCCGCCTGTTCCTCGGACCGGATGGCGCGGATGGCCGCCAGGCCGTCAGTTACCGGCATCCGCAGGTCCATCAGCACGGCATCGAAGCCGCCGCCCCGCCAGGCCTCGACCGCCTCGTAGCCGTTTTCGACGGTGACCACCTGAACGCCCGCGGCCTCCAGCATCAGCTCGATGACCTTTCGGTTGGTCGGGTTGTCGTCGGCGGCGAGCACCTTGAGCGGCCGGTCGGGCGCGGCGTGGGGGCGCTCGTCGGGCGCGAGGTCGGCGTCGCCGTAGTCGAGCAGACCGCTGACCAGCCGGTCGAGCTGGCGCGCCGCCGCCTGGATGTCCGATACGAGACTTCGCTGGTCGGGTGACAAGGCGGTGGCCTCCAGCGCCTGGGCCAGGCCGGTCACCCCGTTCAGGGGCGTCCGCAGCTCGTGGCTCATGTCGGCCAGGAATTCGGCCTTGGCCCGCTGGGCGGCCTCGGCGTGGGCCAGGGCCTGCTCCAGCGCCTCGGCCTGACGCTTCATCTCGGTGATGTCCACTCGCAGGCCGATGACCCCACCGTCCGAGGTGCGCCGCTCCTCGATCATCAGCCAGCGGCCGTCGGCGACCTGCTGCTCGTGACGTTCCCCGGTGGCGGTGGCGAGCTTGGCCTCACGGGTGGCCAGCCACACCTCCTCACGGCCGATGGCGTCGGGATAGTCGCCGCGCCGGACGCCCTCGCGCAGGGTGTCGATGAGCCGGGCGCCGGGCCGGAACAGGTCGGCCGAGCGATGGTAGATTTCCGCGTAGCGGCGGTTCCAGAGGATGTAGCGCCCGCCGGCGTCCAGGAAGACCACACCCTCGGGAATCGCATCGATGGCGTCGCGCAGCCGCGCCTCCGCGCGCTCGGCCTGCGTGCGCGCTTCGGCGAGCGCGGCCGCTCCCGTCAGCCGCGCGATCCAGCCCCTGAGACCGCCTCCCGACATCGATGGTCTCCAGAATCACCTGCGGGTGAGAATGCGGCGCGAGGGGCGCCAGAAGCTGGCAATCGCTTACGCTGCAAAGGAATGGGTCGCGGCGCCCAGGAGCCTTGCACGCGGCGCCCGCGGATTGCGCAGGCCGGGCCGGCGGCCGTATGGGAGCGACCATGCGCATCACCACGGTCGGCCTCGATGCCGACGACACGCTCTGGCACAACGAGACGATCTTCCGGCTGACCCAGGATCGGCTGCGCGAGATGCTGTCCGAGTTCGCCGACCACGACACGACCAACGCCAGGCTGGCCGAGGTGGAGAAGCGGAACCTGCGGCTCTACGGCTACGGCGTGAAGGGCTTCACGCTGTCGATGATCGAGACGGCGATGGAGCTGACCGACGGCGAGCCGCCCGGCCGCCTGATCGCCGACATCCTGGCGGCCGGCCGCGAGATGCTGTCCGAGCCGGTCGAGCCGCTGCCGGGCGTGGACCAAGCGCTCGCCGACCTGTCCGAGGCCGGCTACCGGCTGGTGCTCATCACCAAGGGCGACCTGCTGCACCAGGAGCAGAAGCTGGCCGCCTCGGGCCTGGGCGACCTGTTCGCCGCCGTCGAGATCGTCAGCGAGAAGGACGCCTCGACCTACTCCCGCGTCTTCGACCGCTACGGCACCGGCGCGGGCGAGGCAGCGATGGTGGGCAACTCCATGCGCTCAGACGTGCTACCCGCGCTCGAGGCCGGGAGCTGGGGCGTCTACATCCCCTACCACATCACCTGGGCCCACGAGGTCGCCGAAGCCCCGGCCCACCATCCGCGTCTGGTGGAACTGAAGACGATTTCCGAACTGCCGGGGTGGCTGGCGTCGCAGGCCTGAGGAAAAAACTTCGCGCGCTGATGTCACAGCCTCGCGCGCCGCTCCGTCCTAGGCGCAAAAGGGACGGAGGCCGCGAGTGCGCCACTGGGATCGATATCTGGCTGGGCTGATGGCCCTGATCTTCGCGGCGAACGGCGTCGTCATGCTGTTCGCTCCGTTGCCCTGGTATGACGCGGTGCCGGGCGTGCCGCAGACAGGGCCGTTCAATCCCCACTTCGTCCGCGACATCGGCGCCGTCTATCTGATGGGCGCGCTGGGCATGGGCTGGTTCGCGTGGCGGCCGGCGCAGGGCTGGGCGGCGATGGCGGCGACGGCGGCTTGGCTGACGATCCACGCCGCAATCCACGTCTATGACGCCACCTGCGGGAATGACCCGCTGGCCGACTTCAAGCGCGACTTCCTGGCGATCTACGTCTTCGCCGCGATCCCCCTGGCGCTGTCGCTGCTCCGCAAGCCAAAGGGAGCCTGACCGATGCTGAAGCTGTTCCTGGCCCGCTACCTCGACAAGTTCGAGAGGACCTTCAACTACGACGCCAGCTACATGCGCCACGTGCTGCGCGTGAATCCCGGCAGCCTGTTCAAGTTCAGCCTGGGAACCCAGGCGCCCGACCGCCATGCGGCGCCGCCCGAGGCCCTGATCGCCGCCGGGCTGTACGGCACCCTGACCGAGGATTGCGGGCCCTGCGTGCAGGTGGGCGTGGACATCGCGACCGCCAACGGCGTGGACCCCAAGGTGCTGCGAGCGGTCATCGCCGGCGACCTGGAAGGCATGGGCGAGACCGCGTCGCTCGGCTACCGCTTCGCCCAGGCCAGCCTGGCGCGTGACATGGAAGCCTGCGATCCGTTGCGCGACGAGATCGTCCGGCGGTGGGGCGACAAGGCGCTGGTGGCCATCAGCCTCGCACTGGTGTCGTCGCGCATGTACCCGACGCTCAAGTACGCCCTGGGCTACGGCAAGAGCTGTTCGCGTGTGAAGGTGGCCGGCGAGACCGTCGCGCCGCTCCGGATCGCGGCGTAGGGTGGCGGCCATGCACCCGGCGCTCACCGACGCCTTCGAGGCCAACCGCCAGCGGCTGAAGCGGCTGGCCTATCGCATGCTCGGCTCGGTCACCGAGGCCGAGGACGCGGTGCAGGACGCGTGGCTGCGCTGGCGACGGGCCGGGGAGGGCGTCACCGACCCGGCGGCCTGGTTGGTGCGGGCGACGACGCGCCTCTGCATCGACCGCCTGCGGGCCGCCAAGGCCGAGCGCGCGGCCTACAAGGGACCCTGGCTGCCCGAGCCGCTGATCGAGCCGCTGGCTGATGATCCGGTGGAAAAGGCCGAGGAGGTGTCGGTGGCCTTCCTGTTGGCCCTCGAGCGGCTGTCGCCGCTGGAGCGGGCGGTGTTTCTGCTGCACGACGTCTTCGACCAGGACTATGGCCAGATCGCCGAGACCCTGGAGCGCACCGAGCCCGCGATCCGCCAGCTCGCCGCCCGCGCCCGCCAGCACGTCCAGGACGCGCGCCCGCGGTTCAAGGTGGACCAGGATCGGGTGATGCAACTGGCCACGGCCTTCATGGCCGCGTCTCGGACCGCCGACACCAAGACGCTGACCCAACTCCTGGCCCAGGACGCCATCATGGTGTCGGACGGTGGCGGCAAACGCGCCGCGGCGCTGCGTGTCATGGTCGGCCGCGAGGACATCATCCGGCTGCTGGAGCGCCTGCGCTGGCGGCATGGCCCGCAATGGGTGGGCGACATCGTCGCGGTGCGGGTGAATGGCTACCCGGGCTTCCTGATCCAGCTTGAGGACGGCCCGGCGACCTTCGCCTTCGAACCCGGCGAGGACGGCAAGATCGCGGCGGTCTACGCCGTGCGGAACCCGGACAAGCTCACGCATGTGATGTGAGTTCCCATCTCCAGGCTCGTCATGGGCGGGCTCGACCCGGCCGTTCAACGGGCCGCGCGGCGCGGGCGCTACGCTTTCCGGCGCACTGGAATGGATCCCCCCAGGTCAAGCCCGGGGATGACGAGCAGATGAGTTGGCCGTCCGGAAATGACGCACAGGTCATCCACAAGTCGCCAACAATCCGAATCAGCGCATCCACGAGGCTGATCGGCAGCCCACTCGCGCATAACGGCGTGGGATGGGAAGGCATCCAAGATGGTCGGGCGGTTTGACGAGCGGTTCCTGGAGGAGGTGAAGTCGCGGCTTCGGCCGAGCGACGTCATCGGCCGCACGGTGAAGCTGCGCAAGCAGGGCCGCGAGTACGTGGGCCTGTCACCGTTCAACAAGGAAAAGACGCCCTCGTTCTATGTGAACGACGACAAGGGCCAGTTCTTCGACTTCTCGTCCGGCAAGACCGGCGACCTGATCACCTTCCTGCAGGAGACAGAACGGCTGACCTTCGCCGAGGCGGTCGAGCGGCTGGCGGCGGAGGCCGGCGTGCCGCTGCCGGCGGTGGACCCGCGGGGCGCCGAACAGGAGAAGCAGCGCCAGGGGCTGGCCGACTGGCTGGAGCTGGCGGCGCAGTGGTTCGAGGCCGAGCTGAAGCGGCCGCCCGGCCGCGAGGCCCGAGCCTACCTCGAGAAGCGCGGGCTGCCCGACAAGGAGTGGCCCCGGTTCCGGATCGGCTTCTCGCCCGCCGGCCGCACGGCGCTGAAGGACTACCTCGTCACCAAGGGCGCCAAGCCGGCCGAACTGGTGGACGCCGGCCTGCTGATCGCGCCGGAGGACGGCGGCGCGCCTTACGACCGGTTCCGCGACCGGATCATCTTCCCGATCCTGGACGTGCGCGGCCGGGTGGTCTCGTTCGGCGGCCGGGCGATGGATCCGCAGGCCCGCGCCAAGTACCTGAACGGCCCGGAGACGGTGGTCTTCCACAAGGGTCACCAGCTGTACGGCCTCTCGGAGGCGCGCAAGATCCTGGCGGCGGCGAAGGCGGACGAGGACCTGCCGCTGGTCGTCGTCGAAGGCTACATGGACGTGATCGCGTGCCAGCGGGCAGGCGTGCCCGCGGTGGCCGCCATGGGCACGGCCCTGGGCGAGGATCAGATGGAGGTGCTGTGGCGCTACCATCCGGAGCCGACATTGTGCTTCGACGGCGACCGGGCGGGCCGGCAGGCCGCAGCCCGGTCCATGGACCGGGCGCTGCCTTTGCTGAAGCCTGGCAAGAGCTTCCGCTTCGCGATCGTCGAGGGCGGCAAGGACCCCGACGACGTGCTGCGCGAGCAGGGGCCGGCGGTGCTGAAGCAGCAGCTCTCGCAGACCACCGCCTTCGCCGAGGCGCTGTTCATCCGCGAGCGCGACGCCGAGCCGCTGGACACGCCCGAGCGGAAGACGGCGCTGAAGGTGCGGCTGCGCAAGCTGGCCGCGACGATCGCCGACGGCGACTTGGCCGCCGCCTACAAGGAGGACTTGCTGGGCCGGTTCGAGGCCCTGTCGCCCCGGAACGCGCCGCCGGTCTATGAACCGGGCGCGGCGGGCCGGGCGCTGGCCAAGCACGGCTGGGCCAAGCGCAAGGCGGCGCTGGCCGGCGCCACGCCCGAGGCGAGGACGGCGGCGAGCGAGCTGAAGCAGTCGGCCCGGCCGCTAGCGGCGGCCCTGGCCAAGGCGGCGCTGCACGATCCCGGCATCATCGACGACTCCATCGAGCTGGTCGGCTCGCGGGGCTTCGGCGACGAGAAGCTGGACCGCATCGCCCATGAGCTGGTGCAACTCCGCTACGAGGCCGACGACGCGGATTTCGACGTGGTGCTGCGCCGGTTGCGCGCCCGGGGCGTGGACGACGAGATGATCGCGCGCATGAACCGCGACGCCAGCAAGGCGGGCGTGGCGGCGCCGTTCCTGGATCCCAACGCCGCCCGCGACCGGACCCGTGTGCTTTGGCGCCAGGCGTTCGAACTGCTGATGCAGCTCGAGGCCCTGGAACGCGCGGTGGAAGGGACGCTGAGCGACGTGGGCCGCGACCCCTCGGCCGTGAGCGCGCTGGTCCCGCTGAAGGCCGAGCGGGACCACCTGCGCAAGCTGATCAACAGCGACTGGACCCAGGATGACGGTGGAGCTCCGGTTCTCCCACATTGACCTCGCCGATCGCCGCGCATGTGGCGAAATGTCCGCTCTGCGTCTCCTGTCGGGAGGCCGCCTGTCTTGACACTGAGCGTGTCACGCGCCATCTGCCGTCCTGCGGATTTAGCGCGCTAACGACAGACATCGATGGGCCGTTGCGGTTTCGGACGCGCCCCCCACGCGGATGATGATGTCTCCCTCGTGTGCGGAAATCCCAGTGGTCGCGCCGCCGCGTGCGGACGACGCCACAGGGCGCGGCGAAGGGCCTCCTTCGCGGCGGGACACCTGCGTGGCGACGTCCGGAAGTCGCCTCGATGCGTATCCACTGCCACATTGATTGAAACCGGGAACGATTTCGACGGACTACGGGTCGTATTGACGCGACCTCTCGATCCAGGGCCGTCGCCCACCATTTTCGGCCCGTCCCTTGCATGGGACGGCTGCCGACGTCGGAGATTTAGATGAGCGCAAACACGGCCGAAGCCGAAACTCCGGAGACCACGGGCGGAGACGGCCCGCTGCTCGACCTGACGGATGCGGCGGTCAAGAAGTTCATCAAGCAGGCAAAGACCCGCGGCTACGTCACCATGGACGAGCTGAACAAGGTCCTGCCGTCCGAGGAAGTCACCTCGGAGCAGATCGAAGACACCCTCGCCATGCTGAGCGAGATGGGCGTCAACGTCGTGGAGTCCGAGGACGACGCCGAGGGCGGCGAAGTCGCGGTGCGCGAGGAATCGGCCGTCGTCGAGACGACGAAGGAGCCGGCCTACGACCGCACCGACGACCCGGTCCGGATGTACCTGCGCGAGATGGGCTCGGTCGAGTTGCTGTCGCGCGAAGGCGAAATCGCCATCGCCAAGCGCATCGAGGCCGGCCGCGACACCATGATCCGCGGCCTGTGCGAGAGCGCGCTGACCTTCGAAGCCATCATGGTGTGGCGCGAGGAGCTGGAAGGCGGCCGCATCCTGCTGCGCGAGGTGATCGACCTCGAACAGACCTACGGCGGTCAGAACCCCGCCGCCGAAGCGCCGCCGGCCGAAGCCGAGCCGGCCGAGGAAGCCGAAGCCGCGGAAGGCGAGGAGAAGCCCGAGGGCGAAGGCGAGAGCGACGACGACTTCGACGACGGCGCCGGCCCGACCATCAGCGCGATGGAAGCCGAGCTGCGCGAAGGCGTCATGGCGACCCTGGACGCCATCGCCGCCGAGTTCGAGGCCTTCCGCCTCCTGCAGGAAAAGCTGGTGTCCCAGCGCCTCAAGGGCGAGGACCTGGGTGACAAGGACCGCGCGGCCTATGCGGCGGCGGCGGGCGCCATCGTTCAGCACCTCAAGACCCTGAAGCTGAACAACAACCGCATCGAGGCGCTGGTCGAGCAGCTCTACGCGATCAACAAGCGCCTGATGGTCCTGGAAGGCCGTCTGCTGCGCCTGGCCGACAGCTACGGCATCAGCCGCACCGAGTTCCTCAAGGCCTACTTCGGCCAGGAGATGCGCCCGGACTGGGGCGACCAGGTGAAGGCCCTGGGCGTCCGCTGGACCAAGTTCGCCGAGAACGACGCCGGCCAGATCGGCGACATCCGCTCCGAGATCGCCGCCCTGGCGCAGGAGACGGGCGTTCCCATCGACGACTACCGCCGCATCGTCCAGACGGTGCAGAAGGGCGAGCGCGAAGCCCGTCAGGCGAAGAAGGAAATGGTCGAGGCCAACCTGCGCCTCGTGATCTCCATCGCCAAGAAGTACACCAACCGCGGCCTGCAGTTCCTGGACCTGATCCAGGAGGGCAACATCGGCCTGATGAAGGCGGTCGATAAGTTCGAATACCGCCGCGGCTACAAGTTCTCGACCTACGCCACGTGGTGGATCCGCCAGGCGATCACCCGCTCGATCGCCGACCAGGCGCGGACCATCCGCATCCCGGTGCACATGATCGAGACGATCAACAAGATCGTCCGCACCAGCCGCCAGATGCTGCATGAGATCGGCCGCGAGCCGACCCCGGAGGAGCTGGCCGAAAAGCTGGCGATGCCGCTGGAAAAGGTCCGCAAGGTCCTGAAGATCGCCAAGGAGCCGATCTCGCTCGAAACCCCCATCGGGGACGAGGAGGACAGCCACCTGGGCGACTTCATCGAGGACAAGAACGCCGTCCTGCCGATCGACGCGGCCATCCAGTCGAACCTGCGCGAGACCACCACCCGCGTGCTGGCGTCGCTGACGCCGCGCGAGGAGCGCGTCCTGCGCATGCGCTTCGGCATCGGCATGAACACCGACCACACCCTGGAAGAGGTGGGCCAGCAGTTCTCGGTGACCCGCGAGCGGATCCGCCAGATCGAGGCCAAGGCGCTGCGCAAGCTGAAGCACCCGTCGCGGTCGCGGAAGCTGCGGAGCTTCCTGGACAGCTAGCCGCAAACAACAAACGCCGCCGGATCGCTCCGGCGGCGTTTCGCTTTTCAGCCCTGGCTGCGCCTCAAGACGCGGGCGCGACGCGGCGGCGGCGCATCACGCTGCCGGTGAGGACAAAGCCCAGGATCATCAGCGCCCAAGTGCCCGGTTCCGGCGCCTGCGCCGCAAACGCGGCGTACATGTCCGCCGTCGAGAAATTGTAGCCGTTGTTGTCGGCCAGGACGTCGAAGTTGACGTTCCAGCCGATGGCGTCGAACAGCGCCAGATCCAGGCCGCTGACCGAGTCCACCAGCCGGCTGCAGATGTAGGGGTTCATGATCCCGCGGAAGTCGACGCAAGGCGCGCTCGCGTCGTTCGGCGGAAGCCAATGAGACGCCTGCCAGCCGTTGCCGAAATCCGTGCCGGTCGAGAAGTAGCCGTCGAAGAGCGCGGTCTTGCCGCCGTCAATCGAGAAGTACGACGGCGTCCCTACGCTCCAGTCCAGCTTGTCCTCGGCGCTGTAACGGAACATGTCGGCGCTATACCCCCACCAGGCGTCGTCCAGCGGGAAGGGTGGATCGTTGGCGACGTAATCGAAGTCGTCGACCCCACTGATGAAGCCCAGGGCGTGGCCGATCTCATGGACCGCGACGCCGATGAAATCGTACTGGCCGGTGGCGATGCCGTCGGTTGGATTGAAGTCGAAGGCGAATGCGTTGGAGAACTGCACCTGCGCGTCGGCGCCGGGATTGAAGTCGACGCCGAGCGCCAGCATGTTCGCGGAAGACACCGCGATCATGCTGCTGATCGCCTCGCCATCGGTGGGAGCGATCCGGGTCGTCGCTGGATCCACCCCCAGATTGCCGACATCGTACCCCGGGACGGTGACCTCCACGCTTCCGCTGGCGTTGGTGGCCGGTAGGTTCGACAGGGCGATGGCGTCCAGATTGCTGGTCGCCGCGCCGGCCAGCAGGCCGTAGTAAGTGTCCACCGGGACGTAGGTGTAGAGGGAGGTGCTTGTCCCCCCGAGGATGCCGGGCCCCAGGTTGCTGAACCCGACATTCAGGTTGAGCGTGCCCTCATTGGTCAGCACCGACTCCCAGTATTTGGCGGCGATGCGGAAGCCCTTCTCCGCCTGCGAGCCGGTGACGCCGCCGATGTCATTCAAAGCAATGGTCAAGGCGGCGGCAGGTGTCGCGCTAGCGAGGGCCGCTGCGGCGAGCGAGGGCAACAGTAAATACTTTAGTTTGGGAGGCGTCATTCGTTACCCCAATGATCGTCTTCGCTTGTCAGGCCCCCGACAAACCCCAGCGAAGACTGGTCACAGACTGGTAACGTTAAGACGCAACCGTCAAGTGCATTAATGCACCAATAGCGATAGTTCGATAAGGCTGCCGATGGATTGTGCAGGGCGACAGGGGCGCCGTGACTCCAGGTCCGCGGCTGCGCTACAGACGACGCAAACGCGGAGCCTCCATGAAACTGAATAACTTTGGGCGGGTCGCCTTTGTTGCAGCCCTTTTGGCTCAGCCCGCATTCGCCCAGGGCTCGGATGCCGCGGCCCAGGCGGAACGCGTCCGCGCCCACGTAACATTCCTGGCCTCGGACCTCCTTCAAGGGCGGGAAGCGGGCTCTCCGGGCTACGACATCGCCGCCAACTACGTCGCCTCGCAGTTCGCGCAACTGGGCTTGAAGCCGGCGGGCGCCAATGGCGGCTGGTTCCAGCCGGTTCCGCTGCTGGGCGTGCGTCCGGCAGACGAGGGCCGCTTCGTCGTGAAGGGCAAGGACGGCGCGCAGGTTCCGCTGGTGTTCGGCGAAGACGTGATGCCGGGCAAGCCGTTCGGTCCGACCGAGCGGAAGCTGTCGGCGCCGCTGGTCTTCGTGGGCTTCGGCGTGGTGTCGCCCCAGCACAAGCGCGACGACTACAAGGGCCTGAACGTGAAGGGGAAGATCGTGGTCGTCCTGTCGGGGGCTCCGGCCAGTTTCCAGACCGAGGAGCGCGCCTACTACGCCAACGGCCGCACGAAGCGCGCGCAGGCCGCGGCGCATGGGGCGGTGGGTCTGATCTCGCTCTATCTGCCCTCGGACGAGAAGCGGCGTCCGTTCGCCGACGGCAAGCGCACCTGGCAGAGCTGGGCGATGACCTGGCGCAAGCCCGATGGCTCGCCCAACGACGTGGCGCTGGACACCCCGCAACTGGCGTCGGTCAGCGTCGCCGGCGCGGACAAGCTGTTCGCCGGCGCGAAGAAGACCTATGCCGAGGTCGCCGAGGCGGCCCAGAAGCCCAAGGGCGACCCGCCCCGCTTCCCCCTGGCCACCACTCTCGATGTGGCGCTGCGCACCGAAACCAAGGCCGTGGAGAGCGCCAACGTCGCGGCGCTCATGGAGGGGGCCGATCCCAAGCTGAAGGGCGAGGTGGTCGTGCTTTCGGCGCACCTCGACCACATCGGCCTGACGCCCCCGGTCGACGGCGACGGCGTCAACAACGGCGCGCTCGACAATGCCGGCGGGATCGCCACCACGCTGGAGGTGGCGCGCACGTTCCGCGAGGCCGCCAAGGCGCCGCGCCGTTCGGTGCTGTTCCTGGCCGTGACCGGCGAGGAGAAGGGCTTGCTGGGCGCCGAGTACTTCGCCCGCAATCCGACCGTGCCGCTGGCCTCGATCGCAGCCGACGTGAACCTGGACATGCCGATCCTCACCTACGACTTCCTGGACGTGGTGGCGTTCGGCGCCGAGCGTTCCAGCCTGGCCGGCGCGGTCCAGCGGGCCGCGGCGCGCGAGGGCGTGGCGCTGTCGCCGGATCCTCTGCCGGAGGAGGGGCTGTTCACCCGGTCCGACCACTTCCGGTTCGTGGAGGTCGGGGTTCCCTCGACCTTCCTGATGACCGGCTTCCAGAACGGCGGCGAGGCGAAGTTCCGGGGCTTCCTGGCCAAGTGCTACCACAAGCCTTGCGACGACCTCGGCCAGGGGATCGACTACGCGGCCGGCGCCAAGTTCGCCCGCATCAACTATGAGATCGCCCGTGAGATCGCCGATGCCGACGAGCGGCCGAAATGGAACAAGGACGACTTCTTCGCCACGAAGTTCGCCCAGCCGCAGATGATCGCCGACCGGTAGGGATCAGTGCAGGCCCTGGGTCATCTGGTACAGGGTCAGCCCGATCTCGAAGACGATCAGGACGACAATGGCGGCTTCGAGCCGTAGCGATCGCTCGGTGTCGATCAGGTCGGTCATGAGCCGGGCGGTCTGGCCGATGACGCCCAGCTTGCGGTTCAGGATCTCGGCGCGTTCGTCGAGCTCGAACTCGTTCTCGAGGCGCGCATAGAGGCGCTCCAGGTCGGGGCGGTCCCAGAGCAGGTCGGGCTTGTCGCCCACGGCCACGCGGCTGCTGACGCGGTGCTCGACCAGCAGCGCCTGGCCGATCAGCCGGATGACCTTGCGCCGCGCGCCATGGCGGCGTCCCGTCCGCGCCAGGTCGCTGGCCCAGGGCTCGATGGTGTCGAGCACCTCTTCCACCTGCCGCTCATGGTGGGCGAGGATGGCGCTGGCGGCGATCGCATGGGCGACCACGAGCAGGCGAGGGGGCGAACGGTCGGCGATCCGGACCAGGCCATCCGGGTCGACCCGTTCCTCGCCCGCCGTGGGGGCGAGAACGGCCGATTCCTCCTCCCGCTTGTCGAAAGGCGAACTGACCCGCGCCGCGATCCCCCGCAGCACCTCGTCCTCGGCCAGGGCATCCAGCCCGACGAGGACGACGACGCCATAGCGGAACACGACGGCCATGCCCTGTTCGCCGACCCTGAAGGCCAGCGGAACAGTCGAAAGCGCGTCCCGCCGTTCGAGTCCGGCCGTGTCGATCCGCTCGCCGAGGACGACGGCGCGCGCCGTCAGCGGGGAGAAGGCCTTTTCCGAGGTGAGTTCGTCCGCCATGCCGGAGAGAGGAACATGGGAGGCGGGCCTATCGCCAGCCGTAGTTGAAACTCACGCTGACCCGTGGGGTCTTGGCCTTGTTGGCCGGCACCTCGTGGCGAAGCCAGCTTTCCCACATGTAGATCGTACCCGGCTGCGGCTGGAGATAGACGAAGGCCTGGGTCTCCTCCGGCGCGTCGGTGCGACGGGGCGGGGCGGCCATCATCAGCGGCAGGCGCGGATCCTCGAGCTTGAGCGCGCTCGCCCCCGGCGGCGTGTCGACGTAAACCGTGCCCGAGATCACGCTGTGCGGGTGGATGTGGCCCGAGTGGCCGGCGCCTGGCTTCAGGATGTTCACCCACAGGCTGTCCAGGCGCAGCTTGCCGCCGCGGAGGTCGAGGTGCAGGGCGCCGGCGAAGGTCTTGGCGTGCTTGTCGAGCTGAGTCTTGAGGTCGGCGAAGACGCTCATCCGCTGGGGGAGGTCGTCCAGGGAGCCGTAGGACGTGTAGCCGCCGTAGCCGTGCGCGCGGCTCCAGGCCCGGCCGGCCTGGTCCTCGGCTTCCAGCATCCGGCAGGCGTCCAAAATCTCGTGGTTGAAATTTTCGAAGCTGCGGTTTGTTGTAAGGGTCGCCTCGTAGACCGGGGTGACGAAGAGCGGGCGCAGCGTCATGGCGGGCGGCTTTAGCGCAGCCCACCGGTTTCTCAAAACGCCGCGTCGTCTGGCGCGGTGACGGAACGTTGTTTAGGTTGGTTCGCGAGAGCCCGGCCGGTGAGCCAGGCCCGGACCTTTTGGGGGAAGCAGGACGATGAACAGGATCGTGGCGGCTCTGGCCGTGATCGGCCTCGCGGTGGCGGCGCCCGCGGCGGCGCAGGCCCAGGCCAAGCCCAAGGCGGCTGCGACCTACAAGGCCCCCCGCGGCCCGGACGGCAAGCATCCCGACCTGAACGGCGTCTGGCAGGTGATGAACACCGCCGGATGGGACATCGAGCCCCACGCCGCCCGCGCGGCGCTGCAGATGCGGCCGGGCCCCTTCAATCCGGTGCCGGCGAAGGCCGTCGTGGCCCTGGGCGCCGTGGGCGCCGTGCCGGCCGGCTTGGGCATCGTGGAAGGCGGCGAGATCCCCTACACCGCGGAGGCCAAGAAGCAGCGCGACGCCAACCGCGAGGACTATCTGAACCTCGATCCCGAGGTGAAGTGCTACCTGCCGGGCGTGCCGCGTGCGAACTACATGCACCTGCCGTTCCAGATCTTCCAATCCGAGAAGTCGATGATCGTCGCCTACGAATACGCGGGCGCGGTGCGGAACGTGCTGTTCACCGATCCCGGCCCGGCGCCGGTCGACAGCTGGATGGGCCAGTCGGTGGCGACGTGGGAAGGCGACACGCTGGTCGTGAAGGTGACCGGCATGAACGACCGCAGCTGGTTCGACCGCGCGGGCAACTTCCATTCCGACCAGATGACGGTGGTTGAGCGCTGGACCCCGACCGGTCCGGGCGTGATGCGCTACGAGGCCACGATCACCGACCCGGCCACCTTCACGAAGCCCTGGAAGATGAGCTTCAACCTGTACAAGCGGGTGGGCGAGGATGCGCGGCTGAACCAGTTCAAGTGCGTCGAATTCGTGGAAGAACTGATGTACGGCGACCTGCGCAAGGAGCCGCTGAAATAGGGGTACGGTTCAAACCGGACCTTCGAGGGATTAGAATCTAGCATCCGGCGTTGGAGGCGCGAGATGAACAAGAAGAAGCTGATCGTTGCGGGGGCCATCGGGATGGCTCTTGCGACTGCCGCCGCCGGCGGCGCGGCCTGGGCCCACCATGCCTTCGCCGCCGAGTTCGACGGCAAGGCTCCCGTGCTGCTGCGGGGCAAGGTCACGCGGGTGGAGTGGATCAACCCCCACGCCTGGGTGCACATGAACGTCGTGGATTCGAGCGGCAAGGCGACCGCCTGGATGGTGGAGGGCGGCACGCCCAACACCCTGATGCGCTCGGGGATCACCAAGGCCTCGCTGCCCGCGGGCACCGAGATCATCGTCCGCGGCTATCAGTCCAAGGACAAGCTCTGCAAGCCGGCCTGCAAGGCCAACGGTCGTGACGTGACCTTCCCGGACGGCAAGAAGCTGTTCATGGGCTCGTCCGGCACGGGCGCGCCGACGGACGGCGCGGACCCGACCGAGAAGAAGTAGGGTCCGGGCATCGCCGGATACGGAAAGGGGAGCCGCGAGGCTCCCCTTTTTCGTATCCGGCCGGCGGCGGGGTCAGCGGCTCTGGATCTTGAGCAGCGAGTCCCACATCTCCTGGGCGAAGCCGATCACTTGCAGGTTGGCCGAGAACGCGGTCTTGGCCCGGATCATGTCCACGGTTTCCTTCCCGAGATCGACCTCGGGTTCGCCTTCGACGCCCATGGTGGCGACGTTGACGGCGGAGGTCTCGAAGCGGCGCGACGCAGCCAGGAGGCCGTAGCGGGCGGTGGAGATCGGGTCCATGCGGCCGAGGCTGCACCCGGTCCAGTTAAGGCCGCGCTGAGCAATGTGGTGAACAAGTCCGAAAACCGCGCGACGCGATGGCCGGCTGCGGCGTTATACTCCCGCGACCGAAGGAGGTGCCCATGCGCGCGCTCATCGTCCTGGCTCCGCTCGTTCTCGCCGTGGCCGGCGGGGCCGTGGCCCAGCCGATCGGCGAGAACCCGCCGACCAAGACCATCCAGTGCATCGACGTGGGCGGCCGGTCGATCCCGCCGGTCTGCAAGGTCCCGGGCAGCCGCCTGGATCCTCGCGAGGACATCTGCACCTGCCCCGACGGCGGCCAGCGGGTCGAGGTCTCGATCTGCGCCAAGGGCCAGAAGCCACCAGCCGAGAGCAAGGCGCTGAACATCGCGCGCACGACCGCGGCCCGAGACGGCACGCTGGTGGGGGACACCGTGGCCGGCAAGCCGATCTGCGTGGCGCCCCGCAACAGCCGCTAGGCGGTCCCTAGCTCAGGGCGGCGTAGACCAGCTTCTGGAACATCGGGCAGCCGATGCGGCCGGTCGGGCGCTGGCCCTGCATGGCGGTCACGGCCTCTGGGCCCAGGGGCATGGAGTCCTGGATCAGATAGATCAGGATCATCTCGTTGACCGGGTCGGCCTGCCACCAGGTGCCGAAGGCGCCGGGCCAGCCGAACGAACCCTCACCGCCGGCGCCCATCCACTGGTGCTTCTCGGCGTCCAGGATCATCGACGCGCCCAGCCCGAAGCCCTGGCTCAGCCAGAACGGCATGCCCAGGAAGGCGTGGCCGCGCTGCTCGTCGGTGAGCCGGTTGCTGGTCATCAGGTCGATCGTCTCGGGCTTCACCAGCCGGACGCCGTCCACCTCGCCGCGGCCCAGCATGAGGCGGGCGAACTTGAGGTAGTCGTCGGCCGTGGAGACCAGCCCACCACCGCCGCCTTCGAACGCGCCGGGGGTCTCGGGATCGGACCAGGACACGTCCTTCAGGCCGCCCTCGGGCTGCGCCTGGTAGAGCTTGGCGAGGCGGCCGCGCTTCTCGTGCGGGGTCCAGAACCCGGTGTCGTGCATGCCCAGCGGATCGAAGATGCGCTCCTTCAGCACCTGGCCGATCGGCTTGCCCTCGACGCGGGCCACCAGGAAGCCCAGCACGTCGGTGGCGTGGCTGTAGTGGAAGCGTTCGCCCGGCTGGTAGCTGAGCGGCAAGGCGCCGAGGCGGGTCATCCACTCATCGGGCGTGTGGGGGTTGGCGAGCGCCGAACCCAGCTTCTCCTCGTGCGCATGGGCGATGGGGCCCATGGAGGTGAAGCCGTAGGCAAGGCCAGACCGGTGGGTCATCAGGTCCTCGACCGTGATGTCGCGGGCGGCGGGGACGGTGGAATCGAGCGGCCCGGTGGCGTCGGTCAGGACCTTCATGTCCTTGAATTCGGGCAGCCACTTGGTGATCGGGTCGTCGAGCTTCAGCTTGCCTTCCTCGACCAGCATCAGGGCGGCGAGGGTGGTGACCGGCTTGGTCATCGAGGCGATGCGGAAGAGGGTGTCGCGCTCCATCGGCAGCCCGGCCTCGATGTCGCGCTGGCCGATCGCCTCGGCGTGGACCACTTCGCCCTTTCGCCAGACCAGGGTGACCATCCCCGACAGCGCCTGCTGGTCCACCAGCCCCTTCAACGCCGGGGCGACGCCGGCCAGGACCTCGCGATTGAAACCCGTCGGAGCCTGAGCACCGTCCATCGGACGCCTCCCTTATCGTTGTTCACCTACATTGCGCCGGGCAGGGGGTGTCGCGTCAAGCCACTGGCGCGCGGCGCCCCTGGAAAAGGTGCGGCGCCCTGACGTGGCGGCGCCTGCATCTACGCCCCTGCGGGGTACGTAGAGTGGCTGGGGGCCGGTGAGAGTTGCGCGCCGGTCCCCGCGTCCGTATCGGGGACCTCATGCCGCCTTCCCCAGAACCCGCGCGCCTGACCAAGCGCCTGACCCTGGCCGGGGCCGCCGCCATGCTCACGGCGGCGTGCTCGCCGCTCAGCATGTTCGCCACGCTGTCGCCCAAGGACCCCGCCTCGCAGGTGGGACGGGCCGAGGCCTATGGCGCGGGGCCCCGCCAACGCCTGGACGTCTACGCGCCCCGCCGGGCGCGGGGGCAGGCGCCGGTGGCGGTGTTCTTCTATGGCGGCTCGTGGGATTCCGGGCGGCGGCAGGACTACAATTGGGTCGGCCGAGCGCTGGCGTCGCGCGGCTTCGTGACCGTCGTCGCGGACTACCGCATCTATCCCGAGGTCCGCTATCCAGGCTTCCTGGAAGACGGCGCCCAGGCGGTGAAGTGGGCGGCGGACAATGCCGGCAGGTACGGCGGCGATCCGTCCAAGATCGTTCTCGTCGGCCATTCGGCGGGCGCCTACAACGCCGTGATGCTGGGCCTGGACGGCCGCTACCTGACCGCGGCCGGGGTCGATCCCCGGCGGGTGAAGGCCATTGCCGGGCTGTCCGGCCCCTATGACTTCCTGCCGATCCGCGGGGCGATCACCGAGCGGATCTTCGGCGGCGCGGATGACCTGCCCGGCACCCAGCCCCTGGCCTATGTGACCGCGAACTCGCCGCCAGCCTTCCTGGCCACGGGCGATGCGGACCAGATGGTCTGGCCGAAGAATACGATCGCCCTTGCGAAACGGCTCCGCGAAGCTGGAGTCGAGGTGGAAGAGCGTCACTACGCGGGCGTGGACCACATCCGCATGGTGCTGGCCCTGTCGCGTCCGCTCCGCGGACGGGCGCCGGTGCTGGATGAAATGACCGACTTCCTGCGTCGTCACGCCGAGTGAGCTTGCTGCGCCTGCTAAGCGATCCTGGTGGGCGCCGCACAGGGCGTGGTGTCCAAGGCCTTACGTCGTCAGCATTTCCCTCGCCGGGCGCCGCCGCGGCAGCCACGCTGCGATGCCGCATTGAACGGGGTTCCCGACGTGCGTATATGCCCGCTCGCCCCACGAGGGCGAGGCCGCAAGGACGCTGGACCGCCCATGTTGCTCACGCTGATGAAGGCCAAGCTGCACCGCGCCACGGTGACCCAGGCCGATCTGGACTACGAGGGGTCGATCGCCATCGACCGGGATCTGCTCGACGCGTCCGGCATCCTGCCGCACGAACAGGTGGACGTGCTGAACATCACCAATGGCGCGCGCTTCACCACCTACGCCATCGAAGCCCCCCGCGGTTCGAAGGTGATCGGCGTGAACGGTGCGGCCGCCCGCCTCGTTCAGAAGGGCGACAAGGTCATCGTCGTGACCTATGGGATGTTGCCCGCCGAGGAAGCCCGCAACTATGCCCCGACCGTGGTCCTGCTGGACGACGCCAACGAGATCAAGAAGGCCGCCTGAGGCCCCGCTCGCCGTCGCCGCGGCGTCGCTGGCGGCCGCCTGCCTGGCGGGCTGTTCGCCTGGCGCGCCCCCCGGCGTGGACCGCGACGCGCTAGACGCCGCCATCTCAAAGGCCGTGGGCGACCCGAACACCTGCGTGCTGATCGCCGAGGCGGGCTCGGGCAAGCGCTACTACCGCTACAATTCGGCGACCACGTGCGCGAAGGAGTTCGCCGCCTGCGACCAGCCGGGGACGCGCAAGCTGGACGCCCTGCTGGACGCTGTCGCCAAGGATCGCCAGCCACGCCAGCTGTCCTGCGATACGGAGGCCGACGCCTCGCGCGGCGTGGGCTGGGCCGCGGGGCCCATCGCCGGGACCAACCTGGTCTACGCCGCCATGATGGAGGGCGACCGCGCCTTCCCCGGCCGGATGATGGCCGACCGGCTGGACGGCGCCTTCCGGCGCGCGAAAGTCAGCAAGTAGGCCGTCCGTGACGATCCTGGTGACCGGCAGCTCGGGCCACCTCGGCGAGGCGCTGATCCGGACGCTCCGTGACGCGGGACGGCCCGCCATGGGATTGGACACGACGCCGTCGCCATGGACCGACGTCACCGCCTCGGTGACCGACCGCGACGCCGTGCGGGCGGCCATGCGCGGCCCGAGCGCGGTGATCCACGCCGCCACCCTGCACAAGCCGCATGTGGCCACGCATCCGCGCCAGGCCTTCGTGGACGTCAACATCACCGGCACGCTGAACCTGCTGGAGGAGGCCGCCGAGGCCGGCGTTAAGGCCTTCGTCTTCACCAGCACCACAAGCGTCTTCGGCCGCGCCATGGCCCCGCCGCCGGGCGCTCCCGCCGCCTGGATCGACGAGGACGTCCGGCCGATCCCGAAGAACATCTATGGCGTCACCAAGGCCGCCGCCGAGGACCTGTGCGAGCTGATGCAGCGCCGGACCGGCCTGGCAGTGATCGTGCTCCGCACCTCGCGCTTCTTCCCGGAGCCGGACGACGACCGGGAGATGCGCGACGGCTATGCCGACGCCAACGCCAAGACCAACGAGTTCCTGTTCCGCCGGCTGGACGTTGAGGATGCAGTGGGCGCCCACCTCGCGGCCCTGGAGGCGGCGCCGCGCCTGGGCTTCGGTCGCTATGTGGTCAGCGCCACGACGCCGTTCACGCGGGCCGACGCTCAGGCCCTGGGCCGGGATGCGCCGGCGCTGCTGGCGCAGCGGATCCCTGGGTTCGCGGACGTCTATGCGAAGCTGGGGTGGCGGATGTTCCCGACGCTGGACCGCGTGTACGACAACACCCGCGCCCGGGCCGACCTGGGTTGGGCGCCGACGTACGACTTCGACCATGTGCTGGGGCGCGTCGCCGCAGGTGAGGCGCCGACCAGCCCGCTTGCGCAGGTGATCGGCGCCAAAGGCTACCACGCGGAGACGTTCCGCGATGGCCCGTACCCGGTCGAGGCTTAGCGGCTGATCTCGTAAAGGCCGCTGATGTCGATGCGGACCTTCAGCTCGCCGCCCGAGACCGACGTTCCGGCGTCCATCTCCGCGCCGCGCTTGGCGGCGTAGGCCATCATCGGCATCGGGGGCGTAGCCGCGTAGCCGCCCGCTTCGCTCAGGCTGACCAGGCGGCTGACCTTGTAGCCGGTAGCCTTGGCGTAGAGATCGGCCTTGGCGGCCAGCGCCTTCACGGCGGCTTCCCGCGCGGCGTTCTCCGCGGCGGTCGGGTCCTGCAGGCCGAAGCTGACGCCCTGAACCTGGTTGGCGCCTGCGTTCACCGTGGCGTCGACCGCCGGGCCCAGCTTCTTCAGGTCGCTCACGGTCACCGTGACATTGTTCGAGGCCTGGTAGCCGACCAGCTGGGGCGGCTGGTTCTCCTGGTACTTGTACTGCGGGTTCAGGTTCAGGTTGGACGTCTGGATGTCCTTGTCGGGGATGCCGGCCTTCTTCAGGCTGGCCACGACCGCGTTCATCCGCGTGGCGTTGGCCTGCATGGCCTCGGCAGCCGTCTTGCCCTCGGTCATGACGCCCAGGGTGATGGTCGCCATGTCGGGCGCCACCTTGGTCTCGCCATAGGCCGACAGGTTCAGCGTGGTGGCGCGGAACATGGTGTCGGCGGCCGGCGGCGCGGCCTGGGCCAGGGCCGCGGGGGCGGCGGCGGCCGTGGTGAGCACCAGGCCGAGGGCGGCGGCGCGCATCAGGGTCTTCATCGGTATAGTCTCCAGTCCGGGGGGAGGAACGAGCCCAAGCGTCGCAATTCCAACCTGAACGCAAGCTTTAAGCCGCGTGCAGCCCATGGTAACGCGGCGGTTCGCGCGAGCTATGGGCCTGTAGCTCAATGGTTAGAGCCGGCCGCTCATAACGGTCTGGTTGCAGGTTCGAGTCCTGCCGGGCCCACCAGCAACACCTTTTCAGGTGCTTTCACGGCGTTTCGGAAAGTCCACCTAAGTCATTAGAAATGCGGTGAAAATCCATCACGCATTCGTGCGATTCGTTCCGCCTCATTCGGATCGTTTCCAGACCGTTCTCTGGTACTTTTCGGGGTCGGTACCAACAGACCCTGCAAAAATACCAGATGCAGCAATGCAACTTACTGATGCCAAAATGATGCGCTTGGGCGCTGCTCACGGAGCAGTGCCAGCGGCGGAACGCAGACCTCGCAAGGTTACCGATGGCGAGGGCCTGTACATACTGCTGCACCCGTCAGGATCGATGCTGTGGCGCCTGGCCTACCGGTTTGAGGGCAAGCAGAAGGTTCTCGCGCTCGGACGATACCCCGACGTTTCGCTCCCCAAGGCGCGCAAGGCTGCGGTTGATGCTCGCGCGCTCATCGCTGATGGACATGACCCCTCGGTCGAGCGGAAGCGAGCCAAGGTCAGAGCCAGGACGGCGGCGATGGACAGCACGTTCAAGGTCGTCGCCGAAGCCTGGTTCAAAGCCCGCAAGATCAAATGGGTCAAAAGCTATTCCGACCGGCTTCGATCACGCCTCGACGATGACCTCATTCCCGTCCTAGGGGATCGGAAGATCGCCACGATCGAGCCGGTAGAAGTCCTCGAGTGCATACGCCAGATCGAACAGCGCGGCGCTCCCGAAATGGCCCGCCGGGTGCTGCAGATGGCGGGCAATGTCTTTCGGTTTGGCGTCGCCACCGGACAGTGCGCGCGCAATCCCGCCGCCGATATCCGCGACGCGCTGGCGTCACCTAAGCCTGTGAAGCACCGGCCTTCACTCAAGCCCGGTGACCTGCCGGAATTCATGCGGCGGCTGGCGCAGTACGATGGGGATGAGAGAACGCGCCTTGGCCTAGAGCTGGTCGCCCATACCATCGTGCGCACGTCCGAGGTCCGGTTCGCGCACCGCGACGAGTTCGAGAATCTCGATACCGCACAGGCCCTTTGGCGCATTCCCGCCGGACGCATGAAGATGCGTCGAGACCACCTCGTGCCACTGTCTCCTCCGGCCACCGAAATCGTGAAGAGGCTGCTCGTGTTGACCGGTAACAAGGCGCTGCTCTTCGCCGCCGACACCAAGAGCGGGGTGATCTCCGAGAATACCCTGATCTGTGCCGCCTACCGCATGGGCTACCACAGCCGCGCATCGGTGCACGGCTTCCGCTCGACGGCCTCGACGATCCTCAACGAACACGAGTTCAACCGCGACTGGATCGAGATGCAGCTGGCGCACAACGAAGGGAGCGTGAGGTCGATCTACAACGCTGCTGAATGGATCAGTGGTCGACGCCTGATGATGGCGTGGTGGTCGAGCTATCTCGAACTCCTGATGGCCGGCCGAAGCCCAGACGGAGCTGTCCATGATCGAGCCACAAATCAGGATCGGCTGCCCGAGGCGGCTGCTGCCGTCCTGAAGCGAATGGAGAGTGGACGCTCAGACCACCGCCCGCGGAGCCGTAACGCTGGGGCCGCCCGGAGCTGATCGGGAGCCCCTGCGACCTTCGTGAGGAATCCAACTCTCAGGGCGGAGGTCGTCGCCAGGGCGTCAAGTGTCTTCCGCGGCGATCAGGGCCGGGCGCGCGTCGATCCTGTCGTCGGCTGTTCCAAAGGCGGCGCTTCCATGAGGCGCGATTTTCTTCCAGGGTCGGTCCACATCGGGAATGGGCCGCCATGTGTAACCTCTACGCCATGATGTCGTCGCGCGCCGCGGTGGCCGCCTTGGCGCGCGCGATGAACGACCGCAATCACAACAGCCCGCCAATGGCCGGGATCTTCCCGGACTATGCGGCGCCGGTGGTGATCAACAGCCCGGACGGCCATCGCGAGATGCGCGACATGCGCTGGGGGATGCCGTCGTCGCAGAAGGCGTTGTTGGAGGCCGCCAAGAAGCGCGCCGACCGCCTGCGCGCCAAGGGACGACGTTCGAGTTCAACGAGCTGTTGAAGATGGAGCCGGACGGCGGCACGACCAATGTGCGGCGGACGGAGAGCCGCCATTGGGCGGCCTGGCTGGAACCGCCCCACCGTTGCCTCGTGCCGTTCACGTCCTTCAGCGAGCCCGACCAGGTGGGCGGCACCCTCAAGCCTTTCTGGTTCGCGCTGTCGGAGGCGCGTCCCCTGGCCTTCTTCGCGGGCGTCTGGACGCCACACAGCTGCGTGCGCAAGATCAAGACCGGCTGGGAGGATTGCGAGGTCTTCGGCTTCCTGACCACGGACGCCAACGCCGAGGTGGCGCGCTATCACGCCAAGGCCATGCCGGTGATCCTGACCGCGCCATCGGATGTCGACCTTTGGATGAGCGACGCGCCGTGGGCCGCCGTGAAGCATCTGCAGCGGCCGTTGCCGGACGGCGCCCTGACGGTGGTCGCCACCGGCGCGCGCAAGGACGAGGTCGAGCCGGCCTGAGGCCCGGAGGCCCACTGTGGGCGCCGCAATTCCCGCCGCCCCGCGCCTAGCCGGCTGGGCCGCCGCCGGTGGGCGGCCAGGTCCAAGGCCCGTCGAAGAGGTGCGGAAAGACGGCGATGTTGCGCCCGCCGCACCCGTGGGGACCGCTGCAGACGAGTCTCGGCACGATGTCGGCGATCCGGGGGAAGGTCCGCACGCCGAAGCGATCGATCAGGTCCGCCGGCGTCCATTCGACAAGCCGTTCGCAGTCCTGGCAGCAGAGGGCCAGGGACCAGCCTTTTTCCAGGTAGGTCCCGACCGTGTCCGTCCCGACCTGGCCGACGTGGAAGGCGCGCAAGGCCCGCTTCGGGGGTGGCTTGAGCGTGGAGGTCATGGGTCTAGATCCAAACTCGCGCCCGGCCCTCGGCGCCGCAGCCCCGGCACCGCGCACGCCGGCGGATGTCGCTGGGGGTCGCGTCCGGCCCGCAGGCGCGCATCGCCGCGGGCCGCGGCAGTTCGGCGACATGCCCGCAGGCGTCGCATTGGATCTTGAGCCGATCGGCGCGCTTCATCGTGCGATGCAGGGTCTGAAACATCTGCATGGCCGTTAGCTGCGCTTGGCCTCGTACTGCGCGATCGCCCGCCGCTGGGTCTCGCCAGCGTCGTTGAGGATGGTGAGGCGGCCCTCCCTCGCGCCGCAGCGGGCGCAACGCAAGCGCCGCGCGATGGCGTCCAGGGACGCGCCGCGGGAAAAGCGCAGCTCGAGCTCGGCGGCGCGCCATCCCCCGCCGTGCCCGTTCGCGCAGGCGACGCGGACCTGCCAGCCGTGGTCGATACATTGGCCGACCGTCTTGCCCATCGCGTGGGTGACGACCTCGAAGCCGGCGCCCTCGGTCTCGGTCGGGGGCGGAGATGGCGGGGCGTCGCTCATCGCGGTCCTGTCGCAGCACCTGGGCCGCGCGCGGCCTTCCAGCGGGTCACGGCCAGTTCGCTCGGACCCTGGCTCATCGAGGTCCAGGCGCCGCCCCGGATCGCCTGTGCGGAATAGTGGACCTCGCCCCGCTCACAGGTCTCGTTGGGGCAGGGGGTTCGCATGCCCCACCCGCACTTGTTGGCGCCGTAGACGGCGATGAGGGTGGTCAGATTGACCCGCAGCCCGAGGCCGCAGGCGCGGCAGACGCCGCGCAGGCGCCAACCCTTGACCAGCATCTCGGCGAGGGTGAGGGCAGCCATGTCGGAGGGCGGCGTGACCAGGACGTCGGGCGCTTCGTGCCCATGCGGCTAGGCCTCGCCGCGGGGGCGCGGGAACGGGATCAGCCGCGCTCTGGACGCCAGCAAACCGCCCGGATCGCGCAGGGTCACGCGCCCGTCGCCCCGGACCACGCCGAGGATCGGGAGGCAGCGCGGGGCGGGGCGGTTGTCGTTGGCGGCGGTCATGCCCAACGTGAACACTATGAGAACATTGACGGTCAAGATGCTGCCACGTGATGACGCCCGTGTGCGCCGATCGGCGTGGGGGTGCGCCGCCTTGGCCGCGGCCGATCGACCGTGGGTCTATCCGGCCGCCTCCGCGTGTTGGGGATTTTGCGGGGACGCCTGAGCATGGCCAGACCAGGAACGGACACCCTCTTGGGCCGATGGACACGGCGCGCGGATCGATCCCTTACGGCCGCTCGCCAGGGTCGGTAAGCTGGTGGGCGATGATCCGCACCACTGAGGCCTACGGCTTCACCTTCGCCTACCCCGCCGGCGACACGACGGTCGGCCACTGCCTGGCGAAACATGGGGAGTTCGCGAGGATCGGGGCCACCCTGTGCGCGGAACTCTCGCGCGGCGGGACATTCATCGACGTGGGGGCCAACATCGGTGCGATCGCCCTCCCGGTTTCGCGGTCCGCGCGGCGGGTGATCGCGATCGAGGCGCATCCTGGCCTGGCCGACCTGCTTCGCACCAATGCCGCCGCCGCGGGCAACATCGAGGTCGTCCATGCCGCGGCGAGCGACCGGGCGGGCATCGTGTCGTTTCCGGCGCCCGCGCTCGAGGATCAGGCCAATTTCGGTCGCAGCGGCTTCGGCCTGCCGGGTCCGAAGATCGAGGTGCCCGCCGTCTGTCTCGACCGGCTCGCGCCCGACGATACCCTCATGGTGAAGATCGACGTCGAGGGGCATGAGTACGAGGCGCTGCAGGGCGCGGGCGCGCTGCTCGCCCGCGGGGTTCGCTGGCTCGTGGAGACCGACCCTAACGGTCCCAAGTCCCGGGAGGTCGTCCAGCTGTTCCTTGACCGCGGCTATCGCACCTATTGGCTCTGGGACACCTTCGTGACGCCGCGCGCGCCCAAGGCGCCCTGGGAAGGCAAGCGACTGGGCGACCTGAACGTGCTGGCGGTTCCCCGGGACCAGCGCCAGCCCGCCGAGATGGTCGAGGTCACCGCCGGCTTCGCCTGGCCGCGGAACACGCTGGGCTTTGGCTACCTGCGCCACTTTGGGATCCCCGAATTCGGCGGCTAGGGGGAGCCTTCCGTCACCGCGGCGCCAAACCGGGGGGTGGGCGACCCTAAGCGGCGGCGGCCGCCGCGATCTGCTCGCGCAGGTCTTCCGCCGTCAGGATCCGGATCGCGGCGCCCTCGGCCGCGAACGCCTCCGCCTTCAGGAAGTCGACGCTGGTCCGGACCCCCGATGAAAAGGGGCGCGTCCCGGCGACGACCAGCATCGTCGTGGTGCGGCCGACGCTCGCCATCACCCGCCCGCCGGCGGCGGCGACCTCGCGCGGCAGATCGCTGTGCGGGGAGGCAATGATCGCGACGCGCTCGCCCTGAAGCGGGCCTGTCGCCGCCCGCGCGGAAGCGGCCTTGCGGACCGGAGCCGCGCGCCAGGGCGCGGCGAGATAGCCGGCGAGGTCGAGGCCGGTCGCCTCCATGGCCTGCAGCACCACCTGGCCGGCGACGCGGGCGTCGCTCAGCGCGTCGTGATGCTGGTGATCGAGGCCGAGGTGGGCGGCCAGCACATTGAGGCGGTGGGTCGGCAACCCGGGCCAGGCGTGGCGCGCGACCTTGACGCTGTCGAGCCACCGGCTGCGGATCATCGGCAGGCCGGCGATGCGGCAGGCCGCCGCGAGGGCGGCCTTGTCGAAGCCGGAATGGGCGACGGCGACCCGGCCGCCGAGGTGCTCGAGCAAGGTCCCGTACAGGCCGTGGAAAGTGGGTTGCCCCATGACCCGTTCGGGCCCGATCCCATGCAGGCGGACATTGAAGGGGCTGAAGCGGTCCTGGGGGTCGACCAGGGTCTCGTAGGCGAAGACCTCGCGGCCGCTGGTGAAGCCGACGATGCCGACCTGGCAGATACTCGACGCGCGGCCGCACGCCGTCTCGACGTCGATGACCACGAAGTCGGTCGACGGCGGTGGGGCGCGATCGGGCAGGGGCGTCCCGCGGGGCTCGATCCGGGGTTCCAGTGCGGATGCGGGCTGGAGACCCAGCCGCTCCGCCAGATCGACCGGAATCGTCAAGGTGTCTGGCCTCCGCCTACCCTCAGGCGGAGTCCGAGGGCGCTCCGGCTAGGCGCCGACCCGGGCGACCCGCCCCCTCGGTCTTGGGCCACGGGACCGCCGGCCCGAAACGTTCCGGCGGGCGGCAGGCTGGACACAGGGGCGATCGCGGACATGGCGCCATCCATCGGGCCTCCCGGGCCGCGGGGCAAGCCGGCGCGACCGGCTGCCGGCGGGAAACCCCCGCGCCGGCGGCTGCGAGCGATGCCCCGGGTCGACACAGGGGCCGCCTGTCCCCCTCGGTCATTCGGTTGGCGGCGACATCCCATCGCCGTAGCGACTTGGCCTTAGGAGCGCGCAAACGCCGGTCGCGGGGGACGCCCAGGCGAGATCATGCGGCCGATCGGCTCGGATCGGCTTCCGACGGCGCCGTGGCCGCCAGGGCGGACTCGATCGCGGCGATCAGGACCGGCAGTTCGATCGGCTTCGGCGCGACCGCGTCGAAGCCGTCGCGCCTGTATTCGTCCGCCTGGTGGCGCATCGCGTTCGCCGTCAGCGCCACGATGGGGGTGCGCCCGCGCCCGGTCTCCGCTTCCAGCGTGCGGATACGCCGGGTCGCCGCCTGGCCGTCCATGACGGGCATCTGGATGTCCATGAGCACCACGTCCCACTCGGAGGACCGCCAAGCGGCCACGGCCTCGGCGCCGTTCACCGCAAGGTGCGGCTCCAGACCCAGCTGCTCGAGCAATGTGCGTATGACAAGCTGATTGGTCTCGTTGTCCTCCGCCACCAGGATCCGCAGACGCCGCCCTGCGTCCGGGGCGACCGTCTCGGGCGGCGCGTCCAGCGCCTGCGCCGGGACGAGCGGCAGTCGCACCTCGAAGATCGAGCCCTCGCCGACCCGGCTCTTGACCGCCAAGCGTCCGCCCATCAGGCGGGTCAGTTCGTGGGAGATCGCAAGTCCCAGGCCCGTCCCGCCGAACCGCCGGGTGGTCGAGGCGTCGACCTGAACGAACCGGTTGAACAGGCGGGCCTGGTCAGGTTCGGAGATGCCCACGCCGGTGTCGCGGACCCGGATCCGCAGGCCGCGGGCCGGATCCTGATCGAGCCGCACCGACACCTCGCCTTGCGCCGTGAACTTCACGGCGTTGGACACCAGGTTGTAGAGGATCTGGCGCACGCGGGTGGGGTCGGCCCGCCACAGGCCTTCGGCCTCCGCCGCGACGGTCACGGAGAACGCCACGCCCTTGTCGGCCGCCAGGGGCGCAAACGCCATCTGGGTGTCGTGCGCCAGTTCCCGGGTGTCGAGCACCCCGTCTTCGAGTTCGAACTTGGCGGCCTCGATCTTGGCGAGGTCGAGCAAGTCGTTGAGAAGGGTGAGCAGCAGGGTCCCGGACTGACGGATCACACCCAGCCGGCGGCGTTGAACCTCCGGCAGCGCGTCCGCGGCCATGGCCTGCGCCATGCCCAGCACACCGTTCAGCGGCGTGCGGATCTCGTGGCTCATGGTGGCGAGGAAGCTGCTCTTGGCGTCGCTGGCGCGCTCGGCGCGAGCCAGCGCCTCGGCGGCGGCGAGCATCGCCTCGTCGCGCCGCCGCACCGCCTTGAGCACGTGGAGCAGGTAGAGACCCGATCCCGCGGTCAGAAACAGCATCAGTATCGCGCGAGTCTGAGGTTCGAGCCGGACCGTGAGGAGTGGGAGCGTCCCCAGCATCACGGCGTAGGGGGCGCCCCCCGCCCACAGCAGCCGGCCGCTCGTGTGCGGATGGGTGCCGAAGTTCAGCAGCCCGCCCATCAGGACGACCAGGGCGATCAGCCGGCCTTCCTGTCCGCAGGCAAACCAAAGAAAGGGGCCGGCCGCCACGAAGACGGCGCTGTTCAGGAACTGAACGACGAGATAGCGCAACTCCCACAGCGCGCTGGGCTGGAACGCGGGATTGCGGGCCGCCTCGGCCCCGGTCGCGACGTTCGCGACCTGCACCAGGCCGACGGCCAGCAGCCACGCCGCCGGCCACCAGCTGTGAGACCCGTAGCCCGCCGCCAGCGAGATCAGGAACGCGAACCCGAAGCGTAGCCGGATCTCGGCCCGGCGACCCTGCGCGGCCAGATGGTAAATACTGTACGCCTTCATCACGCACCAGCATCCGGCGCCGTATTTAACGGTGTGTATCGCGACGCCGGCATGGGACGACGTTTATTGGACAAGTTGGATGCGGCAAGTCACCGCGCAGGATCAGAAATTGATCTAAGTTAATGGGCCGCTCCGCAGTCATGTCGGGGACTCGACATTGGCGTTGTTCAGATGGCATCGCCTACAACCAGGCGCCAGACTTGCGGCCACGGTCGGCGCAACCCCTGGGATGTCCGCTTGTTCCGGCCCAGGACTGCGGACCCGGAACACGCGGCCGGGCGGGGCGGTTGTCGCTGCGGAAGGAGCGGCTGAATGACCCTTGAGGATCAACTCTTCGACCTGGAGGCCGGCTTCTGGCTGCAAGGCGAGGCACATTTCCGCGAGCATCTCAGCGATTCATGCCTGCTGGCCTTTCCGCAGGGCGGCGAGATGCACGGCGTGTTTTCACGTGAGCACGTGGCGGCGACGGCGAGCCCGGGGAACCGCTGGCGGGACCTGCGGATGGCCGACCGCCACCTCCTGCGCCTCAAGGACGAGGTCGCTCTCATCAGCTACAGAGCAGAGGTCACGCGGGCGGACGGCCAGCCTTACGCCGCGCTGGTGAGTTCGGGCTATCTCCGGGACGGGGCGCACTGGAGGCTCGCCTTCCATCAGCATTCCCCGCTCTAAGCGGTGCGCCGGCTGCCGTCCGTAGGTGCGGTGCGCCGGACAGGGCTTGCGGGCGGCGACGGGGCCGAAAGCGCCGTTGGGCGCGCGGTATCCGGCAGCGATCCACGGATTGTTAGGTGGCGGAACCCGCGGCGAGGCGGGGTGTTGGCGGAGATGGCCTGACCCAAGAGGGAACACATCTGATGTCCATCATCGATAAGGCGCTGGGCGCCGTGGCGCCGCCGGAAAGCGACAAGGCGCGCGCGAAGGCGACCGCCGAGGCGCGGGCGCTTTCGACGCCCGGCGACTGGCTGTCGCTGGCCCTGGATCACCACGACGAGATCCGGACCGGCTTCGAGGCCTGCCGCAAGGCGTCTTCAGGCCCGGCTCGGGTCAAGGCCCTTCAGGCTCTGGGCCTGGTTCTGAACGGCCATGCCCTGGCCGAGGAGGTGGTCCTCTATCCGGCCTTCTCGAAGGCCGGCCACAAGCCCGCGACCGGCCTGGCCTATACCGAGCAAACGACCGCGAAGATGCAGATGGCGGAGCTGGAGCGCATCGACCCGACCAGCCAGGACTGGATGGACAAGCTCGAGCACATCAGGGGCGCGGTGCTGCATCACGTCTTCGAGGAAGAGAGCAGCTGGTTTCCGGCGCTCAAGGCCGACTACGATGACCAGGACCACCTCGACCGGCGCTTCCGCGAGGAATCCGAACGACATGTCGTGGCTCCGGCCAGGGCCGTGATCGCCGAAGCGCGCGCGGTCGAGGACGCCGCCCGGGCCCGCCGCTAGCGGTCCGGCTTCCGCCGCGGCGCGGCCAGGCCGCCCCCCACGCAGCAGCGGCCGGGCGGAGATTTTCCGGGGCGCCTCATTGGTGAGGAGCCCGCAGCCGAGGCCCGCCCGGCGGGTTCGCCGGCGCCTGGCAGCGCCGGATCGTTCGGCTGGTGTCAGCCGGTGGGCGCGTGAGGCGGTGCTTGCCTCCGGTCGATGTGAAGGGGGAGCGGCTGTGTGGTGGCGTCTATCCTTCGGCCGCGCTGCGGTGTTCGTCCTGCTCGCGGTCGCCTTCTTTGTCGCGGGCGGCGCGACGGCGGCCTGGTTCGTTGAGCGGGCTCGGGCCGATTGCTGGCGGGAAGTCGCCGAAGAAGGGGTATCGGCGCCGGGGGCTTGCGACTAGTTCGGCCGGCCCGAACCGGCCGGCGCTGGGACCGGGGAGACGCCGGACGGGGAACGGGAGACCCCGCCACGTCGACGGTCGTCTCTCGAGGCGGGGTTCCACCGCCCCCGCACGGGTTGTTGGCTCGTCCCGCACGTCTTGGCGAGCTGGATGAAGCGCCCGATTGGCCGGCTCGGGGGCGCCTTTTGAAGCCCGCCGCCACAGGCACGCGGGCCCGCGAGTTCACAAGCCATTCGAGCCGTTCGGCGCGCCGGTGCTGGAGCTGGCGGCCACCGACGCGCGCGTGGAGTCGGCGTCCAGCCGCCGGGGCGCGGCGCGGACCCTATCCGCGGCGTCAGGCGACGATGAAGACGTCGTCGCCGACCGCCATTTCCCGGAAGAGGCGCCGCGCGAAGGGCTCGGGCACCCCGATGCAGCCATGGGTGGCGCGACCCTCGCGCACCAGGCTACCGTGGATCGCGACCCCGTCGTCGGTCAGGCGCAGCATGAAGGGCATCGGTGCGTCATAGGTCCTCGAGTGGTAGTCCGCGGCCTTCTGCAGGACGTGGAAGCGGCCGCGTGGCGTGGGTTTGCCCTCCGAACCGTAGAGGATCACGGCGGAGCCGATCTCGTGGCCGCCGCGAAACACCGACAGGATCTGCCGGGCGACGTCCACGCGCACCCAGATCGGTCCGGGGGGTACGCCGTCGGCATTCCAGACCTGGTCGCCGTATCGCATCGGCGCTTCGATGCGGAGCACGCTGGCGATGTGACGGGTCTCACCGTCCGGCAGCGTCATGACGGGCCGCCGGTCGGGCGGGTATCGCACCCGGGGACCGGTTGGCGCCGCCACAGGCGTCGTGACGGTCGGGGGCGCATCCCCGGGTCGGCCAGCGTCCGTTCGACAGCCGCTCACGCCGAAAAGGGCGATGGAAAGCGTCAGGCCTGAGACGATCCGGACACGGAAACGCATGGTCGCCGATCAGGGCCGGCTGGCGGCGCGGGACGCGCGGTTGCGCCGGCGCAGGACGCCGCCCAGGCCGAAGACGCCGAGGATCAGCAGGGCCCAGGCCGACGGCTCGGGCACGGCCGCGGTGGGCGGGGCGGGGGGAACAAGCGGTGTCACCGGCACGAGCGGCGGCGGCGTTCCGACCAGGATCGGCGGCGCCTCGGGCGGGATGTCCGCAAGTAGCGGCGGAAGGGTCGGCATCGTGTCGGGAAACGCTGCGAGCGGCCCCTGCGGCGGCCCGATCGGCGCCGCGGGCCCGAGCGGCGGAGGCGTCCGAAGCATGGACAGCCTCGGGGGCGCAGCCGGGGCCGCTGGCGGCGCCGCTGCAAGGCCGCGCGGCGGCTTGACGCTCACGAGCGCCCCGCCGGGTCGTTCGCCGGGCGAGCGAAGGGCCAGCCAGCGCAGAGGGTCCTGCAGCAGGGGGCGTGCGGCCGTCGATGCCGCGCCGGCCGGCGTGACGGCCAGGATCGGGACCAGCCCGACACCGGTTCCGGCCACCGCGACCGTCCCGAGCGCCATCCATCTGATCGTCCGACTCAAACTCCGCACCCGGTGCTCCCAGCGGCCTTCGCCGGGCATGAAGCCGTCCGGCAATGGTCGGAGCTAAGGCCGGGTGGGGTGGGTTTGGTTCCTAAAGCCGAGCTGTGGATCCCTTTCGGTGTGACGGGGTCGTCGCGAAGCGTCGGTGAGCGACGGCGCCCGCCGCCGCCTCGGCCAGGTCGCCCACCGACTTTGGGATCGCGTTGCGGACCTGCGCTTTCAGCTACATCGAGGCCCAAACTTCTGTCAGAGAACCCCCGTGTCGCGCCGAGTTCCTCATGCCCCGATCCTGCGCCGCGCTTAGCCCGGCAAGCACCGGCGCCGTGAACGGCGGGCCCGCCGCGGCAGCGCCTGACACGGTGGCGCCGCCCAGGCCCGGCCGCGGTGAGGCCGAACGGGGCGCGCCGACCCGGGGAATCGTCTGCGACGATCATCCCCTGATGCGCGAAGCGCTCGCGGCGACGCTGCGTCACCACTGGCCACACATCGAGCTTGCCCAGGCGGGAGACTATCCTGGCGCTTGGGCGCTCGCCGACGCAAAGCCCGATTTTTGCGTGGTGGACGTCTGCATGCCCGGGTCCGAACCCCTCGCCGGTCTTCGGGAACTGCAGGTCCGCGCGCCCGACGCCATCGTCATGGTGGTGACCGGGGTTGACGACGCCCTCCTGCTCGAGGCGGTGTCTCACTGCGGGGTGTCTGGGATCTATCCAAAACACACCGACCCGGAGCGGCTCGTGGAAGCCCTCGGCGCAAGGCTCCCACAACTCCGGAAGCCCGGGACGGCGCGGCTGCCGCGGCGCCAGCTCGAGGTCCTGGGTCTGATTGCGAAGGGCCGGACGAACAAGCAGATCGCCCGGCAACTCGGGCTCTCCCCCGCGACCGTAAAGATCCACGTCCAGCGTCTCATGGCCTGGCTCCAGGCGAGCAACCGCACCGAAGCCGTGTCCATCGCCCAGAAGGCGGGTCTTCTTTGACACCGCGGCGACCGTGCGCGGCGCCGCCAGGATCCGCTGACGGCGCCGCGGCCGACGTCATGCGTGCCGGGCCCGATGGCCCGGCGACCCGGGTCACGGCCCCTCCGGCGCCCGGACGCCCACCGGATCTGAACGTCGCAGACCGGCGCGTTCTCGGGGCGATGGCCCTCAGCGCGTTCCTTCCGTCGGTGTTGGGCGCGCTCATCCTGGCCGTGACCATCGCCCATATCGGCTGGCTGTTCTGGGGTGTGACGCCGCGCGTGCGGCTCGTAACGTGGCTGACGTACATGGCCGCAGCGATCGCGCCCCTGCTGATCGCGATACCTGCGGGGACGAACGGGCAGCGGCAGCGCGGGCATGTCGGGCCGTTCTGGCGTCGCTACTTCCTGATCGCCACGAGCGCCACGAACCTGGGGATCGCCGCGAGCGTGTGGATCCTCTTGCCCGGGGCCAGCTTGGCCCTGCAGCTCTACATGACCATGCTGTACGCCTGGTACATCCTGGTGCTGCTCCACGCGCGCGACGCCGCCGACCCCGGGACGTTCGCCGGTGTTGCTGCGATCCTGCTGTCCGCGACCGTGTTCTGGCTTGCGGGCGAGGCGCCGCTCCGCGGCCCGGTCGTCGCCTTCCTCATCGTGTTCGGTCTGACGACCGTGGTCCTGCAGCGCGCGCTGCATCGCAGCGTTCATGCGGCCGTCGTCGCTCGCTTCGAGGCGGAGGACGCCCGCCAGAAGTTGGCGGATGCCCTGTCGGACGTGTCGGCGGAGCGGGACGCCAAGGAGCGCTTCATCGCCGCGGCTTCGCACGACCTCCAGCAGCCCATCCAGGCGGCGCGGCTCTACTTCAACCTGCTGGCGGATGCGAAGCCAGGGTCCCGTCACGCGGCCGTGGCGGGCGGCCGGGCCGCCTTCCGATCCGTCGAGGACCTGCTCGGGAGAATGTTGGAGCACCTCCGCCTCGAAGCCGGCGCCGTTGCCGTCCGGCTAGGACCGGTGAGCCCCAGGGAGGTGTGCGAGGACCTGATCCTGCAATATGCGCCCCTCGCCGGGGAGGCCGGCGTGGCGCTGGTGATGGTGGACGCCTGCGAGGACGGGATCGCCGACCGCGATCTCCTGCGGCGCGCCCTTGGGAACCTGCTCGACAACGCCATAAAGCACTCCGGCGGACGCACGGTGGAGATCGGCGCCCGGGTCGTCGACGACCAAACGGTGGCGATCTTCGTCTGCGACGACGGCGAGGGCCTGAGCGCTGAGAACGCCGCGCGTCTCTTCGACACGGACACGAGCTTCCGTCGCGCCGCAGGAAGGACAGTGCGGGGCTTCGGCCTCGGCCTGCCCTCGGCCCGGAGGATCGCCGGACTGCTTGGGGGCGCTCTCTCGGTCGCCAGTTCCCCGGGACAGGGTTCGACGTTCGAGATGCGCCTCCCGCGGTCTGAACGCGGATGAGCCTTCGGAGCCGCCGGGTTCCCCGCGCGCGTCCCAATGACCCGTCCCAGGGCCGGCGGACGGGCGGCGGGACACGCGGGGTGAGAATGGCGGTCGGATGGATCCGCGGCCTCCCGCGCGGCTCATTGCGGCAGGACCGGGCGCACGAAGATCCGAACCCCTGTCGTCGTCGCGCGTATGGCTCCTGAAGGGAGCCCCTGCGTGTTCGAGTTCTCCAGCTACCACGTGCTGCTCGCGGCGCTCGGCCTCGCCATCATCCTGGCCTACTGGCTGCCGCGGTTCTTCTCCGGACGAGAACCCGCGGCCTCGGCGCTGCTCATCGGGCTGGGCTGGCTGCTGTTCGGCTGGATCGACGGCATGCCCGAAGCGATCAGCCCCATCACCGCGCCGAAGGCGTGGGAGATCGTGAGCGAACTGTGCGTGGTGGTCGGGCTCTTCGGGGTGGGCTTGCGCCTCGATCGCGTTCCAGGCGTGGCCCGCTGGGGCCCGACCGTGCGACTACTGGCGGTGGGGATGCCGCTGACCATCCTCGGCGTGGCCGTTGTGGGATGGCACTTCGCCGGGATGACGCTGGCCGGCGCGCTGCTTCTGGGGTCGGTCCTCGCGCCGACAGATCCGGTGCTTGCCGGCGATGTGCAGGTCGGCCGCCCGACCGAGGGCGGCGAGCATCCGGTGCGCTTCACGCTCACCACGGAGGCGGGCCTGAACGACGGCCTGGCCTTCCCCTTCGTGCACCTGAGCCTCGCCGTCGCGGCCGCAGCGATCGTGACCCCTGAGCTGATCGGCGTCTGGGCGGCCCGCGACGTCGCCTACCGGATCGCCGCCGGCGCCGCGTGCGGCGCGGCGATCGGCTGGCTGCTGGGCCAGGTGCTGTTCAAGTTTCCCCGTGAGAATGCGCTGGCCAAGACCGAAGCAGGGGTCTTCGCCCTCGCGGGCGTGTTCATCGCCTATGGCCTGACCGAGCTGCTCGAGGGGTATGGCTTCGTCGCCGCCTTCGTGTCGGGCCTTTGCCTGCGCCGGATCGAATCCGACCATGCCTTCCATGTCCGCCTCCACGACTTTTCGGAGACGATCGAGCATGCCCTGACGGCGATCCTGCTCGTGGGCCTGGGCGCTGCGATGCCTGCGCTGCTGCAAGCGCTGGATCCGTTCGGCGCGTCGATCGCGATCGCGCTCATCGTGGTGATCCGGCCCGCCGTAGGACTCTTGTCGCTCCTGGGAACGAAGCTTCGAACACCCGAGCGCCTGGTCGTGGCCGTCTACGGTGTGCGGGGCGTGGGTTCGATCTACTATCTGAGCTACGCTGGCAGCCACGCCCGGTTGACCAACGAAGCGCAGCTCTGGGCGATCACCGCCCTCGCGGTCCTGGTCTCCACGGTGCTGCACGGCTTCTCCGCCGCCTTCGCCGTCGAGCGCGCCACCGGCGAGCGGCAGACGGACTGAGGCCTGCCGCGACTGTGCGGCCCGCCTGGACGAGGTGGGGCCTCAGGGCGCGGAGCACAGTCGAAGTCTCGCCGAAATCTCGCGCACGGGTCACGCCAGCGGCGATGGAGCATCCCCGGCGCCAAACGCTCAGTGCGCAGCGCTGGAGGAGCCGGCGCCAGCGCCGCCGTAACTCCGCTGAGACGCCTGGTTTGTCGGGTGAAGGGCGGAGGCCATCCCTGAGTCGAGCCGTTCGGGCGTGATCGGCTTGCTCACAGGCGGGTCCGCTCCGGCGTCGGCGCCCGCCGGCGAGGATCGCCCGTGGCGTTGGCGGTCATCATGACGATGGGGGTGCGCGCGGCCCCAAGACGGCGCACCGGTTCGCGACTGGCGCGGAGCGCCGACAGGCTGTCCAGGACCGGCATCTGCATCTCCACCAGATCCACGTCGCAGCCGCCCGCTGTTCTCCCGTTGTGCACGGTCTGCAGCGCAACGGCGAGCGCCGCGTGCAGGCCCGTGGACAGCCATGCGACGCGTCGTGCGCAACCCGCGGAAGCTTCGTCCACGTACGAGCCTGCAACATATCGTGATGCGATCGAACGGGTGGGATTGCGTCGCGTTGTTTGGCGCCTGGGGAACGGCGCAGGGCCGCGGCGGTCCACCCGTTCCAGCGCCTTGCCGCGTCCGCCGGACGCCAGGAGATAGCATGCGACATCTCACCCTGACCCTCGCAGCCCTTGCCCTCGCGTCGACCGCGACACCTTCGCTGGCGCAGCGATGGACGTCCATCAACGAGCGCCAGGCGCGTCTGGACGACCGGATCGACGCGGGGGTGCGCACCGGGGACCTCACGAGACCGGAAGCCCAGCGGCTGCGCGAGGAGTTTCGCGACATCGCCAGGCTGGAGGCCGGCTACCGCGCCAATGGCCTCACGGCCGCGGAGCGCCGCGCCCTCGACGACCGGTTCGACCGTTTGAGCGCGCGGATCCGCACTCAGCGGCACGACACCCAGATCGCCCGTGGCTGGTTCGGAGGGGAGGGCTGGAAGGACGCCCGGGGCGTGTGGATGAACATCAACCAGCGGCAGAGCGAACTCGACCGCCGCATCGATGCCGGCCTGCGGGCCGGGACGCTGACGCGTGGGGAGGCGCGCGGCCTGCGCGCGGACTTCCGCCGCATCGCCCGGCTGGAGACCCAGTACCGGCGGGGCGGTCTGGACCTGGGGGAACGGGCCGATCTGGACCGGCGTTTCGACGGCCTGTCGGCGCGGATTCGCTGGGAGAACGCCGACAGCCAGCTGGGCTACGGTTACGGCCGCCGGCGCTGATCGCCCACGAGGGCCCCGGGGGGCGGGTCCCGCTTCGCCGCGGCGCTCGGCCGACCCTCGCCCCCGTGGCGCGGCGGGCGACCGGCCGGCGCCCACGTGCGTGCGTCCCCGGGGTCGACCCTCTCCACCCTCATCCTGGCGAAGGATGTCGCGCTCGCGGCGGGGTGCTGGCCCGGGGACTTCTCGTGGCGCTGCAGTTCGCGGTGACTTGGACGTCCGTGCGCTGGGCCCCGTAAGCCGCGTCGTCAGGTCGGAGTTGTCCGTGCTCCTGCGCCACGGCCGCTGCCTCGAAGCCGCCATCCGCCGCAAGCGGGACGCCGAGGCGGTCATTTCCGAGCCGGACGGCTCGCTGGCGGCCATCCTCAAGCGCTAGATCGGCGACGGTTCGAGCGCCTCATCCGCCCGGCGCGTCGGGATCGAGCCCGTGATCGATCAGCAGCGTCGCGATCCCGAAGGTCGAGCGAAGCGTCTCGGCGAGCTCGCGGCCGTCACGGCGGCCGGCCAGGGCGCCGTAGACGATGGCGCGACTGACGGGCGCGTGGCCCGCGAGCAGGAGCGCCTGGGCGGCCCGTTCCACCGGTCCCACCACGGAATGTCCGTCCTCCTCGAGGGCGTCCACCATATGCGCGACCTCCGCCGGATCGGCCGCCGCCACCAGCACCACGTCGCCAGGCTCGAGGTTCGGCAGGCTCAAGGCGCGGGTCGTCGGCCCTTTCGGTGGCATCGTCGTCCTCATGGTTTGGGGTGTCGGCGCGCAGCGCCAAGCGTCACCTTCAGAACCCCTCCCGGCCGGGACGGTTCTGCCCCGCCGCACACGATTGCGCGAGCGCTGCAGGGGCGGAGACCTCCAGCGGCGGAACGGGCCGCGGCCGCGGCGGTTAGCCTTTCGAGGACAGCAACGTCGGTGAGGCATGCGCTTGCAGCTCACGAGGACCAGGCCGGTCGGGGACGGGGCGCGAGACGCCCCTCGCTCTTACGCCCGCGGCCAAGGGCGATCCCGCGACGGTGGCGCGGAGGCATCGCGCCAGCCGGCTGTGGGGCGAGGGGAGCGGCCCCTGGCCGGTCGCCACGGATGCTGATCCCGGACTGGAGCCTCGTCGCCGAGCATCTCGGCCGGATCGGACTGGCGTTCCTCCTCGCATTCCCACTGGGCTGGGAGCGGGGCAAGGGCCGGCGCAGCGCCGGCTTTCGAACCATGCCGGTGGTGGCGATGGCGAGCTGTGGGTATGCGCTGCTGGCTGTCCGCCTGCCGGGCGCCGACGCGGAGAGCCTGACGCGAATGCTGCAGGGCGTGCTCGCCGGGATCGGCTTCATCGGTGGCGGAGCCATCCTGAAGCAGCGCGGCCATGTTCAGGGCCTCGTCACGGCCGCGACGGTCTGGAACACCGGGGCCGTGGGCGTGTCGGTCGCCCTCGGGCGGATCGAGATCGCGATCGTGCTCAGCGCGGCGAACCTCCTGACCCTGGCGGTGCTCACCCCGTTCCGCGAGCCGCGGACCCGCGACCCGGCCCTCGCACCTGGCGACGACGACCCGCCCTCCTGACACCATGGGGACGCCTCGTGCGCCGCAACGGCGCGGCCGCCAAGCTTGCTGGAGGCGCCCGCCTGGGGCGAGCGGTTCAGGATCTCATCCCGGCGGGAGGTCGGCTGCCGACCGGCGAGCCGGCGGGCGACCCACCGAGGACGGCCGATCCGACCCCTGGCCCTGGCGCGGCCGCGGACGGCCGAAAAGGTCGCGGTCGGGGCCCTGAGATTACCGTCGCATCCCGAGGACCGGTTCGGGCCCGGTGACGACCTTGTCGTCCTTGCCGCTGGAGCGGGCCCGCTCCGCAGTTTCATGTGCGCCGCGCTGCGCGGTTAGGGGAGGCCCCGATATGCTCGTCGAGGAAGGCGAATGTCCGGGCCCAGACATCGCGAACGTCGCCGGGGCTGACGTTCATGTGGTCGGTGGCCCAATAGGTCACGAACTGGGCGTCCTTCCACTGCCGAAACAGGGCCGAGTACATCGCCTGGGAGCCGGCATAGGGGATCTGGTCGCGCCAGCCGTGCACCAGCAGCAGGGGCGTACGGATCCTGTCGGCGAACATGAGCGGACTGTTGCGCCGGCAGCGTTCGGGATCCGCCCACGGCGGAGCGCCGAGCTTCGGCTGGGTGATCGCGGCCATGATCGTGTGGCCGCCGAAGCCGTCAGGCGTTCGACCCATTGGGCGTCGATGTCGTAGCGCGCCAGCCGCCGCGCCAGGACTCTGCGGATCTCAGGGAGCCAAGCCGCGACGCTCGAATAGCAGCGCCGGTGAGGACGCCGTCGCTAAAGATCGGCGCCGCCAGAGCCTCCCCCTACGGGCTCGCGGAAACCTCGCGCGAACCTTCACGCCGTGGCGTCGCCCATCATTTCTTCGAAGTTGAGGCGGTAGAACCGGTCGCGGTCCTCGTCCGAGATCCCATCAAACGTCCGCTCGAAGCGGCCGATGGGATCGGTCGTGCCCTCCGGGTGCGGATAGTCGCTGGAAAACAGGAAGAGTTCTGCGCCCGCATCCCGTATCAGATGGCCGGCGTCCTCGCCTGGGAACGGCGTAAACTTGATGTGCCGGCGAATGTATTCCGACGGCTTCATGGAGAGGCCTTGCAGCAGCGGATCCGTGCGGCTGAAGCTCTTGTAGCCGAGGTCGAGCTGACGCAGGAAGCCGGGGACCCAGGCCGCGCCGAACTCGATGACGCCACCGCGCAGCCCGGGAACGCGGTCGAACAGACCGTCGTAGATCAGCGCTGCAAGGAACATCTGGGCCGAGAACGGCAGGACGACGAAGTCCTTGAACCGCAGGTTCTCGCCGCCGCCGTGCAGGTCGGGGGAGCGCGGCTTTCCATTGTTGGCGTACTCGGGCGGGAGGACCCGCGACCCCGTGCCGATGTGCAGCATGAACGGCGTCTTTGTGTCGGCCAGCAGGCGCCAGAACGGGTCGAGGTCGGGGTGGCCGGGCGAGACGCCGCCTGCCGGCGTGGAGGGCGTCCAGATCGCCCCGCAGCCGGCCTCGATCGCGTCGGCCGCCGTCTCCAGCGCGCGCTGCGGATCGTCGAGCGGCACGAAGGCGACGCCGATCAGGCGCGGGTCTGCGCAGAACGCGGCCATGGCGTGGTTGTGCGCCCGGGCTCCGCCGTAGAGGACGTCGGGCTGGCTGGACGTGCGAAACGTGGCCAGCGACGAGGTGGCGAACACGAGCTGCCGGCTGAAGCCCAGGCGATCAAGGGCGTCGCGCCGCTCCTCCGGGTCGAAGGCGCCATACGCGATCCAGCCCTTCGGCCCGGCGATGAGATCGGTCGCGGCCACGGTGCTGGCGGCGGCGTCGCCCTTGCGGCCACGGGCAGCCTCGACCTGCTTCGCGATCCGTTCAGGCGTGGCCCGCGGCATCAGGCGCTCGGCCAGAACGCCCTCAGCGTGGGGCGCGAGCCAGTCGCCAGGCTCCATGACGTGGCTGTCGGCGTCGTGAATGATCCGACCGTTGGCGTACGACATGGCGCGTCCTCGTTCTGACATTTGCACCAATATGACTGACGAGCCTGTGGTGCGCAATCCCGAGGCTTGTCTTCGCGTGGCGCTGGAAGCCGGGTAAGAGCGAGACGAGCGGGGGGCAGATTGGCGTCGACGCAGCGTTTTTCGGCGGAGGAGCGCCGCCGGCATATCCTGGACGCCGCGAGCGCCCTGGTGCTCGCCCAGGGCTATCTGCCGCTATCGCTGGAAGCCCTCGCGGCGCGCGCTGGCGTGTCGAGGAGCCTGATCTACGGTTACTTCCACACTCAGGCCGACCTCTTCAATCGGGTGTTGGCGCAGGAGGACGCGGCGCTCGAGGCGGCCGGTCTCGCCGCGGCGATGGCTCACGACGACCTGATGGCCGCGGCTCACGCGAGCGCCGATGTCTACCTGCGTCACGTGGCGGTCCGCGGCCCCCTGGCGCACTTCATCCTGCGCGACGCCTACATGCGCGGCCGTCTGGCCCCCGACGTGCAGCGGGTCCGCGACCGGTTCCTGCGTGGCTTCGGCCGCCGGGCGCGCCGCGCGCTGAAGCTGCCGGCCAAGGAGGCGCTGGCGGCGGTCCTGTTGATTCAGGCCATCCCCGAGGAGATGGGGCGCCTGGTCTGGCAGGGGGATATTCCTCTGGAGCGTGGCCTGGACATCGCCCGGCAGCTGTTGGACTCGGCCATCGAGGCGCTGCAGCCCGGTGGTCAGACCCCGTCCGCCGACCCACGGTAACGCCGCACGAGGTCGCGGTTGGCGGTCATGGTCATGGCCAGGGTCAGCCGCTCGGCCGCCTCGAGGCTGAGCTTGCCGCCGGCCACAAGCCGCCCGGCCCGCAGGCACATCGCCGTCAGGACCGAGGTCATCGCCCGGGCGGCGTCGCGCGGCACCCCGTAGGTTCCCGTGAGGTTGCCGACGACCCGGGCGCGATCGGCCTGCTGGGTCGCCGCGCGCTCGGCCTTCAGCGCCTCGCGCACCTCGGGCGACTGGGTCAGGACCTGCACCAGGGCCCCGCGGTCGGCCGCCTCTCGCAGGTACGTGATCGTGGAAAGGGCGACTTTCGTATAGCGGTCATGGCCCCGCGCGATCTCGGCGCGCCGCCGGCCCTCCATCGCGGTGAGCTCACGGCGCGCGAGCGCGACGAGCAGGTCCCTTCGCTGGCGGAAGTAATTGTGCGCCTGGGCCTCGCTGATGCCAACGCGGCGTGCGACGCGCTTCATCGTGAGCGCGGGAAGGCCGGCCTCGGTGATCAGGGTCGCCGCGGCGTCCAGGAGCTGGCCTTCGCGCTCAGCGGCGGGCGCGCGGGTGCGACGGCGTCGCGAGGGCGCGCGGGCACGGCCGAAGACTATGGGATCGTCGACGCCGGGGGGCGGCGGCGAAAGCGGCGGCCGTTCGGGTGCGCGACCGGCGGCCGCCCTGGCCCAATAGCCGCGCCCTGGATAGGGAATGAGCAGGCGATCGCAGATCTTGGAGAGCCCATTACTGCTGAGCGACAGCTCGCGCGCGATGGCGCTCATCGGTCGGCTCCACACGCGATCGTACAGGTCTTGGCGAGTGAACGTGGCGGGCAGCGCATCAGACATGTTTGCGTCAGCCTAGTCGCGCGGCGTTTGCGGCGCCAGCCTCGGGCGCCGGCGGCCGACCCGCTGATCACCCTGTTGGCCGGGCCAGATCTCGCGCCACGACAACTGGGCGGTTCAAAGTCTGCTTCCGCCGCCGATGAGAAAGTCCGCAACTGGCGCTTGGCTCATGCCTAAAGGGGCTGAGGGGTTCCGAATCCAACGGTCCGCAACACCGGGAGGTTCGGTGCGGCTCGTTCATCTGCGGCTCAGCTTCGCGCTGTCAGTGATGCCTGCGAAGGACCCGGCCGCTCACGACGCCGAGTCCCTCCATGAGGCATCCGATGAAGCACCACCATCTTCTACTCGCCCCGCGTCTCTGGCGATCGTCACGCCGGCGCTTGCCCAGCCGACGTCGCCCCCGAGCCCGGAGGCGGTCGTGCGTGCCTATACCGAGGCTGCAAATCGTCACGACCTGGAGGCGTTCCTGGCGCTATACGCCCCCGATATCCGCAAGTACCGGTTCCCGGGCGAACTGGCCTCCGAAGGCATCGACCACGCCCGCGCCGTCTACACCAAGTCCTTCGCCGAGAAGGCGGAAATCAAGGTCGAGCTCATCGAGATGATCGTTCTCGGCGATAAGGTCGTCGCCCACGACCGGGTCACCGGTCGCCCCGATGGCAAGGTGGCCGACGAACTGACCGTCTATCAGGTGAAGGACGGCCGCATCGTGAACATCAACTATGTGGAGCAAATCCTCCATTGACGGCATCCTCGGCTCCGGTCGCCGTCCACGCGCCCCCGCGGATCTGCGCCGCGAGCTCTCGCCTGACGGCTTGCCCGAACAGGACCGTGACCAGCGCTGTCGGCGCAACCACCCCGACCAGATCAAAACCGGCTTCGACGCGTGCCGGAAGGCGGATCCGGGCAGCCCACGTCGAGGTCATGCAAGCCCTCGGCCGAGTGCTGAACAGTCATTCCCTGGCCGAAGGGTGGTGCTCTAGCGGGCCTTGCGACGGCGAGACGCAGGCCGGCGAGCGGCCGGGCCGACGCCAAACAGGCAGCCGCCAAGATGCCGATGGTGGAACTGAAGTGGGTGGCCCCGACCACGGTGGACGATAGGCTCGTGCGCGTCCGAGGCGCGGTGCTGTCCTCCACCAACCTGGCGCGGCGAACAACCTGGTTGGGACCTACCGGTCGACGAACGTCGGAATCACGCGAACCCAAAGTGCCCGCGGACGGCCGTTTCCCACGCCGTGTCGGCGCCGCTCAGGTGCTCGTCATCGTAGCTCGGCGCTTCGTCCAAGATCCGCTTCTCCAGGTCGACACGGAAGCCTTCAACGCTCGGATCGTAGGTGAGCACCGCCCAGGGGAGCGGGTGCTTCTTCTGACCCATACCCAGCATGCCGCCGAACGCCAGGGTGGTGAACTCCGCGTGCCCGGAGACCTTGTCGATGAAAACCTTCGATGGTCCCCAGCCGCTCGCCTTCACCGTTGTAGACCGCCGTACCCTGGACGCGGTCGGCCGAAACCAGACGGGCGCCGGTCCGGGCGGAAAGATGGTTCATGGGATTGCCTCCTGCTTTCGCGATGGAAGCCGCGAGGCCCGTGACCTGTTCCCCTCGAGCCGCATCGATCGCACGGCGGCGCGACGAGAGCCGCGCGAGGCCGCCGCGAAGGCCGCTTCCATCGCTCAGCGAGCGTCACCACCTGACGCCGCGCTGACCGAAGACCTGTGGAGGGTGACGCACGTCTGCTTCTGACGCCGATGGCCCTGTCCTCCTGCTGGCTCGTAGCTTGCCCGCGCCTGGTGAGAGGCAGCGAACGACTGAGGTTCCGAACCCTGCCCAGAGGGAGGCGAAACCTCGCCAACCCTTGTCGCGGGACCGATCCGGCGAGCGCGGCGCGATGGTCGCGCGACCTGATCATCCAAAAAAACATCCGGCTCGTGCGCCTCCCCGCGGGACCATGGCGCCGGGAAGGTTCGATCGAGCACAGCAGCCCACGCAGGCGTGCACGTCACGGACGGCACAGATCATTGGGGCCCGAATGCGTGCGGAGCGGGCAATCGTCCCAAACGAGACGGAAGCAGGCCCAGGCGGGGAGAACGCCCAGATGTCCGCCACCGTCCGCCAACCTCATTCCAGTTCATTGCGCTGTAGGACGGCGCTGAGGTCACGCGGATGAAACGCCAGCGCTTGCGGCGCCAGCCCCGTGGGCCACGGCGGCCCTGCGGCAAGGAGGCGCTCTAGGTAGCACGCCGGATCGGCCCCGCGGCGCGCGGAGGAGGCGTCGAAGGGCCGAGGCGTCGGCGGCGGCCGCGCCAGAGGCGGTGTTGTCAAACATGCACCAGACCCAGCCGCTCAACCGAAGTGGCAGCGTCCGAGCGACCCAGATGCCGACCGCTGCTTTAGCCGAGGACCACCGATGCAACGGACCTTGGCTGTAGACGTTGCGTTGAGCACGGCTCAGTTCGCCGGGGGGAGCAGCGGATGGATTTCGTTGGGCGGCCGGACGACGACCTGCCATTTCGGCAGGTGGCGCAACACCTCCCCATTCCATGCTGGATTTCAGATGCTGCCGGGACCATCACCTGGGTGAACGAGGCTTGGATGGCCTACGTCGGGAAGGACGCCCAGACCTTGAGTCAGGAGGGGCTTGCGGTCATTCACGACCCTGCCATGCTGCCAGAAGTCCGCCGCCGGTGGGCGGCGGCCCTCGCCGCCGGTCGTCCGGATGAAATGGTTTTCCCGCTTAAGGGACGCGATGGCGGCTTCCGCCCGTTCCTTGCGCGGGTAGTTCCGATCCGCGATGGCGATGGACGCATTTCGCGCTGGTTCGGCACGAACACCGATGTGAGCGCCCAGGCCGAGGCCGAGACGCGCATTCGCCAGGCCGAGGCAGACCTTCGCGAGAACGAGGCGAGGCTGCGGTTGGCGACACAGGCCGCCGGTGTGGGAGTCTGGGAATGGCGGCTCGCCACCAACGAGATGATATATTCGCCGCAGGCCCGAGCGATCTGTGGCTTCGATCCGGATGGGATCGTCACCTACGAGATGGTCGCTGCGGTCACCCACCCGGAGGACTTGCCGAGGACCTCCGCCCAAGCCGCGCGGGCGCTCGATCCTGACGTACGTGACGGTACGCCGTACGAATATCGGATCGTTCGGCCCACCGGAGAGCTCCGGTGGGTCAGCGCCGTCGGCGAGGCCATTTTCGAGGAGGGGCCTGACGGACGCTGCGAGGCGACCCGCTATGTCGGTACGCTCATCGACGTCACGGACCGGAAGATTGCCAACGACGCGGTGCTCGAGTCCGAGCAGCAGTTGCAGATGGCGTTGCGCGCCGGCCGCATGGCGGCTTGGCGCATCACGACGGAAGGCGTGATCGGGGCGAGTCCGCATCTGAACCGGCTGATCGGGCTGCCGCCTGACGCCCGTCCGACGATGGAGGAACTCGCACCCAACTACCTTCCCGGCGAGCTCGAGCGGATCGCTGCCGAGGCCGCGGCGGCCAGGGAGCGCGGCGAACGCCATTTCGAGGTCGAATACCGCTATCGCCGCGCCGACGGGGAGATCCGCTGGTTCAACACGCGAGCTGAAGCTCTGACCGATGACGCCGGCGAGCCCGCTGGCGTCCTCGGAATCGCGATGGATGTCACCGAGAAGAAGCATGCCGAAGACCGCTTGCGGTTTCTCGCGCGCGAGGTGGACCATCGCGCCAACAACCTGATGACCGTGGTCGAGAGCATCATTGCGCTCAGCCGCGGCGCCGGGGAGGGGGAACTGCGCGAGGTCCTCCGCGGGCGGGTTCATGCCCTGGCCCGGACACACCAACTGCTCGCCGATTCCCGTTGGGCAGGTGCGGAACTTCGACGCCTAGCCAACGACGAGCTCGCGCCCTTCACCCTCGGCGAGGCCGCCCCGCGGGTCTGGCTCGACGGTCCAGACCTCCTGCTGTCGCCACCGAACGCCCAGGCTGTTGCCATGGTGCTGCACGAACTCGCGACGAACGCCGCAAAATACGGGGCGCTGTCCTGCGAAGATGGACGGGTGACGCTGTCCTGGGCCGTGGAGCCCGGGGGTGCGCGGATCCGGTGGATGGAATCGGGAGGGCCTCCGGTGTCGAAGCCGACCCGACGGGGGTTCGGCTCGCGCGTGATCGAGCGCGCGCTGGACGGGCCGACCGCAGGCAAGGTGCAGATCGACTGGCGGCCGGAAGGCGTGACGTGCGAGCTCTTCCTGCCCCAGCCGGGAATGGAAGTCCGCGTCCGTCACAGCGCAGGTGAGCGGCCTGGGGATGCTGGGCAAGCGCCTGGATTCTGACCCCGCCCCAATTCCGGTTGCGGCCCTTTCGCGCCATGTCCGCTCCCTCGACTGCCGGTCTCACGGTCGGACCCGCCGCTTTGCGGGTGGCTCGCCGGTCTGGCGCAAGCGGTGACGGGATTTCCCCTCACGGGCGAAGGCGTGAGGCGCTCGTCGACGGATCGCGTCGCTCGTCGGCCATCGCTTGAGCCGTGGCGCGTGTCAGGTGGTCGTCGGCCCACAACGAGTGGGAGTTGACGATGCTTCAATCATACCGGCGCGCCGCGATCATGGCGGCGATTTTCATGGCCGCGAATGCTGCGGCCCAGCCGGCGTCCGCCGCGATCCATGTGCTCGATTTCAGCGGCGCCATCTGCAAGACCGCCAGCAAGGCATGCTCGAGCGGGGCGGAGATTTCGGCCGGATACGGGGACGCCGAGGGGGTCGATGTCAGCTATCGTGCGGTGGATACCCGGACCGGTGTCGTCGATCCGGTTCTGAAATGGTGGGGGCCTGGGTTCGGCGACCTCGAGGGTGTGGTCTGGGGCGGCAGCAGCACCACCTTCTCGGAGATCACGCTGAAGGCCGCGCCAGGGTACGAGATCGCTCTGATCTCGTTCGACTTCGGCGCCTACCTGCAGAGGTTCGACAGTTCGCCGGTCGCCATCAGCAGCTTGGGGGGGAGCGACATCCTGTCCGGCCGGCTCAGCACCAATCCCGGCGCGCACAACCACGTCGAGGTCGCCAGCGACTTCTTCGGGGATGGCATCCGGCTTCGGTGGGGCCCCAACGGCTACGACGTGGGCATGGACAACATCGCCTTCGAGGTGCGCGCCATTCCGAACGCGGCGGTTCCGGAGCCCGCCACCTGGGCAATGTTGATCGCCGGCTTCGGCGCGGTCGGCGCGGTGATGCGTCGTCGCCGGGTCGCGGTGGCGTGAGGATCTGCGCAGGCGGCGCAGCGGCGTCGACGCGGGCGCTGCGCGGAGCGCGGGTCCTATAGTTTCGTGCCGGCGCGGGCTGGAGCGGCCCGCGCTCGGACCCGATGCACGGCCGGTCGTTCCAGAAAGCGCGAGCCTCTCACCGGCAAGGCCGTCGCGGCCCCGGGGAGAGCGACCCCGGCGCCGCCCAAACGGGAACAGGTGCTGAGACTGGCGGTTCTGGTCTTCGCGACAGTGAGCGAGGTTCATGGGCTTCACGGGCCCCAACGACGCGTTGCAGCTTGTGGGGGTGACACTGATCGGGGTGACGCCCGAGAACGGCCGCAAGCTGCTTCTCACGATGGCCTTCATCCTGGTCGCCTGGCTTACGGGACGGCTCATCGGCTCGGCGGTCGGAGCGGTGACGCGCGGGGACCGTTATCCGCGGTTCAAGTTCTGGGCGCGGCAGGTGGTGAAAATCGCCAGCGCCCTCGCCATGATCATCGGCGTCGTATCGATCTGGTTTGATGATCCGACGCGCCTGGCGACGGCGCTGGGGTTGGTGACCGCGGGCGTCGCCTTCGCGCTGCAGCGCGTCATCACCGCCTTCGCCGGCTACTTCGTGATCCTACGCGGCAAGACGTTCAACGTCGGCGACCGCATCGTCATGGGAGGCGTGCGCGGCGACGTGGTGGCCCTGGACTTCATGCAGACCACGATCATGGAGATGGGCCAGCCTCCGGCGGTGCAAGGCGCCGACCCCGCCGTCTGGGTGAAGGCCAGGCAGTACACCGGCCGCATGGTGAGCATCACCAATGCGAAGATTTTCGACGAGCCGGTCTATAACTACACCCGCGAATTCGGCTTCCTGTTCGAGGAACTGTCGACGCCGATCGGCTACGGCGCCGATCGCGCGCGCGCCGAGGCCATCCTGCTTGACGTGGCGCGCCGCCACACCGGCGAATTCGTCAGGATGGGCCAGGAGGAAGCTCGCGAGCTGCAGCGCCGGTATTTCATGTCGGAGCCAAGCTTTGAGCCACGGGTCTACTTGAGGATGACCGACAACTGGGTCGAACTGGCCGTACGCTTCGTGGCCCGGACCCACGGCGTTCGCGAACTGAAAGACACCATGACCCGTGAGATATTGGCCGCCTACGACGCGGCGGGCCTTCAGATCGCCTCCGCCACGTTTGACGTCGTCGGGCTGCCCCCTGTTCGGATCGTCGCGCGTGACGGGTTGGGGTGATCCTCCCACCGCCGATGGCGGACAAGACCTGCCGCGCAACCTCCGGCCCCGCAGCATAGGCAGGACCGTCGGTCCATTCATGCTGAGCCCGGATGGGTGTCGAGGAAGACATGCCGGCAGCGAGGCCGATCGCGCCGGCCGCCATGATGTAGGGGAGGAACCCGTAACTTCCTCGCGCCGCGCCGGCTGTGGGCGGAACAGCTGATTCCATCGACGGGTCGCGGGATCGTTTCGGACGGGATGGACGACGAGGCGGCAACCTCCGGACGTGCGGGTTGCTTCCCTTGGCCGGGGTGACGATACCTTGCACCCCCACGACCGACCGGGGCTGAAATGACCGCGCTCGACCTTGTCGCCGCCTTCCTGGCCGTTGTCGGCGTCGCCGGCTGGATCAACGCGCGGTACATGCACCTGCCGACCGCCACCATCATGGTGCTGGCAGGGCTGGTCTGCGGCGGAACGCTCCTCGCGACCGCGGCCGCTTTCCAAGCGCCCAACTTCGCCACCCATCTCATTGGGAAGATCGGCGGCCTTAATTTTCCGCAGACCGTCCTGCGCGACATGCTGGGCCTGCTCCTGTTCGCCGGCGCGATGCAGGTTGATCTGGCGGAGCTCCGCAGACGCATGGGAGCGGTCTTCAGCCTTGCGACCGTCGGGGTGCTCGTCTCCACGGCCCTCGTCGGCGGCGGACTCTGGCTGACGGCAAAGGCGCTGGGCCTGCCGTTGTCGCTGCCGTGGGCCTTGGTGTTCGGCACGCTCATCAGCCCGACCGATCCGATCGCGGTCCTGGCCGCGGTCAAGCAGGGCGGGCTCTCCAAGTCCGTGGAAGCCGTGCTCCAGGGCGAAGCGCTCTTCAACGATGGCGTGGGCATCGTCTTGTTCACCGCGGCCGTGGCGGTGGCGGCGGGGGGCGAGCCTCACCCCCTGGCCGCGCTCGGTTCTGTTGGCGTCGAAGCGCTCGGCGGGCTGCTCCTCGGCGCCGCGGCCGGTTGGATCGTCGTCTCGGCCATGCGGGCGATCGATGATTACGCGGTGGAGGTCGGGCTTAGCCTCGCCTTGGCGGTCGGCGCCTATGCCCTTGCGGGCGCGCTTCATCTTAGCGGGCCCATCGCGGTCGTCGCGGCGGGCCTCGTCGTGGGAGACCGGGGATTCAAGACCGCCATGAGCGATGTCACCCAGCGCTACGTGCGCGGGTTCTGGACGCTGGTCGATGAGATCCTGAATGCGCTGCTCTTCCTCCTGCTCGGGCTCGAACTGCTGGTCATTCCCCTCGAGCTGCGCTGGGCAGGGATGTGGCTCTCTGCGATCGGACTTGTCCTGGCCGCCCGCTTCCTGGTGGTCCTTCCCTGGGGCGCCTACTTCCGCCGTCGCGAACAGGTTCGCGGCGCCAGCCTGCTCCTCGGTTGGGGCGGACTCCACGGCGCCCTATCCCTGGCCCTGGCGCTCAGCCTGCCCGAGGGGCCACCACGGGGGCTGATCCTTTCAACCACCTTCGCGGTCGTGCTGGTCTCCGTCCTGCTGCAGGGGCTCACGTTCGGCCCGCTGGCCGCTCGTCTGGCGAAACGGCCCGCAGACGGGGCAGGCGCATGACCTGATCAACCCGGTCGGCGCAGATTCCCACGACCGCCCGCGGACGCGGCGAGGCGCTGGCCTGGGTCAGGTCGGCAATGCGTGCGGCCGGCCGGAGGTCAGAGGGGCTTGCTCTCGAGCAGCGTTCCGCGGGTCAGATCCGTCACCTCCTGCGCGCCGCTGGCGCTCAGGGCCGCGGGTCCGGCGGGCAGGGGGGCGTTGGCGCGTCGTCCGTGCTGTTCGATGTCGGCGATCAGCGCCTTCATCTCGGCGATCTCCTTGACCTGGTCCCGGGTGATGCGGTCCGCAAGATAGCGGACGCGGGGGTCGCGCAGGTCGGCCTTGCGGGCGTTGTTGATGGCAATGGAGTGGTGAGGGATCATCGCCTTCATGAAGTCGACGTCATCGATCAGCGCTTGACTGCGGTTGACGCCCAGCAGAGCGACGCCGGCGACGATGGCGCCGCCCAGGACCGCGAGCTTGGCCGCGGTTGGCCGGTACATCCGCCACATGAACGCAAGCATGACAGCCGTCATGACGCAGGCCATCACCAGGGATGACACCAGGCGCGTGAGGCTGAAGAGCGCGTGGTCTGGGCTATAGACCAGCTGGTACATCAGCGGGAACATCAGCACCGTCGAGACGCCGATCATCGCCGCAAAACGCCCCCAGCCCATGCCAGTCTTCGGGTCGTCCTGCATCCGCTGTCCTCCATGTTTCCCACGGGAAACGCGGGCTCGCCGCGGAGGTTCGGCCGCCACGACAGACCCCCATCGGCCCATAGGCCGTGGCGTCGCGGCTCAGAGCGGCGGAGCTCTTACCGCTATGTATCCCGGAGCCCCAATCCTGCCCAAGGCTCCGTGCGACCGATGCGCGGGCGCCTGTTCGACCGCCGACGCCGCGCGGCCCTGGACGGGCTCCTCGTGAGACCGATGCGCGTCGCCGTCCCATGGTCCTCAAACTCGCCGGCTTGTCGCTGCAGGCGCGAGACCGCGAATCTATCCCGCTTTCCGCGAAAAGGGATGGCGGCCTCCCGGGGGGCTGGGAGGCCGCCCCGCGATCCGCGACCGCGAGGGTCGCGGATCGACGGCAGCCGGATGCGACCTTGGAGGGACCGTCCGGCCGGTGCGAAGCCTCGGTGAGCGCGCTGAAATCATGGCGCCCGCGGGCTAGCTCGCAAACGAGCGGAGCCGTCGCGGTCGTCACATCCCCGCTCGTGTTCGCGATGAGATTTACATCGCGACACGATGTAATGTCCATAGTCGAGGCTCCGGACGAACCGTGCAGGCGCCTTGGCGGCGGCTCTACCCGCCCCGCGGCGACGGCGAGATCGCCGCGGCGCATCGGCCGGCGACTGCGAATGACGGCGACGTAGGGGCTAGCGGGGCGAAGCCATCGGCGCGCCGGCAGCGGTCCCAATGGTGGCGGCGCACGGGGCGTTGACCAGCCAACCCTTTAGAAATCCGCGCCGCAGAACGCCGGCCATCACGGCGGTCCGGCGCGCTTGCGCCCGCTTCTCCGCGCCGGTGATCTGACGGATGAGGCCGCGGAAGGGCAGGCGGGCCACGGCGCGCACGGCGGCTCCGGCGACGGCGCCCGCCCCGCCTTGCGCGTCCGCGAGGTCGGGACCCAGGGTGCGGTCGAGCCGCGCGATCTCCTGTCGGGCGAGGCCGCAACCTGCCGGCCGACGGTAAGGGGCCTGTTCGGCTCTGAGCAGGATCGCCTGAGGATCGTCGCCAACCAGGTTCAGGTCTTCAAGGGGCTGGGTGAGCGCCGCGCCGACCGGTTCCGTGGCGGGCGTCGAGGCGCATCCGGCCAGCAAAAGGGCCAAGGCGGCGGGAAGGACCAGGAAACCGCCGGACGCTGGCGACGGCCGTCCCACAAGGCTTGAATTTCTCATCCGCACCTACCGTCTGCTTTTCGGACGTCGCGAGCGCATCGCACCGGCAATGCCTCGCGGTGCGATGGGTTTCACGCGGCGTCGACACTCGGGATGGACGTGGCGTGCAGCAAAGCTGCCTTGTCCTGGGAGCGTCAGGCGGCGGCGGCCATGCCTGCGATCCGTTTGGTCCGCTGTCGTGTTCAGCGGCGCGCGGCGACTGGGGTATCGACGCCCCCTCGACACCGGCCTTCGACAGCGCCCCGAGCCGCTCCGGGCGAAGCCCGAAGCCCGAAGCGGCGAGCGGCCTGGGATGCATGCAAAAGACCGCTCGCGACATTTCTGCCATGTCCCGAAGCCTTGTCGGGCTCAAAATATCGTGCTGCGATATGAAGGAACGGACTTCCGCGCCGGTGATTGGAGGAAGTTCGCCCCGCATCGGCGCGTTGCAGGTCTCGCTGGTCGGCTTTCCTCGTGGTCGCCGCCGTTCGAGACCCGTAGGCGGTAACTCCCCCGGCGATGGCGCCGCGAATCCAGCTTCGGTGCGCCCACGTGCGACCGAACCGGGGCCCGCCTGGGGCGTTAGGCCGAGTCAATTCCCGAGGAGGACACCATGAACCGCACCCCCGAGACGTCCCAGCAGAACACTGCTTCCGCCCCGCAGAACCAGGATCGCGAACCCGCCGGCCACGTCAGCCCGCAGATTGACGAGACCAAGGTGGAGCCGGACAAGCAGATCGCCGAGCTTGGAGAACAGGCGAGTGGACAGGGTTCGGGCCAGAGCTGAACGGAGGGGCCGGTGGACGCTTGACGCGGTGCAAGCCTTGCTGCAGCGCCGCGGTCCGCCAGCCGCGCGCCTTCGTGGCAACGTGCTCGTCGCTGCATACCGAACGCTCGAGAGCCCGTCGTGATTCTGAGAGCGCGCGCCGACCTCGGCCCGACCTCGGCGCCGTCGGATCTCGCGGTGAGTCGCCACGACCGAAGCACGGCGGGATGACCTATCAAGAATGGTCTACGCATGGGCCGCGCCGCCGGCCGTCGCCCGGCGTCCGAGCCGAGGAACGCCGGTGGCGGCAGGCCGGATCGGCTCCCGCGGGGCCGATCCAGCCTGCGAGATCTCCACGCCGGCGTACTTCCTTGCCATCACCCTCGCGGCAAGGCCGCTCCGCCCTGCCCGATGCCAACGCTGTTCTGGCCGCTCGGCGTGGGGGTGCCTTGGAGAAACCGGCCGCGCCAGCGGCCGCCGGCGGGGCAACCCTGCTAGGTCGCCGGGAGGGCAGGCTGTTCGGCGCCGGGGGGCGCCTGTGCAGGGCCGTCGTGTCTCGCGAGCACGGGCCGCACGAAGACCGCGACCAGCGCAACGACGAAAAGAAGGATGGCGCCGAGGGCGATCCAGGTGAGGTTGCCCCTCGGCGGGCGGGCATTGCCCTCGGTGAGCGGCTTGACTTCGCGTTCGACCATTGCGGTCCTCCATCGTTGCGGGGCGCCGGACGTTCGCTGCGGCCGCCACCCCGGCCGGGGTTGAAGGGTCCGGGGATCTGGCCAACCCCCACGAAGGCCATCCGTTCCCACCGCGGTTCCGGAGGACCGCCGCCGCCCCACGAGAGGAACCGCCCGCTCGCCGTGGCGACGGTTCAACGCACCTCACGAACGACAGGCCAATGTGACGCGGCGGCTTTCGATCTTTGACGTCGCTCTCGCGACGGGCCTGCTCGTCGCAGCCAGCCCTTCGCTCGGCGGCGATGCAGCGGGTGGGGGACGGGGGGCTCGGTTCGGGCATCGCTGCGCATGATGATCAAACCCCGCCGGGTGCGGTCCGGTCGCGATGGCCAGGCAACAAGATCCATGAGTCGCGATCATCGGTGCGCCTGGGTGATCTCGGCGGCCTGCCTCACTCTGATGTCCCCTGCGGTCCCTGGGCGTATCCGTCGAGCCCCGCCTCGACGGGCGCAGCGCGCCCCCCGCGCTTTGCGTCGATCGGGTCGGTGTTGATCGCGGCGATCGAAACAGCCCTGGAGGCGGCGGCAGAGGCTGCGGTGACGGGCCTCGGCCAATCCGCAGCCTGAGCTTGCGACCCTGCGGCCCGGCGAAGTCGATCCGGGGCAATGGCCCGTCCTGGGACGTCCGTTCAGGGGCGGACGGCTTCGGCTCGTTTCCGCAGCGCCGCCTCGATGCGGGTGAACAAGGCCTGGGGCGCGAGCGGCTTTGCGACAACGCCATCGACCCCCGCGCGGCTGGCCTCCAGCACGCGGCGCTGGTCGCCATGCCCGGTCATCAGCAGGACCGCGACAGCTGCGCCTTCCGGTTTCGCGCGCAGCGCGCGCGTGAAGTCCGCGCCGGACATGCCCGGCATCTCGTAATCGACGATGACGAGATCCGGCGGGTTCGCCAGACAGGCGCGCAGAGCGGCCGCGCCGCCCTCGGCCTCCTCCACCGTCGCGTCCGCGGCCGCGAGGATCTCCTTCACCAGGATGCGTACGTGACGGTTATCGTCCACCACGAGCACGTTCAGTCTCGAAAGACCGGGCATTCGGGCGCTCCTCTCTTGCCTAGCGGGGGGCCGTATCGGTGTGGCCCAGCCTCACCAGCAGATCTTGGAGCGCGTTGGCCACGAACTCTCCGTCCGCCGGGTCCGTTCGCCGCTTCATGAGATAGAGGAACGACATCACCTCGCGCACCTCGGTCTCCGAGAACACGGCGCGGAGCTGCAAGGGCAGCGCTGCAGATCGCGCGATACGGATGGGGTTCGGAGCGACACGGACCTGCGCCACGAGGTCCGCCGCCATCGTCAGGGCGTCGGATCGCGTCATCCTAGGCTCGTACCCGGCGGCGGCGCCGCCGCAAATAACCTGAGATAAGATCGCCGCCGACCCGTCGGGAGCGGCTGGTGCTTGACCCCTTCAGCAAAGACCTAAGCGCGCGCGACTTATTCCGCACGGTTTGACGGCCTCCCGTTCAAAGGTCTAGCGCGACAGGGTCGCGGGCCTGGACCGGCGCCGGAAATTCGATCCGGATGGCGGTCCCCGGCCCTGACAGGCGCCGGACCTCGCCGCCCAGGTCGTCGGCCAGGGACTGGACAATCCGGCTCCCCAGTCCGCCGCGTTTCGACAGGGCGCCGGTCGCCAAACCGCAGCCGTCGTCGCTGACCGTCAAGGCGATGCCCCCGTTCCGCCGGCGGAGTTCGATCTCGATCCGCCCCTGCCGGCCTGGGCCGAACGCGTGTTTCGCCGCGTTGGTGACGAGCTCGTTGACGATGAGCCCCACGCTGACCGCGTCCGCGACGGGAAGGCTGACCTTGTCGCAGCGGGACGTGATCTGCAGGCCGCCGTCCGCCCCGAGCGCCATGCCGAGGCGCTCGACCAGATCGGCGATGTAGCTGCAGAGCTCCACATCGTGGGCGCTCTCCTGCCGGCAAAGCGCCGTGTGGAGGTCGGCGATGGCGGCGACGCGGTCTCTGGCGCCCTCGAGGGCCTCGCGCACTTCCTGGCTGGACGTGCGAGCCTGCAGAGCCAGGATGGCCGACACCACGGAGAGGTTGTTCTTCACGCGATGGTTCAGCTCCCCGAACAAGTCCGCCTGGCGCTGCTCGGCGTGCTTGCGATGGGTCACGTCCACGAACAGCTGGCCGAACTCGGTGTCCGAAAGCCGCATCATATGGACTTCGTACCAATGCTCGTTGATCGGGTCGCGGAACTCGAACCTCACCGCCTGCCCGGCCAGGGCGGCGCCACAGGCCTCGAACCAGTAGGCCGGCGTGCCGGGGCGCAGCTCCCGCTGGCGACGCCCGACCGCGGCGATCTCGGGCGGGGCGCGTTTCAGGTAGACCGGATTTGCCTCGCGGATCCAATAGTCCCGAACAGCGCCCGCCGCGTCGAAGATCGCCTCGGCGACGACGAAGCCTTCGGACATATGTTCGAGCAGCGCCCGATATCGGCGCTCCGCCCGCTCGACCGGAAGTTCCTGCGCGGCTCCTTCCATCGCCAGCCCTCCTCCACCACACCGCGTCATAGCGAAGGCTGTGGGAAAGCGTTCCCGCATAATAGAACAATGTTATTCGCTAGAGATCGCCGCTGTGCGGCCCTGACAGGCTGGTGGGGAGCGCCGCCATTGGGCATGCAGTCTTAAGGACCGCGGGGCCGGCGCGCGCCGCTCATCGCGAGGAGCCCGTTCAGCCGGCCTACCGCGCGCTGGCCGGTGTGGCGTCGGCGCCTTGGACTCCCGCCACCCAGGGCGGGAAAGACAAGCTGGGGCACTTCCGGGGCGCGGTGCTGCCCCACATCTTCGAGGAGGACACCAACGGGTTCCTGGCCCGCTTCGAAGCGATGATCTCCAACGAGACGCACGCGACGCTCACCCTCGTGAACCCGCGCACAGAGGCGCCTCAGCGGCACCCTCGGCGGCCCTTCCCGCACGCGCCATGGCTAGGGTCAGGCGGTCGCGGCGACCGGAAGCCGAAAGGGTGCTCCCAGGCGGTTGAAGGCATTCATCGCGGCAATCGCGATCGTGAGGTCCACAAGGCCCTTCGGTTCGAAGGCCGCTGACGCTGCGGCATAGGATTCGTCGGAGGCCTGCGTTTCGTTCACGCGGGTCACTTCCTCGGCCCAGGCGAGCGCCGCCCGCTCCAACTCGGAGAAGAGCTCCCCGACCTCATGCCAGACCGGCAAAAGCGCGATCTTGTCGACGGACATGGTCTTGCGCAGATCGCGGCTGTGCAGATCGATGCAATGGGCGCAGCCGTTGATCTGTGACACCCGAAGGAACACGAGGTGGATCAGCTCGGATGGGAGGTTCGTGCGCGCCACCACGTAGTGGTGGACGCCATAGAGCGCCTTCGCGCCTTCTGGAGCGACCTCAGACCAGTTCAAGCGCGCCATAGGATCTCCTGACATAGGCTTCGATCGGAAGACGTGCGCCGGGTCCTGGTTGTGACATGGAGATCGGCGGACGCGTCAGAACAGGCCGTGTCCGCCACAAGGAGACTTTGGCGTCGACGCCGGGAGGAGACGTTCGCCAGGGCGCCTGATACCGCCTCGTCGTCGCGCCCGCCGGCGGGTTTGCTGAACCCTTGAGCGAGCAGGCCAAGCCTTGAGCGCCAGCCTCGCAGGCGCAGCGCGCTGACCACCCCCACATCCGCCCGATGACCCGTCGCGGACCTTGCGGGGTGGCGAGCCGGCAGAGGCACGGCGACAGGGCATTAGGATCGCCCTTGCTGGGCCCTCATGGCGACGCCTGCGGTATTGCGCCGACCTCGGTGAGCGATTTGGGTACGGCCGCATTGAAGCGCGCCGGCTCCTCAAAGGGTACGTTGTGCGCCGAGTCCTCGAACCACATCAGCCGCTTGGCGGGCGCTCGCAGCTGCTCAAAGTAGATGGCCGCGAGCCGGGAATCGGCCTGGCGGTCGTAGCGGCCGAGCATGAATATGACCGGGACCTTCACCTCAGGGATCTCCCGCGGCAGATCCAGCGTCAGCAGTTCGTCGCTCATCGCCTCCAGCGACACGGCGTTGCCGCGGAACAGCCGCCGGATCTCCCACGGTCGGACGTAGCCCCGCCGAATCCCGCGGGCCAGGAGGCCAATCAGGTTGGGCGGCTCTCGGAAGTACCCACCATACCGCTCGACGAGGCGCTGCACCGCGATCTCCCGAGGGGCGGAGAAGGGCGGCGGGCCTATGGTCGTCAGCCGCTCGATCACCTCGCGGTCGCCACGCCGCCGTGCTTCGGACTCAACGAATTCGTATTGGGAATGCTGCCGGGCCAGTTCATTGCTGACTTGGCCCACGCCGACCACGGCGGCGACCTTGTCCGGATGGGCGCGGGCGTAGAACAGCGCCAGCGCTGAGCCCCACGAGTGGCCAATGAGGATCACTCGCCGGCGCGCAAACTCGCGTCGCAGGCCCTCGACGACGGTATCCAGGTCGTTGACGTGCTGCGCCACAGTGAGCCGCCGGGGATCGGCCTGCGGGTCGAAGGACCGCGCGGTCCCCCTCTGGTCGAGGTAGACAACCAGGAAGCGCCGCTCGAGATCGGAGTTGAAGAGCTGGAACAGCGGCCGCTCGGCCCCACCCGGCCCGCCGTGGAGCCAGATCAGCAGGGGCGCCGTCCGATCATCGCCGCGGACGAGGGTGTAGAGCCGCGCATCGCCGACGTCGACGTATCGCTCGCGGCGGACCGCCTTCGGACTGGCGGCCGCGCCGCCGGCGGCGAGCAGCAGGCCCGTGGCGAGCAACGACCTGCGGCTGGGCGGACGAAGTGAGGTGGCGATCCCGGTCATCCCGCCTTTTCAAGCGGCGCCGATGCATCCGGTCTTGAACGAATGTTGCATTTGGAGGCGCCAGCGGGCCGGCGTGACGCCCGTCAACGCCGCCACGTCACGCGTCATGTGCGCTTGGTCGGCGAATCCCAAGGCGGCGGCGACCTCCGCGAGCGGCTCACGCGCCGCGAGGATGCGACGCCAGGCCGAGCGCGCCCGGGCTTCCACGCGATACCGCGAAGGGCCGACGCCATAGGCTTGCCGGAACCAGCGGAAGGCCGTCTCGCGGGCAATGCCTTCTTCGTCGGCCCAATCACCGATCCGAAGGGACGGCTCCGCGCGCAGCCGCGCGGCGAGCCGGTCCGGCGCATCCTCGAGACCTCCATTTGCTGGGGTGAACGCGGCGACGAGCTGGCGCGCCGCGCCGGCGCCATCCTCCCGGGCCTGGCGGATGATTTCGTCCACGCCGGCGACGGATCCAGGCCCCGCGGCGCCGGCGTAAAGCGATGGCAGGGGGAGGTTGAGGACCTCCACCCGCCCTGCCACCTGGTGCCGGTGCGGCGACCAGACCGGGTGAAGGATGACGTCGCCCGCGCCAAGGCGGTGACGGCCCGTTTCGCCTGCCTGTTCATAAGACCCGCGCAGCACCACCGCCGCATAGGCCTGCGAATGCGCGTGCCGCGGCAGTCGGGGAATCAGGACTTGGATGGACATCTAGGCCGCTCCCCGCGTGGTCACGAGATCAGAACGTCGACATAGGGCCGTACGCGCGGCGTCGCCATCGGTCGGCACGGGCGATGGCCACGTCCAACCCGCAACGCCCGGTGCGCCATATCGCGCGGAGGAGGACCAAACGCCGGGGCGGCATGCTCCCCGGATGTCGCCTCGCCGCCAACAGGACACGGACCTCGGCGCTGCAACAACGGGCCGGGTCATTTGCGTGCACCGACAGCTCGCGCCCTTTGCGGCGCGGATGTCGCTTCCCGAGGCTGAAGACGACAACCGCTTCGAACGGTTACTGCGCAGGCTGTCCCGGCCCGGCTTGGCCAGGGGACGACGGTGCAGGGGGATCTCACTGTCAAGCCTTGACGAGACCTTGGGCGCCGCGTTCGATCGAGGCTTGGTGCTTGGCGAGCGCCGCGCGGCTGAGACATCGCTCGCCCGCGATGTGAAGCTGGGCGGATCAGGACGCGGGGGCGAAGGGCTCCGGCACGCGATCGGAACCCTTGTCTCGCCCGCCGCCGTGAGGCCGCCGGCGCGGGGCGGTGCTAGCAAAGCGGCACGAGGATCGCAGCCGGGATCGAGAAGGCGACAGCCGCCAGGAACCCGACGCTGGTGAGCAACCCCGCCAAGGCCATGAACCTCGAGCGACCTTCGCCGACCTCCAGCAGGGTCTGGCTTCCGCCCCGATGCTCGCCCTGGGTGCGGGCCCAGGCGCGGAAGGCGACAGCGGCCCCGCTGGCGCAGATGGCGCCCGATAGCAGGAGGGCGATGGCTTGAGCGGCCGCGGTTCCGGAGAAGGCCGGTGTGGCCAGCGGCTCGTAATGCGGGTGGCAAGCCCGGCTTGCGAGCGCGGAACAGAAGATCTGGGCGACCAGCCAGGCGGAAGGCGCTGCGACGAGGCCGTAAAGGAGGGCGGGCAGGTGGACGTCGCCCCGGCCCGCGGAGGGGTGGGTCTCGGGTGAAGCGCCGCGGGTCATCAACGGAAGCCCAGACGTGGTGAGAGGAACAGGCTCGCGAACACCACCAGCCACACCGCGTCGACGAAGTGCCAGTAGAGGACCCCGACCGTCACGTGGACGTGGCGGGCGGCCGAGAACCGGCCCAGCGCCGTCCAGGCGGCGAGAAAGGCCAGGATCAGAAGACCGGCCACGACGTGGGCGATGTGGAGCCCGGTGATGGTGAAGAACAGCGAGCCGTAGGCGTCGGTCGCGGGCGTGAAGGTCTTGCCCAGCCACTCATGGACCTGCACCCCGACGAACAGGACGCCGAGTCCGAGCGCGACGACCAGGCCGGCCACGAGCCTCCCGGAAGAGCCGTTCTCGATGCCCTTCTGCCCCCACCAGGCCGCGGCGCTGGAGACGAGAAGCACCGTCGTGTTGAGGCTGGCGATGAGGAGGTCGGGCGCTCCGGAAGGCGGCCAGGCTCCGGGGGTCTGGGAGGCCAGATAGAAGTAGCTGAACAGCAGGTAGACGAAGAGCGCCGCCTCGGTGGCGATCAGGAACACCATCCCGTACCAGCCGGACGCCAGGCGGCCGGTCGGGGCGACGGGGAGAGGCGCTTCGGGGACGAGCAGCTCAGCCACGGGCGAGCTCCTTGAGAACGCTGGGCTCGCGGGGGGGCGCGAGCCAGTAGGCGGTGGCCGCGACACACAGCGCGGCCGCGCCACCGGCCACCCACCAGGCGCTCCAGAGCAGGCCGAAGAAGAGGACCATAAGCGCCAATGACAGCAGCAGGGGCGCCAGGCTGTCCCCCGGCATCCGCAGGATGCTGTCCGCCTCGGCGTCGAGGACGCTGGTGGCGAGGGTCTCGCGGCCCCGGTCGAGGACGATCTCGCTGTCGATCACGGAGCGGGCCTCCACATGGCCAAGCCGGTCTTCCCAGAGCGGGTGGCGACTGGCGATGATTGGAATGCGGCGGAAATTGTAGGCCGGCGGCGGCGATGGGACGGCCCACTCCAGGGTTGCCGCGTCCCACGGGTTGGACCCCGCGGGCGCGCCGCGCCGAAGGCTCACCCAGAAATTGTAGATTGTGATCAGGATGCCGACCGAAAGGATCACCGCGCCGATCGAGATCAGAAGATTGGAGAGATCCCAGCCCATGTGGGCGGGGTAGGTGTAGATCCGCCGCGGCATGCCGCGCAGGCCCGTCAGATGCATCGGCAGGAACGCCACGTTGAATCCCACGAACGAGATCCAGAAGCCGAGCTTGCCCCGTCGCTCATCCGCGAGCCGGCCGGTGAATTTCGGGAACCAGTAATAGAGCCCGCCGATCACCGGAAAGACGTTGATGCCCAGCAGGACGTAATGCAGGTGGGCCACGACAAAATAGGTGTCGGTCAATTGCCAGTCCAAGGGCACGGCCGCGGTCATGAAGCCTGAGACCCCGCCCATCACGAAGAGCAGGATGAAGCCCGCGAAATAATAGAAGGGCGTCCTGAAGACCGGCCGCCCGGTCCAGATGGTGCCGATCCACGCGAAGACGGAGACGGCGCTCGGAATGGCGATGACCATGCTTGCGGCGCCGAAGAACGACAGCGCCAGGCCGGGCAGCCCGGTTGCGAACATGTGGTGCACCCACACCCCGAAGCCCACCACCATGGTGGCCACCGTGGCCAGGGCCACGGCCGTGTAGCCGACGAGCGGGCGGCGGCAGAAGGTCGGCAGAGCGTCGGACACGATCCCCATGGCCGGGAGCACGAGGGCGTAGACCCAGGGATGGCCGAACACCCAGAAGAGGTGCTGCCAGAGCAACGGCTGGCCGCCCCCGACCGGATCGTAGAAGTGCATGCCGAACTGTCGGTCGAACCACAGCAGCAGGCAGGCGCCGCTGAGCGCCGGGATCGCGAACAGGTTGGCCACCGAGGCCGTCAAGGTCCCCCAGACCAGGATCGGCATGCGGTTGATCGACATGCCCGGGGCGCGCGTCCGCATCAGGGAGACGATGAAATTGATCGACCCCACCGTCGTCGAGACGCCGAGGAAGATGAGGCCCAGGGCGTAGACGTCGATGTTGATGGCGGGGTCGTACTCCTTCCCGGCCAGGGGGACGTAGTTGAACCAGCCCGCGTTCGGGGCATGGCCGACCAGGAAGGTGGAATAGATGAAGACGCCGGCCGCCAGATAGACCCAGTAGGAGAAGGCGTTGAGGCGCGGGAAGGCCATGTCGCGCGAGCCCAGGAGCAGGGGCCACAGGAAGTTCGAGAAGCCCGACAGCATCGGCAGGGCGTAGAGGAAGATCATCGTCACGCCGTGCATGGTGAACAGCTGGTTGTATTGCGCGGGCGTGAGCAGGGTCTGGTCCGGCCGGGCCAGTTGCGCGCGCATCACCAGCGCCTCGACGCCGCCGATGAGCAGGAAGACGAAGGCGGTGACCAGGTAGCGCTTGCCGATCTCCTTGTGATCGACGCTCGACAGCCAGCCGACCAGGCCCGGCCGGGTTTCCCAGAGACCCGCCAACTTGCGATCGAGGGGCGGGGAGTGGGCTGAGACTGTCGCGTCGGCCATGGCTAGCGCCCTATTTCAGCGTCTGCAGATAGGCGACGACCTGCGCCCGTTCGGTTCCGGAAAGCGGGACCCTCGGCATCTCCACCCCAGGCTTGAAGGCCTGTGGATCGGCGATCCATGCGGAGAGGCGTCTGGCGTCGTTGGGGATCGTCGCCGCCGCGAGCGTGAGCCGGCCGGCCACGTGACTGAGATCGGGGCCCAGGATTCCACCGGCCGGCGTGCCCGCAACCGTGTGGCAGCTGGCGCACGCCTTGGCGAAGACGGCCGCCCCCGCCGCCGGCGCCCCGATGAGCTGGACGGGCGGGGGCGCGAGTTGGCGCGCCCGCCAGGCGGCGTAACGCGCGGGGTCGTCCGCGATGACCTCCAGGCCCATCCGCGCATGCTGCAGGCCGCAGAACTCCGCGCACTGTCCCCGGTATCGCCCAGGCGCCGCGGCCTGCATCCAGGTGACGTTCTTGACCCCGGGGATGACGTCCATCTTCCCCGCGAGTTTCGGGATCCAGAAGGAGTGGATGACATCGGGCGAGGTCAGTTCGACCCGCACCGGCGCGCCGGTGGGAATGTGGATCTCATTGGCCGTCGAGAAGACCTCGCCGGAGGGACTGAGATAGCGGACCTCCCACCACCACTGATGGGCCGTCACCTGCAAGGTCAGCCGAGGGGGGCTGGCCGGGTGAAGCACCTGTCCCAGGACCAGCAGGACCCAGACGGTGCAAATCGCCAGCACGGGCACGGAGATCGCCAGTCCGCCGTAGATCCAGCGGAGGCCTTCGCCCGCCCCCCCGGCGACCTCGAGCGTGTGCTCCTCCTCTGGCGCGGCGCGGCGCCGCCAGATCGCCGCCGCCAGCGCAAGGGCGATCGCCACCACCACGGCGATCGACACCGCGCCCAGCCCCCAGGCCAGGCCCGCCAGCGGCGACGCCGCCGGCCCGGCCGCCTCCAGATAGGAGAGCGGCGCGCGGCTCATGGGTTCGCCGACTGGGCCGCCGGCGCCGAGCCGCCCTTGGCGCCTGCAACCGCCCCGGTGCCGCCGGGCGGCGAGGTGCTCCTGGCGGAAAGGTCGCCTTGCCGGGCGGACTGATAGGCTCCGGGCGCCGTCGCCCCGCCGAACGACTGGATATAGGCGGTGAGCTTCCAGATCTGATCGGGCGGCAGCGCCTGTGACCACGCCGGCATGCCCTGGGGACGCCCACCGGCGATGCTGCGATAGATGGCGGCCGGCGATCCGCCGTACCGCCAGTAACCGTCCTTCAAGTTCGGGCCCATGGATCCGCCCAGGTCGTAGCCATGGCAGCCGGCGCAGTTCATCGCCACGAATAGCCGCTTGCCCCCGGCGATCGCGGTCGGCCGCCCGTCCAGGGGATTGAAGATCGCAGCTCCGACCTCGGCGTGGCCGCTGCCGGCGAGGTCGCCGCTGGGCAGCCAGGCCAGGTCTCGCGGCGCACGGGCCGTCGCCGGCGATGGCCTGTCGGCGGGCCGATGGCAGCTGGCCAGGGCCACGACGGACAGCAACAGGAGGACGCAGGGTCTCATGCCGTCCCTCAATCGTCCGCCTTCAAGGGCGGCCCCGGCGCCGCGCCCGTCGCATGGGTCTCCTTGAACCCCGGCCCGCCGTGCAGGTCGTTCCGGCCCAGGCTGAAGACGTAGAGGGTGTTGCCGCGCGCGGGGAAGCCGGCCTGCTGGCTCTCCACCATCGCGGCGCCGCCGACGCCGGCGTAGATTGCGATGTATTCCTGGCCATCCGGACCGGTGTAGGCGATCGGCTGGGAGACGATCCCCGATCCCAGCTTCTGGGACCAGAGCACCCGGCCGTCCCGGGCGTCGACGGCGCGGAACCAGCCATCGACGGTGCCGTAGAAGACCAGGTCAGAGGCGGTCGTCAGGGCGCCGCTCATGACCAGGAATTTCTCCTTGATCTCCCAGACCTTCTTCCCGTGCACGGGATCCCAGGCGATGAAGGCGCCCCAGTTGCCGCCCGGCCCGGCATGGCGGGTCATCTCCATCCCGTCGTAGGGGGTGCCGGCGATGTAGGATTGCGGATGGTCGGTTACGTCCATGCAGACGTTGAACAGGCCCGTGTAGAGCAGGCCCGTCCGGGGTGAGAACGCCGAGGGCTGCCAGTCCTTCACCCCGATGTCCGTGGGACAGGCGTTCTCCAGCTTGATGTTGGGGCGGGGCTGCATCGCCGGATTGATGACCGGCATGCCGGTCTTGAGGTCGATGCCGCTCGCCCAGTTGAGGTTGCCGAACGGCGCCGCCAGCAGCACCTCCCCCGTCTGGCGGTCGATGGTGTAGGCGAAGCCGTTCCGGTTGAACTGGACCATCGCCTTGCGCCTCTGACCCTTCCAGGGGATGTCGATCAGGACGTTTTCGTTCACGCCGTCGTAGTCCCACTGATCGTGAGGCGTGAACTGGTAGGCCCACTTGGCCATGCCGGTGTCGGCGTCCCGGGACCAGACGGCCGCGCTCCACAGGTTCAGACCCGGACGCTGGGCCGGCACCCTCGGACTGGGGTTGGAGGTGCCGTAGTAGATCGCGTTGAGCTCGGGGTCGTAACTGACCCATCCCCAGGACGCGGCGCCGCCATGGACCGCCATGCCCTTCGGCCAGGTGGTCTCCCCGAGATCCTTGCCCTTCATCCAGGCATAGAAGGGCTTGAAGTCCGCGCCGATCCGCACCTGGTCGTCGGGACCGGTGTTGTAGGCGCGCCAGATTTCCCGGCCGCTGCGCACATCGAGCGCAGCCAGCCATCCGTGGACGCCGAGCTCCCCGCCCGAGTTTCCGACATAGACCTTATCGCCGTAGACGGTCGCGGCCATCGTCATGGTCGCCCCGTTCTCGACGTTGTCCATCTTGGTGCGCCAGACCTCCCGGCCGGTCCTGGCGTCGATGGCGACGGTGTGTGCGTCCAGCAGGTTGTAGATCAGTTTGCCGTCGGCCAGGGCCCAGCCGCGCAGCACCGCGTCGCAGCAGGCCTTGCCGATGGCCATTGGCGAAGGGTTGGGGGCGAAGCTCCACTTTATGGGCGCGCCGGGCTTCGCAAGGTCCAGGGCGTAGGCGATGTTGGGGTAGGGGGTCACCACGTACATGGTGTCGCCGACAACCAGCGGGGCGCCCTCGTGGCCGTACATGGCGCCGTCGGAGAAGGTCCAGGCGACGTGGAGGCCGGCCACGTTGCCGGGCGTGATCTGATCCAGCGGGCTGTAACGGGTGTTGGCGTAGTCGCGGCCCTGACTCGGCCAGTCGCCAGGGGCGGGGTTGGGGGCGAAATTGGCGGTTGCGCCGGTCCAGCCCTCGAGGTGCTCAAGCGGCACGGTCCGCCCCTGCTTGGGGGAGGCCGGCTCCTGGCAGGCGCTCAGCCCGAGGGCGGCGCCCAGGGCGGTTCCGAGCGCCAGATGCCATACGAACGGGTTCGGACCGGGCATCGTCTCTCCGTCAGGCTAGGGCGGTCGGCCGTGGACGCTCGGACATGACCCTGGCGAGGCGTTCCAGGGTGACGGCGAGGAACACGCTGCAGCCGGGAACCCACATGATCAGGCCGCCGAGTTGCTGGTCCCGCGCCTGGCTGAGGCCCCAGGCGTCGGGCGTCAGCGCGTGGGGGGCATAGAGAAGGCGGTGGGTCAGGGTGATGAGCGCGCCCAGGAACGTCATCTGCAGCGTGCAGACAGCGCCCGTGGCGAGGGCGCCGAGCGCCTGCTCCGGCCCTGGACGCAGGAGCGCGGTCCACGCCAGCAGGGCCGTTCCGATGATGCTGATGTGCATCAGCCAGTAGACCAGATCGGAGGAGAAGGTCGCGGCGTAAGGCCCGGGCGCATGCCAGAACCAGATCGCGAGCGTGAAGGCCGGCGCCGCGAAGACCGGCTTGGCGAGCCCGGAAAGCCTTCGGGGCCAGAGGGCGAGATCCGGCCAGAGACGGTCGAGGACGATCCCGGGCCGACCAAGGACCAGCAGAGGCGCGGCGAGAAGGCTCAGCGCCATGTGCTGTCCCACGCGGGCCGCGAACAGCGAGACGGACAAGGCGCAGAGGGGAGAAATCAAGGCCAGGGTCAGCGTCGCCCATCCCGAGGCGAAGGCCCATGCGCGCCACGGCGGAAGACGGGCGGCCTGGCCAGGCGCGCGACCCCGCGCGAGACCCGCCAGATAGAAACCAAGACCCAGGAGCAGGGCGGCCAGCAGCAGGGGATCGAGATTCCACCGGCTCCAAAGGACGTCGGGCTGGGGGGGCGCGCCGCAGTAGGGAGTCGATGTGATCGCCATGTCTGCCGCGCCTCCGCCCCGGCGGCCGATTACCTCGGGTTACGAGGTAGTTGCGATATAACTCCAGCGAGGCCGTGTGGTTCCGGCCGCTGGGGCGTGGCCGCGGGTCCGCTGCGGAGGTCGGCTGGCCGTACCGGGGTTCACCGGCTATCAATCCCCGGTGGCCCGTCACCCGACCCCCCAGGACTACCAGACGCTGGCCGCCTTCCGGGTCAGGCTGCGCAAGTTCTTCGCGTTCAGTGCGCAGGCGGCCGCGGACGCCGGTGTGGCGCCGCAGCAGTACCAGGCTCTGCTGGCCATCAAGGGGCACCAGGGGCCCGGGCGCCCCTCGATCACCCACCTCGCCGAACAGCTCCTGGTGCGGCAGCACACGGCCGTGGAGTTGGCGAAGCGCCTGGACAGCGCCGGGCTGGTCCTGCGCGAACGGGACATCCAGGACCGTCGCGTCGTGCTGCTCAGCCTCACGCCGAAGGCGGAATCGATCATGTCCAACCTGGCCGGCATCCACCTGGAGGAACTGCGTCTGCTCGCCCCTGGCCTGGCCGAACTCCTGGAGCGAGTGGCGCAGGACTAGCGGGCGAGACGCCGGGGCGCCGCGCTGTGCGACGAGAGCCTTGGTCCGCCGCCGGTCGTTCGCCAGCCACCGGCGGCCGAGCGGTCTCCGGTCTGGGGTCCGCGATCTGCGCGCCTGCGTCCGCCCCACCGGCGTCGGGCGCAGGCGCCGTTGCGCCATCGTCCCCGGGGGTTTCACGCTGAGGGGGATATCCCTTCGCGCGTGGGCCGCCGGAGGGAAGGGGTCGCGCGGCGGCCACCGAGCGACGGTCGCGCACGACGTCACGCGTCGACCCCCGCGGAGCACATTGCGATCGCCCGCAGGTCGAGGTCAGGTCCGGGCGCCGCGTCGGCCCGTCGCGGCGCGGGGCGGCGCGGTCGCGGTCAGCGCCGCCAGTGGCCCCGTCGCTCGTCCCAACGCCCGTAGCGTCGGTCACTCGGATATCCGCTGAAGCCGTAGCCACAGGGGTCGTCGCGCTTGGCAAGCTGGTTGCCGATTATGCCGCCGGCGACACCGCCGATGGCGGCGCCGGCGGCGTCATCGCGGGCAATGGCCGCGCCGGCCGCCGCGCCCAGCACCGCGCCTCCAGCCGTCGCGGCCGCGCGATTGCGCTCGTAGTCGCGACGACAGGCGTCGGCCCACCCGCCGGAGGTCGAGGCGCAACCGCTCAGGGCGACGGCGAACGTGAGAAGAAGGGCGCTTCGGTGCATCTCCGGTCTCCTGAACCAGCACGGCAACGTCCGGCGCCGCGCGCCTGTTCCTCGCTCAGCCGCCGAGTGTGGCAAGGTGGAAAGGAAGACGCTTCGACGGCTCGGGGTCGGCCGTGTTCCGAACGGTGACGGTGGGGGTTCCTGTTGGCGTCGCGCCCGCGTCGCATTCGCCGCACGAAGGCTGAGACGCCGCGCGCCGCCCGAGCTTCCACCGCCCTCCACGGCGAAAGACGACGCAGGGCGCTATTGAGAGAGCTGGACGCCCATTCTTGAGGCCGAGGGGAGTCGCCGATCAGGACCCCGCATTCCCGCCGATCATTGCGGACCAATGAGGCCCGTAGTGCGGGGTGACCCGCGCTTCGAAGGCGTCAAGACGGCCGGCCAGCCGCTGACGTTCCTCAGCCAGCGCGGGCGCGGCGGCCGCTGGCGACCGGACCTGCGGCCGATAGTCGGCGATCTCCTTCAGCAAGGCCATCAGCTTGCCATAGGCTGGCGTGCCTTCCGTGGGGTGTTGGTCGAGCAGCGCGGTGGCGGTTTCCATCGCCGCCTCGAACTGCTCCGGCGTCTGGATCATTTTGGGTCCCTCGATGCAGGGCGCGCGACGCCGCCGTCGCGCTGACTGAACCTGAAACATCATGAAACGATCTATTTCGCAAATTCGGTTGCGACGACCCGGACGATGACGTCCATCGCGGAGGGCGCGACGAAGCGCGCGGTCCCCTGGGCGGCAGGTTCGCAGGACAGGCTGCTGGGGTGGCCGGTGGGTCCAGGCGGACCGGGGCGTCACTTGCCATCACGAGGCCGGGGCCCTTCTAAAATCGCCGGGACCTTCCATGACCGCGGACGCCCCATGCGCACCGTCGCCGGGTTCCACCTGGGCAGAGCGCTCGCGTCATCCGCCGAATCTCCGCGTCACCTCCGGCAGGTAGCTTGGACCCACGGGCACGGCGGTTCCGTCGGTCAGCAGCAGGGCCGGGCGCCCCACCGCAGATCCGTGCAGAGCGGTCACCGCCTCCGGCCGCACGATGGCCGAACGGTGCACCCTCAAGAGGGCCGGCGGCGGATGGCTGGCCTCGATCGCGGCCATGGTGGCGCGCAGGATGTGGCTGCGCTCCGCGGTATGGAGGAGGGCATAGTCCTTTGCCGCTTCGATCCAGATGATCGCGGCGAGCGGCGCGAAGGCCAGGCCCTGGCGGCCCTGCACCCAGAACCCTTCCGCCGCGGGATCTGCGTCGCTGGTCACCGGCGTGGAGACCGGGCTCGCCTGGCGGCGCCGGCGTGCGCGATCGACCGCCTGGCGCAGACGCTCGAGGCGCAGCGGCTTCAGGACGTAGTCCGCCGCCTCGACGTCGAAGGCGTCCACGGCGTGGCTGTCGTAGGCGGTCAGGAAGATGATCTCCGGCCGGTCCTGCGGCGACAGGGCGGCGGCCACGCCCAGGCCGGTTCGGCCCGGCATCTGGATGTCCAGGACCGCCACGTCGGGCCGCAGCTCGGCGATCCGTTGCAGCGCTTCGACGCCGTTGGCCGCCGCGCCCACCACTTCGGTTCCGGGGATGTCGCCGAAGGCCGCGCGCAGTCGCTCCAGCGCCAGCGGCTCGTCATCGGCGATCAGGACGCGCAGGGGATCGCCTGTCATGCCGCCACCGCGGTGATGGCGAGCGGCAGGCGTACCCGGGCCCGGAATCCTTCGCCCTCGACGACGGTCTCCAGCTCTGCCCGTTCGCCGTAGATGAGGGCGAGGCGGTCGCGGACGTTGGTCAGTCCGACGCCGACCCCGGGTGGGGGCCGAATGTCCGCGCCCGGCCCGGCGCCCGTGTCGGCCACCTCCACGAGCAGGTCGCCGCGGTCATGACGCGCCGAGACCCGAACCTGCACCGGGCGCATGGCGGGGGACACCGCGTGCTTGATGGCGTTCTCCACCAGGGGCTGGAGCAGGAAGTTCGGGATCTGCGCCTCGCGCAGGTCGGCGGGTATGTCCCACGCCACGCTCAGGCGTGAGCCAAAGCGGGCGTGTTCGATCTCGAGATAGGTCTGCAGGGTGACCAGTTCGTCCTCCAGGCTCGTGAACGGGCGGGCGTCGGCGGTCAGGGCGGCCCGGAGGAAACCGGACAGCCGGTCGATCATCTCCTCCGCCGCCGCGTTGCGTCCGCTCGCCACCAGCGAGCCGATAGCGTTCAGCGTGTTGAACATGAAGTGGGGGTTGAGCTGGTGGCGCAGCACCGCGAGCTGGGCGGTGACGGCCTCGGTTCGCGCGGCCGCGAGCTGGGCGTCGCGCTCGCGGGTCTCGGCGGTCCAGCGCAGCATCGTGGCGGAGATGGCGAAGACGCTGTGCAGGGTCGCGAAGACGACCACGTGGGAGGAGGCGACGAGGGCCATCACCAATCCGCGCAGGACACTGTCGGAGATGATCCGGCGCTGCAGTCGCCCCTCGCCCATGACGGTGCGCAGGACCTCGTCCAGCTGCATGTCGAGTGCGGTCTGCAGGGCGGTCAGGCCGAGGACGGCGAGCACCAGCACGGCAATGCGCCCACCCGCGCGCCCCTTCGCGGCTGAGATCCGCCAAAGCCCCAGGCTGAAGGCCGCGCCGGTCAGCGCCATGAGCAGGGCGCGGGTCAGATTGACCGGCAGACCCTCGACGTCGGTCGCCAGCACGCTGGCCGCCATGGCCACGAACCCCAGCGCCCAGAGACCCAGGATGAGGCGCCGGACCTCGGTGGGCGGCAATGCAGGGGCGAAGAGGAGCCTGGGCGGCACGCGGCGCTCGGGGACATGGGACAGGGACCCGGCAGGATAGCCCTGCAGGACGGTCCTGGCGTCAAGCTTCGTCGCAGCCTCGTCGCACGCCCGTCGTTCCGTCGCAGCCCCGTCGCTCGGTCGCAGCGGGCGCGACAGGTGGGCCAGGGGCGGGGATAGGGCCGTCGAACTCAGACGGAAAGCCCACGCCATGTCCCGGATCCTCGCCGCCACGCTCGCGGCGCTCGCCCTCGCCAACCCCGCTTCCGCCGAGGACGCGGCCCCGGACCTCACGGTGGCCGCGACGCCCGAAGCGGCGCCCTGCGCCGGCAAGCCCTCGCGCAAGGGCCCCGGCATGGGCGCGCTGCTGTCGGCCGCCAACCGGGCCGGGGCGGGCGACCTGCTGAGCGGCCGTTCCGGCGCGTTTCTCGGCGGCGGTAAGAGGAGCGCCATCGCCGGCGCCGTGCTGGGGTCTGCGCTCAGCGCGGCGAACTCGGACGACGCGGTATCGAGCTTCGGCGGCGGGTACGCGGGTCCGACGATGGCGCCCGGCGGCGGGAACAAGACCGCCCAGATCGCCGCCGTCGCGGCCACCACCCTCATCGGCCTCGCCCAGTCGCAGGCGGCCGCGCCGGCCTGCCCCCGCTGAGCGCCGGAGGCGTCATGACCGTCTTTCGTGCGATCAACGCGGCGACCCTCGACGCCGCCCGTCCGCCTGGCGCGGCCGCCCGCATGGCCGCCTGGCTCCTGTTCGCGGCGCTGGCGGGTGCGGGTCCGGCGCGCGCCGCGCCACCCGCGGCGGCCGTGACCGTCACCGCCACGGCGGGTCTTTCCGCCGACCAGCAGCGGGAGGTGGTGGACCGCCTCGCGAGCCTCCTGGAGGCGCGATATCTCGATCCCGACACGGGCCGCCGTTACGGCAGGCGACTGCGGAGCCGGCTCGCGAGCGGCGCCTACGCGGCGTTGACGGACCCGGCGGCGCTCGGGGAGCAGGTCACGGCGGACCTGCAGGCCATCGCGACCGACCGCCATCTGCGCCTCGCCCCGACGGCGGCCTTCTCCAAGTCTCTCCCGAAGGCCGACGCGCCGCCGAGCACGCGCCAGACGGGACCCGACGGCCTGGAGGCGGCGCGGATGATCGGGGACGTGGCCTACCTGCGCTTCAACATGTTCCCGGCCGACCCCGCGAGCGGTGCGGCGGCCCGCGCCTTTCTGCTGTCGCATGCCGACGCGCGGGCGGTGATCCTCGACGCCCGGCCTCTGCGTGGCGGCGGCGACACCGTGATGGACGCCCTCCTGCCGCTGTTCTACGCGCGGACCACCTCGTTGCTGCGCCTGGATATGCGGGCGTCCGGGCCCGACGATGATGGCGAGGCTTCCGCGACCATGGTCCGCCTGCCGGCGCCGGCGGGGCTGGTTCGTCTGGAGCACCGGGTCACGCCCGATGCCGGCGAGACACGGCTGCGCGAGACGCCGCTCTATTACCTGACCTCGCGTCGGACGGCCTCGGCCGGCGAGCATCTGGCGCTGGCCCTGAAACGCTCGGGCCGGGCCACGCTGATCGGCGAGACCACCGCCGGCGCAGGCCATTTCGGTTGGATCGAGACCCTGCCCCATGGCCTGGCGGCGTTCATTCCGATCGGCCGCACCTACGATCCCGACACCGGCTTCGACTGGGAGGGGCGGGGCGTCACGCCCCACGTCGCCACCGCCGCCGACGCCGCCCTGGACGAAGCCCTGGCCCGCATCGCGCGGGCCGGAACCGTCACCCCACATCCCTGAAGGAGAAGAGAATGAATCCGATGAAATCGCTCGCCCTGGCGGCCGTCCTGGCGAGCGCGCCCCTCGCGGCCGCGCCGGCTCAAGCCGGGGTCCTGTTCTTCCAGGACTTCAGCGCGGGCCTCGGCGCGAACGAGACGTTGAGCGGCGCCTTCGCGGTCGCTGGCGGCCAGATGGGCCACACGACGGGCGCCTACGGCGACAACGAGCGCTCGGCCTACGGGCTGCGGGTCGACCTGGTCGACGTCACCGACGCGCTGCTCAGCTTCGACTGGGCCGGCGCGTCCGAGATCAACTGGGACGGCTGGAACGTGCTCATCGCCCCGGCCGGGCGGGCCTTCGATCCAGCCCACCCGGCGACGGGCACCCCGCCGGTCTACAACCGCTTCGTCAGCGCGCTCGGCGCGCCGGGCGTGACGGGGTCGGACTGGCGGGGACGCGCCATCTTCGACCTGACCGCGTTCGTGGGTCAGGCCGTGGATATCCGCCTGCAGTTCGCGAGCGACGGCTCGAACACCGGCAAGGGCTTCCTGTTCGACAACCTGGTGGTCAGTGGCGCGCCGAAGGCCGACCCGGACCCTGCGCCCGGCGCCGTGCCCGAGCCGACGAGCTGGGCGCTGATGCTCACCGGCTTCCTTGGCGCGGGCGCCGCCATCCGCCGTCGGCGGCCCAGGGCCGTGCCCCAGTCCTGAAAGGCGCGATGCAGATGAGCGGGCGCCACAAGAGGGCGGTTTGCGGCGCCCGGGCCTTCTGCACGGGCCGGCCCTGCCGCGGCGGCGGCTCGAGATCCAATACGAGCCCCGCACGGGCCCGGCGCGCCCTGCAGGACATTGCTACCCCTGGGTGGAGAGCGGCCCGTGCCCGATCCCCGCCGAAGTCGGGCGCGGGGAGCCAGCGGCCGCCCCAAGGTCTCCGCCCGCGGGTCGTCTCCATCCCACGGATCGGTTCGCGACAGCGGACGCGTCAATCAGTCCGGGCTCACGGGGAGTCTTTGCCCGCCGACAAGGACGCCGCGGCGATTGCCGAGAAGGGGCGCGGCCCTCGCTGCGACGGGCGCGACAGCGACCTGCCATCGCCGCCGAAATCTGCGTCTGGCGGGTCTGTCATCCCTTGATGGGCATCAACAGCCCGCCGTTGGCGGCGGACGCCTGGTCAAACGATGTCGTCCCCGGACGTTTCGGTTGGTGCGGACTGCCGCAGGCCTGGGTGTGCTGCGCAGGTCCGCCCCGCGATCCTGCCCCATTCGATTTGATCTGTCGCAAGGTCTGGCCACGAGGCGCGAAGCAGCCTGCCTGCGGCGGACCGGTTTTCGTGATCCGCCACGGAGGTGCTTCGATGCCGATCCGTTGCCTCGCGCCCCTGGGCCCGCTTTTCGGCGGCGCGCTGCTCCTGGCCAGTTGCGCGCCCACGCCACCGCCCGCCCGCGTTCACGCGTCGCCGCCGGATGGCCGGGCGCTGGCGCGCCGGATCTGCGCGGCATGCCACGCCCTGGAGTCAGGGGAGGAGAGCGCCAACCCGCGGGCCCCGCCCTTCGCAAGCCGGGAGATCCAGCACACAGCCGGGCTGGCCGGCCGCGTCGCGGACCTCGCGCGGCTAGGCCACGAAGGCATGCCGCCGATCCCGCTCAGTTCGGCCGAGGCGGCGGCGATCACGGTCTACATCGAGGGCCTCGGCGAACGACCGTCGCCCAAGCGGCGCGACTAGACGTCGGGAAGGGCCGGATCGGCGGGATTCGCGGCACCGCCTACGGTCTCGCGCCCACGCCGCGGCGACGTCAGCGCCCATGCGCGCGGAGATCTTCCGCGTCGAACGCCCGAAGCGCATGGGCGGAGCCTGACGGCATCGCATGGCGCGAGCCGGGCGCGGGCGGGTTGGACGACGGCATGCCCTGGGCTCCGGCGGAGCGCTCACGCTGTTCCACCCAGAGCGCCCCTCGTGGGTGAATTCGCGCCGGCCGGCGGTGAGGGCGCGCCGGGGGATTCCTCTCGCCGCTTGACCCTACCAGCGACCGGCCGCGCAGGAATCCGGGACCCGGCCTTGCCAATGGCGCACCCACGCTTCGACCGCCACGGTGTTGAGCACGTGCATGGCGTGCTGGGCCCGACCGGTCATAGCTCGCCCCGGCGAGGTCGGGGACCGGGACCGATAAGCAGAGCGCCATCACCGGCTGGGTGAAAAAAGGGCATCAGGATCTCGGCGCAGGCAAGCCGGCGGCTGGGCTCGTAGAAGAAGTGGGTCACCGCGATCCCCCCCACATGCAGCACCTTGCCGGGCCGCAGTCCCGCTTGGCGCGCGGCGCTGACCCATTCGTGCTCTGTCCCGGACGCGCTCGCCGCCCAATCCTCCGCCAGCAGGGCCGACGCGCCGAGGGGCTGCCGTTCGCGGCCCCGCCGCGCGGCCCGCACCTGGGCGGCCACGGCGCAGACAGACTGGCGGATGCGCCGCGCCACGTCGGCGAGCATGGGAGAGCCCCAGGCGCACCAGCCCCGACGGGCGACCTCGTCGGCCGCGACGAGGGCGGTGGCAAGCCTCGCGGATCATGGATCGTTTCGGCTTCCAGCCGCAGCAGATGGGTCAACGCCACCATCAGGCGGCCGTCGCCTGATCCATGACAACGTGGAACCGCACGTCACCAGGCTCCGCCGCGTTCAGAGCGCGGGCGCCCTCCGCGGCGCTCTCGAGGTCGAGATAGGGGCCAAAGACCCGCGGCCAGACCAGATGGCGGTCCTCATCCACCCAGCGGCCTCCAAGAACCCAGTACCGTCTGGGGCTTTGGGCGTTTGAGCGACTGTTCATATCAGCGTCTCCCAGGTCAGCTCGCCGGCGTACCGATGGGTGGTCTGACCGGCGTCGTTCAGGGCGAAGAGGTGCAGCCAGCGGTTGTCGAGCAGGGTCCGAACCTCGGGGTGGGCCGCGAGAACGCCGGAGATCGCCTCGGGGTCGGCGGCGACAAAGACGCTCAGGCGGAGCGGCTCGTGCACGAAGCGCGTGCCGTCATGGACCGATTGCAGGGGCAGTCCGGCTCGCAAATCGCCCGCATTGCCTTCCAGGACGCCCGTTCGGCCGCAGACATTGTGCAGCGTCTTGTCACCCGCGCCGAAGGCGGCGTTGTCCACGGTCGAGCCGTAATACTGCAGGCTGATCCAGCTTGCGACGACCATCGGGGCGGTGAGGATGAGCTCGAGGATCTTCAGGTCCGTGTCGGCATGGCGGTCGTAGCTGTGAAGAAAAGCCCGTCCTTCGAGATCGCAACCGGCGGTCAGGGCTCGAGGCGCAGCGATGAACGCCGCCGCGCCCGCGAGCCCCCACTCCGGCCGCACCTGCGACCAGTCTCGGCTCCGCGCGAGGATCGCGGCCTGAGACGCGCCGAGCCGAGGCGCCCGTTCAGCCCGCGCCGCCTCGGAGGCCGCCTTCAGGAAGACGGCGGCCTGCCGGATTTCGGCCGCGTGAGTGGACGGAACGGACTCCGCGTCCAGCAGGGTCAAGGTGTCGGTCGTCGTGTCGTGCAGCGCCGCCGCGAACCAGGTGTCCTCAGGCGTCTCGATCCCGCGCGCCTTCAGACCCGCGCGCACCAGCGGATCGTTGAGCAGGGCCGCGGCGACCCGGGCGTTGGGGGCGCCGCTGTGCCCGCCGCAGGCGCCGCAGTCGAGTCCGGCCGCGTGCGGGTTGTTGAGCGTCGTGGCGCCGTGGCCCACCAGGAGCACCAGGCGCGCCAAGCGGTCGCCGAGCCCCATGCCCCGAAACGCTCCCTCCGCCAGCCCCAGACGCGTCTCCGCATCGAGCGGGACGTCGAGAGGCTCAGCGGCGTCGGTCCCGGGCCGTTGGAGCGCCAGCGCCCGGCCGGCGAGGCTGAGCGCATAGCCAAGTCCGAAGGCCTCGACGAAGGCGAAATTCGAGACGGCCGCGCTCTTAAGCTTGGTCAGCAGCGACTTCGCCGGCGCCTGAATCCGCGTTGCCGGTCCTGGCGGCGGGGCGGCCGAAGCGACCTCGAACGTGGGCCGCAGAAGCACCGGGCACTGGTTCAGGACCTCGCCATCGGCCGCGCGGTGCGCCATGGCCATGCCGAAGAAGCCGGCGAAGCCGAACGTCTCGGCCTCTGGCCAGACCGTCTCCAGGGCGCGACGGTAGACTTCTGAACGGACGTCGATGCAGAACACGGCCTGGAGCGGCGGCCGCGCCGTTGCGGCCACGCTGCGCCCCTCCGCCAAGGCGACGATCAGCCGCCGCTGGAAGCCGCGCTCATAGGCTAGGTGCAGGACCAGATCGGCGGCAAGCTCCGCTTCCGTCCAGATTCCGGGCCGCTCCAGCCCGGAGGCCTCGGTGATCGCGGCCCGCCACGCCGTGCGGAACGCGGGATCGGTCCGGCCTCTGAACAGCGCTAGGCCCCAGACCACCCTCACCGCGAGGAGGTCCACCAGCTGAGTGCCAGGGGCCCCGTCGAGTCCCGCTTCCCAGTCGAAGCGGCGAACGTAGGCGGCCCAGCCGCGGATGTCGTGAAGCGCGCGGTAGAGGTAGTCGGACCACTGGGGCTGGGGGATTTCCAACTCGCGCAGGACGTCCGCGATCGCGGCGGCCGGCTCGTCCGGCAGAGCGTCGATCATGGCCGCGAAACCCGCCACGCCCATGGCGTCAGGGTTACGGTCGTGCGCCATGGCGTACCGCCAGGCCGCGTAGAGAGGCAGGCCGCGCCAGGGCGGCGCCCAGGCTGCCTGACCGGTGTCGAAAAAGGCCGCGCACCATTTCGAGATCTCGTCGATCATGAAGGCGGTGCGTGAAACCTGGCGATCGCCGCAGGAGAGGCGATCGAGGACCTCGGCCACGGTTGCGACCCGCGGAGGCGGCCGCCGCGGCGTTTCGCGCGCCACGGCGTGCAGCAACGGCTCCATCACCAGGCCCGACGCCCGCGCTTCTTGGGTGGCGGCGGCCAGGTCTTCCGGTGTGATGCGGTTCTCGTCCACCGCCCGCCTGTAGAACTCCCGGGGCATCAGGGTCCGAGCTCCGGTGAGCCGGCGAAGCTCGTGCGCGGCCGCCTCGAACCGCAAGTCGGAGAAGCCGAGAAACGGATTTACGGCCACGAAGCTCGTGAGGGGCCACAGCGGCGCGATGCGCATGCACGCCGTCTGGATCGCTGCGTCCAGTTGATCGCCCGCCGAGGGGCCAGGGTCGGGTTCGAGGGGGCGCGTGGACGCGGCGTCCATGGGTTCGCAGGCGAGGCTCATGAGCTTGCTCCAGATTTGAGCAGCCGATCCGGCCGGGCCGGCCAAAGCCGAAGCGCCCAGCGATTGGCGAAGGTGTTGAGATAAAAGCCGTTGGCCGCCAGCGCGTGAGCCCGGGCCCAGGCCGGCGAGTTGGTCGCATGGCGCGCGGCGAGCTGCACGCTCACGAGAGCCGCCATGAACGTCACCACGAGGATGGCCGCGGCTGTTGCGACTGGTCCCGCGACGTGCGCCATGGTTGCGAAATCCTCCAGAAGGACCGCGAAGATCCATTGCGCGATCGCGTAGGCGAGGAGGGTTGCGGCGGTCAGGAGCGCGGCGGCGGCGAGACGGCTGGCTGAGCGGTCCCCATACGCATCGATCCAGATCGGCGCGAGGCCCAGCAGCAGGACCGACGCCAGGACGAATTCGCCGGGGCTGGCGGCCGGACCGAACCCCATAATCGCCGCCCCGAAGGCCGCCAGGCCGACCGCTAGCGGACCACCGACAAGGAGCGCGATCCGGGGAGCGCGCGATGGATACGGGGACTCGACCCGGGGCGCGGCGGCGCTGCCCCCGGCGGACAGGAAGGCGTGCGCCTTGTAGAGCGAGTGGGCGACGATGTGCAGCAGTGCGGCCGAGAAGGCGCCGAGACCGCATTCCAGGAGCATGAAACCCATCTGGGCGATGGTGGAGTAAGCCAGCCCGACCTTGATCGACGTCTGGGCGAGCATGACGAGCGAGCCGAAGATCGCCGTGACGGCCCCGACGACGATCAGGATCAACATCGCCGTCTGCTGCGCGGCGACGACGTCCGCAAACCGCAGTACGAGGAAGCCTCCCGCGTTGACGACGCCGGCATGCAACAGCGCCGAGACGGGGGTCGGCGTCTCCATGACCTCCAGGATCCATCCGTGGAATGGCAGCTGCGCCGACGCCAGGACGGCTGCGCCGACGATCAGCAGGCTGGCCGCGGACCAGGCGGGGCCTTGGGCGTTCAGCGCCGCCTTAGCGACGAGCCCGAGATCCAGGCTGTCACTGGCCCGCCACAGCAGGACTGCGGCGGCGATCAGGCAGGCGTCGGATAGGCGGCCGACGATGAAGCGCTTGCGCGCAGCGAGCACCGCGGCCTGGCGCTCACCGCGGAACAGGAGCAGCCGATTGATGCAGAGGCTGACGCCGATCCAGCAGGCCACGAGCTGGACCAGATTGCCGGAGAGCACCAGGCCCTGAACGAGCGCGAGGGGCAGACAAAGGTCGCGAATGAAGCGGGCCTGGCGGGGATCGCCGGCGAGATAGTTGCGGCTGTAGGCGACGACCACGAGGCCGATGAACGTGATGAGCGCCGAAAGCGTGGCGCTCAGCGCGTCCAGCCGCAGCGCCAAACCCGCGCCGCCTGCGCCCAGCACCGGCGAACTTGCGGGCCCCGTCACCAGCGCGCACACCAGCGCGCCAAGCGCGCAGAGGAACGACAGGCCCGCGCCGGCCGTCGCGAGGCGGGCCCTCAGCTTTCGCCGCTGCATCGCGGCCACGAGCAGGAAGAGGAGCGGGGCGAGCGCCGCGAGCCAGAGCGTCATCGTCATGGGCCGTCTCCGTAGCGAAGGCGGCGTCGGTCTAGAGCAGCGTGGCTCGCGCGAAAAATTCAATGATTGAACGAGATCATTCGCTTTACTAGAAGAATGAGGTGCAGCAGCTCAACTACAAGCACCTCCGCTACTTCTGGGTCATCGCCCATGATGGGGTCATGGCGCGCGCGGCCGAGCGACTGAACATCTCGCCGTCCGCCCTCTCCGTGCAGCTACAGAAGTTGGAGCAGCAGCTCGGCCATCAGCTCTTCGAGCGGGCCGGCAGAGGCCTGCGCCTGACGGAGGCGGGGCGCATCGCGCTGGACTATGCGGACACCGTCTTCGAAACGGGCGAGGCGTTGATCAACACCCTTCAGGGCGGGGCCGGGCTGAACCGACAGGTTCTCCGCATTGGGGCCATCCCCACGATGTCGCGCAACTTTCAGCTGCAGTTTCTGCGACCGCTGATCGCCCGCGATGATGTGGAGCTGGTCGTCCGTTCGGGCTCGCTCCGCGACCTGCTGCGCGACCTGGAGGCGCATGTTGTGGACGTCGTCCTGGCCAATAGTTCCGCGCCACAGGATGTGCGGTCCAGCTTCAGGACCCGGCTTCTGGAGGAGCAACCGGTCAGCGTGATCGGCCGACCCAGGGCGCAGCGCTTTCAGTTTCCTCAGGATCTGCAGGACGCCCCGATCCTACTGCCGAGCCTCGGCAGCGAACTCCGCACGGCGTTTGACAGGCTCATGGACCTGGCCGGCGTGCGCCCGGCGATCATGGCCGAGGTCGATGATATGGCGATGCTGCGGTTGCTGGCGCGTGAGCGGCAGGCCTATGCCCTGGTCCCGCCCATCGTCGTGCGCGACGAACTCGCAAGCGGCGCGCTCGCCGAACTGCATCGCATCGAGGGAGTCGCCGAGCGCTTCTACGCCATTGTCCAGAACCGCCGCTTCCCGAATCCGCTTCTGGGAAAGCTGCTTTGAGCGATGGGTCTATCAGCAGGCGGTGCGCCGAAGGTTGGTGGTCGCCCCATCGCCAATGACCGCAACGGGGCGAAAGCTCGCGTGACCGGGGACCCAGCACGTGCGGCGGCTGGTCGGTCTGCTTCCGTTTAGTCCGACCGGTCGGCGGCCTTCAGAAACTCGACGTAAAACCGTACCGCTCCGATAGGCTCGACCTCGTGGAGCACGGTGGGCTCGACGATGCCGGGTGCATCTTCAGCCGAGAGGATCGTCTCCGTCGAAGGGCGGCGCGGGTCTGTGATCCGGTATGCGAGCCGCCCCTCCAGGACATGGATAAGGCCCCAGGCGCCCGCCTTGGTCGTGTGAGCCCGCAGTAGCCCGGGTGGCACAGTGGTTTCGGTGAATTCCGCAGTCCGCCGATACGCCACCAAGTCGGGGGGAAGCATGCCAGTTCACCTTGGGCTGGGACGCCGGATCATCGGGTTACGGCATAGCGCCGACCTCGCTATGCGGATAGCGACCGATCGAGGGATGGCCGATTGGGCCGTAGAACGGCGCCAAGTGCCCCCGCACGCCCTGGTTCTAAGGTCCGCTCTCCGGCCCGACCCCGATCTCTGGTACCGGCGGCATCGCTGCCCGGAGGGCGCCGCGTTCCCACCGAGGCGGCCCCGCCATTACCCCGGGTGATCTCAACTTCGCGTCGCCGACCACGGCGGCTATACTTGCCCGAGGAGGCCCGCATGGGTTCTGACTTGGCCCTATTCCTCGCCGCCTGCCACGCGGCGCGGTCGTACGAAGATTGGCCGGCGCGGATCGCCGCCGCCATGCGGCGATTGCTCGCCGAGGCTCCGCAGCTCGCTCATGAGCTCCGCCGCGATATCGCGGCGTCGGACACAAAAGGGATTGCCGTCTACGTCCAGGGACCGGAGCTCACGATCTACGCCGTGGAAGGATCCGGCGGCCTGCGCAGCGCCCCGCACGACCACGCCACCACTGCGGTCGTCGGCCTGATCGAGGGCTCGGAGAGCTACCGCACTTGGCGGCGCGAAGGCGCGCAACTCGCCGAAGGCCCGCGGGTGCGGGTCAGCGCCGGCCAGGTCGCGGTGATGGGCGAGGCCACCGTGCACGCCATGTGGTGCGAGCCGGGTGAGGCCGGGCTCTCGCTGCACGCATACGGCAACAGCCACTTCGACGTCATCGAGCGGCGGCAGTGGGACCCGCACACGCTGCGTGAGGAGCCGTTTGACGTTGGCCGCCAGCGGGCCTGGATCCGCGAGCTGACGAAGGCCGCACGCGCAGACGCCTAGAGCCGATCGCAAGCGCGTTCCCACGCTTTGTGCGCCATGCCGGTCTTCGCCACTCTGGCGATGTCCGCGATCCGACCTGATCCTGATGTCAGGTAGCGGCGCGGAGCTGGCGGCCAACTGGGTGCACGGCGGAATCTCTGCGATGTGTGGGCAGCTCACGCTCCTCCGCTAAGCTCCGGCCATGCCCAGGTTCGCGGCAATGTTGCGCTAGTCAGCTTCCCGATAGGGGCCCGCGCTCAGCACGCTGCGTATGGCGAAGCTCGAGTGGATACGCGCGACCCCAGGCAGCCGCATGAGGATGCCCTTGTGGACGGCTTCGTAGTCCGCAGTGCTGCGGGCGACCACCCGGATGAGGTAGTCCGCATCCCCGGTCATCAGGAAGCATTCGACGATCTCAGGATGCTGGCGCACGGCGGCCTCGAAGCGATTGAGCAGTTCCTCGGTCTGCAGCTCAAGCGTGATCCGCACGATCGCCACCACGCCGTCTTGAGCGGCGCTCTCCGCGACCAACGCGGTGTAGCCGCGGATGACCTTGGCCTCTTCCAGGCTCCGCACCCGCCGCAAACACGCGGAGGGCGACAGTCCCACCTGCTGGGCCAGCGCGTTGTTCGGCAGCCGGCCATCCCGGCGCAAGGCGCCAAGGATTTTCCGGTCGATCGCATCAAGAAGCGGCATGAAGGGGAGGTATACTCGAATTTTGTGCGGTTGAAGGGGCCATGATGGCAGAAGCTGCGGCCTATCAGCGGCACATTCGAACCTGATGCGGCTAGCTTAGCAGGCGTAATCGGAGGCGGTTTCGTGTCGTGCCACGGCAGCTCAACAGGCCGATTGACCGTCGATCTCGCGGCGATCTTGGCCAACTGGCGGACCATCGGGGCCCGTGCCGCGCCCGCCGTTGCGGGGGCGGTGGTGAAGGCCGACGCCTATGGGCTCGGCGCAGCCAGGGTGAGCCACGCCCTCGCGCGGGCGGGCTGCCGGGACTTCTTCGTCGCCCATCTGGTGGAGGCGGCGGCCCTTGCAGGCGAATTGCCCGCGGACGCGAGGCTTCATGTCCTGAACGGCCTGGCGCGGGGCGAGGAAGCAGACGCGGTCGCGCTCGGCGTCGTGCCCGTGCTCAACAGCGCTGAACAGGCGCAGGCCTGGGCAGGGGTCGCGACCGGGGTGGGTCGACGCCTGCCGGCGGCCCTGCAGGTGGACAGCGGCATGGCCCGCCTGGGCCTGACGCCTGAGGAAGCCCAGGTGATCGCCGAGGACGCCGACCTGCTGGGCCGGCTCGACGTGCGGCTCGTCATGAGCCATCTCGCCCGCGGGGATGAGCCCCGCAGCGGCCTGAACAGTGCGCAGCTCTCCCGCTTCCTCTCGCTCTGCGACCGGCTTCCGGCCGCCCGCCGCTCCCTCGCCAACTCGGGCGGTGCCTACCTGGAGCGCGCCTTCGCCCTCGACCTCGTGCGCCCGGGCATCGCCCTTTACGGCGGCGCCCCGCACATGGGCGGCGCCGCGCTCGCGACGGCGGTCAAGCTTGAGGCCGCCGTGGTCCAGGTCCGCGACGTGCCGTGCGGGACGGGGATCGGCTATGGGCATTTGGTCACCAGCGACGAGCCCATGCGCTTGGCCACGATCGGCCTGGGCTATGCGGATGGTTGGCCCCGCGAACTGACCGGCCGGGGCTCGGCCTGGTTCCAGGGCGCGCGCCTGCCGTTCGTCGGCCGCGTGTCGATGGACAGCATCATCCTCGACGTCACCGCGCTGCCCGCCGGCGCCCTCAAAGCGGGCGATCGGGTCGAGGTCCTGGGCCCGAACCGCCCGCTCGACGTCGTGGCCAATGAAGCCGGGACCATCGCCCACGAGATTCTGGCGCGCCTCGGGCCGCGTCTCACCCGCCGCTACATCGGAGACGAACAATGAAGGTCGCGGTCCTCGGCGCAGGGGTGGTCGGCGTCACCAGCGCCTACTACCTCGCCAAGGCGGGTCACGAGGTGATGCTGGTGGACCGCCAGAACGGGCCGGCCCTGGAGACCAGCTTCGCCAACGCCGGGGAGATCTCGCCAGGGTACGCCTCGCCCTGGGCCGCGCCCGGCGTGCCCGGCAAGGCGCTCAAATGGCTGCTCATGCGCCATGCCCCCCTCGTGGTGCGCCCGAGCCTGGACCTTGAGATGTACCGGTTCATGGCCGGGATGCTCTTGAACTGTGACGCGGCGCGCTACGCGGTGAACAAGGCGCGCATGGTCCGCCTCGCCACCTACAGTCGGGACCGGCTCAAGGTCCTCCGCGACGAGCTCGCGCTCGACTACGACCAGCGCATGCAGGGCACGCTGCAGCTGTTCCGGACACAGGCGCAGCTGGATGGCATCGGCAAGGACGTCGAGGTGCTCCGGACCATGGGCGTGGACTACGAGGTGCTGGATCGGGAGGGCTGCATACGGGCCGAGCCCGGGTTGGCCGGGGCGCGTGAGCCCTTCGTCGGCGGGCTCCGACTACCGGGCGACGAGACCGGCGACTGCTTCAAGTTCACCACGGCCCTGGCGGAACACGCGCGCAGGCTGGGCGTGGACCTTCGGTTCGGCGAAACGGTCAGCGGGCTGGAGTCGGACGGACGCCGGGTGACCGGCGTGCACACCCAACGGGGCCGGATCTCGGCCGACGCCTACGTGCTGGCGGCCGGCAGCTGGTCGCCCCTGCTCGTGCGGGGGCTCGGCATCCGGCTGCCGGTCTATCCGGTGAAGGGCTATTCGATCACCCTGCCCATCGTCGAGCCCGCCCGGGCCCCGGTCTCCACGCTGCTGGACGAGACCTACAAGGTTGCGATCACGCGGCTCGGCGAGCGCATCCGGGTCGGCGGCCTCGCGGAGTTGGCCGGCTATGGCCAGGAACTGCGGCAGCGCCGCAGGGCGACCCTCGAGACGTCGGTCCTGACCCTCTTCCCCGAGGCCGGGGACGCGGCTCGCGCCTCCTTCTGGGCCGGGCTTCGCCCGGCGACACCCGACGGGACGCCGGTGGTGGGGGCGACCCACCTGGCAAACCTCTACCTCAACACCGGCCACGGCACATTGGGTTGGACGATGGCTTGCGGTTCAGCGCAGGTGATCGCCGATCTCGTCAGCGCCCGTCCGCCCGCGATCCGGACCGACGATCTCAACATCAGCCGCTACGCGGCCTAGGCTCGGACAGGACCGATCATGACCATCACCCGCATCGACGCCGGTCCTCGCATGAGCGACATCGTCATCCACAACGACACCATCTACCTCTCGGGCCAGGTGGGCCGCCCCGGCGACGGCGTGGCCGAGCAGACCCGTGACGTTCTGGCGGAGATCGAGGCGCTCCTCGCCAAGGCCGGCGGCAGCAAGCAATCGATCCTGCAGGCGACCATCTGGCTGGCGGACATGGCGGACTTCGCGGAGATGAACGCGGTGTGGGACGCCTGGGTCGACGGCCCGCACGCGCCCGCCAGGGCCACCGGCGAGGCCAAGCTCGCCTCGCCGGAATACCGGGTCGAGATCATCGTCGTGGCGGCCCGCGTAAGCTGATCTCGGCGGCGCACGTACCGAGGCTCCATGCGCGCCACGAGGCCGGCGTCGAACGGGCCGCCGACCGGTATCTCCGAAGCGCATCTTATGGCCGCCAGGGTTGCATCGGCTGCACAGCGGGGAGCAGCCTTCAACAGCGCGGCGACCAAGGATTCCGAGGTTTTGTTGCGCAAGCGCGGCGCCTTGCGACTTGCTGAGGCGTTGCAGGCCGGGACGAGGGACGCCAAGTCGAACGACGCGGCTACGGCAGGACGGACCTAGGCTGGGGTCGGAGTCCTGTCCACGACGGTGGAGGTTACGGAAAAACGCGGTACTGCAGGCGATGCAAGAGCGCCGCCTGGTTGCGGTAGGCGCGCCACATCTGGCTAACGACCTGTCGCGCCTCGCGCAGGAAGGATTGAAGGCGAAATCGCATGTGCATGCTCCATTTCTCACGGGTGGGGATGATGTCGCGCCTGACGGGCGGGCCCGCCGCCGTGACCGCCTCGGTCGGCTCCGGGCTCGGCGTTCGAAGGGGGCGCCCGGCGTCCTCCGAACTGGGATAGGGCGGCTCGCGCTCCGGCCACGCGGCGCCGGGGGAGGGGAAGGTCAGGGGGCGCCGAGCCGCAACGGGCGACGACCTCCTGGACGTTGCCCGCAGGGATCAACCGCCCCGGCGCCTCCGTGTCGAAAAAGGACAATGCGCCGTAGAACTGACTCTATGATCGTCTGACACACGGGGTTCGGGTAGGCGGATGCACGGGCAGATCGGACGCACTTTGGATGGCAGTGCGCCCGAGGGGGCCTCAGAGAAGAGACCTCCGTCGCTTCGCGCCCATTTCCTGCGCCTCGTGGCGGCGCTCTTAGTCCCGGCCATTGCGGCGGCCGGCATCCTTCTGTGGCAGAGCACGCGTGAGGCCTATCGTGTGCAAGAGCGGGAGCTGGCGGCCGGCGCTCGAGCGCTGTCGTTGGTCGTGGACCGCCAGCTCAGCGAACAGGTGGGTCTGCTCCGCGCCTTGTCGACGTCCGCGAGGCTCCGGCACGGTGACTGGGCGGGCTTCTCGGACCAGAGCCGCGCGGCGGTGGCGGGCTCGCGGAGTTGGGTCACCGTCAGGAGCGCCGACGGACAGCAGGTGGTGAACACGCTGGCCCCCGAGGGCGCCCTGCTGCCCCATGTGACCCCACTGCCCGTCCCACCCAACCGCCCGCCACGCCCGGACGGAATCCGCATCTCCCGGTTGGCGGTGAGCGCGTGGGCCGGGAAGCCCGTCCTCACGGTGGTGAAGTCGGTAACCCTGGATGACGGCCGCCGGGCCGATCTCAGCATCGTCACGCCGGCCGACGTGTTTTCGGAGAATCTTCGACGCCAGGGGATTCCACCAACCTGGACCGCGACCATTCTGGATGGGGGACATCGGGTTATCGCGCGCAATCGCCAGGAAGCGAAGTTCCGCGGACGCGCCGCGACGCCCGATATGGCGCGGCTGCTTGACGCGGGCGGCGCAGGCGCGGTCTGGAGCCGCACCTTGGATGGCGTGCGGACGCGCTCCGCTTACGAGCCCGTGGCCGGGACTGACTGGCACGTCCTCGTGGCCGTACCTAAGCGTGAGTTGGAGGCGACTGTTCGGCTTGCCCTCTGGGGCGGGGGGAGCATCGCATTGCTTTTGCTTCTGGTCGGCGGCGCTGCAGCGCTCGGCTATGCGCGCATGCTCGGACGCAGCGTGAAGGAGCTGCAGAGGGCGGCTACCGCCGGCTCCGATCGATTCATCCGCCCAGCGACCTCGCCCGTAGCGGAATTGAACGATCTCGCCGTGGCGTTCGAGACCGCATCCGTCCGCGTCGCGGAGGAGGACGCTCGGCGCCAATTGCTGATCAACGAGCTCAACCATCGTGTGAAGAACACGCTCGCCATCCTGCAATCGGTAGCCAACCATTCCAGGCGAAACGCAACGAGCGTGGAGGAATTCCATGCCTCGCTGGAAGGTCGGGTCATGGCGATGGCCGCGGCTCACGAGCTCCTCACCTCCACCTCCTGGGGCGGGGCGGACCTAGGCGAGCTGGTGAAGTCGTCGTTGCGCCCGTTCGAGGGGCCAAGGCTGTCTATATCCGGCCCCCAGGTGCAGGTGACGCCGACCCAGGCGCTGAACCTGTCGTTGATCCTCTACGAACTCGCGACCAATGCCGCGAAGTACGGGGCGCTCTCGGAGGACGATGGAGTCGTTACCGTTAGCTGGCGACGGCAGTCCCACGGTGTGCGGGTCAACTGGATCGAGGCCGGAGGACCAGTAGTTCGCGCGCCGACGCGGGTCGGCTTCGGGTCACGGCTGTTCGAGAAGGCACGCGCCGCCCTCGAACCCGCGACGCTGCAGTTCGACCCATCGGGCCTTCGCTGTAGCCTCACCCTGCGCCCGGAGGATGTGTAGCGCCGCCCTCCCAAACTACGTAGCGGAACAGGCTCCAACTTCCGCGCGTCGAGAAAACTCGGCAACAGTGTCGGCGGCTTTCGAGGCTCACCCTCGAGGAAGCCGGCGAGGGCGCTCCAAGGTCCGCCTCCCGCCCTGATCCCAAGGTTTCCTATTGCGCAGTCACGACGTCCGTGACCTGCATCCGATAGCGGGGAGCCCGAAATCCTGGCCCGCTGTCGGCGTCACATCTCTCGTCAGAGAGCTAGGCGCTCGGCCATCGCTTGCAGCCACGGCGTGGCGGCCAGGATGGCATGCGCAGGCTGAGCCGCAAGGATCAGTCCAACGCCCCAGAGGTATGCCGGGTGGACCCTCCGGGCTCGAACCCAATCGACCAGCGGCCCCGCACAGGCCGCCGCGACTAGGCACACGCTGGCGACAGGAATGATCATGGGAAGATCCACCCCGCTCAGGGCCGCCAGCCGCCCGAACGCCGGCCAGGTGAGCAGCACGCTTGCGCATAGAAGCAGGCGCTTATGCCAGTCAGCCCGGCGGCGCAGGACGACGGCTACAGCGTAAAGGGCGGCGAATAACAGTATGTCGATGCTGTCAGCTGCCATCATCTGCGCCGGCGAAAAGAAGGGCGGCGTCGCGCCACGTTTCACCGCCAGGATATTCGTCGCGAAGGCGAGGGGAACGATGACGGACACTAGGCCGATCGAGAGCCAGCCAAGGCGACGATGCCAGGTCTGTAGCCCCACGGCCGGAAGCGCCGACTGGACGGCGAAAAGCGCGATCCAGGCCGCCATGGCGGCCCCGTGCGCATGGACCCAGAACGGCAGCCCTGGCGGCGCGAGGCTCGCGGTATAGGTCGGGCCGAAGCCGAGGCCCACGACCAGCGCAACAACGCCGGCCATCGCTGTGAAAAACGGCGTATCTGGACGCAAGCCCAAACGCCGCCAGACGTCCGTCGACATGCCGACCCCTTTCAACGTCAGATCACATTCTGGCGACCGTCGGTTCGACGGACAATCTCTGAAGGCGCCGATGCCAGCGATGCGGCGCCAGCAAGCGTGGTCGTCATCCATTGCTAGCCGGACGGAGCGCCAAGGCTTCAGGAGGCGGACGCAGACGTCCGCGGTCGGCACCGGCGCCAATGTCCCCTATGGCGCCGAGCTGACGTCCAACCTGGGCGGTGGCCGTATGTCCCAGACGGTCGGAAGTCGAACCCGACGGCAGATTACCGTTCTTGTCTCTGGGCAGGCATTGAGAGCTGCCGCCAGATTGTCACCCTAGAGGTTGGCGATGGGACTGATCCGATCGCCATGACCCATGTTTGGGTCGAGGATCCTGACGACATCTTGGCCTTGCCTGGCACGATAAACGCGACCTGATCGCCGACTTGGGGGTCAAGTCGGCGAGCCTCAAGCGCGGCCGCGGCTGGCGTACTGCGTCACGGTCGTCAGTAGCATGTGCGGGCGGATGGGCTTGGTCATGTGGAAGTCGGCGCCAGCGTCGAAGCTGGCCCGCTCGTCCTCAGGCGCGGCGTTAGCAGTCACCATGATGACTGGTGTGGCGCGGGCGGCAGGACCTAGCGTTCGGATTGCGCGCACCGCCTCGAGTCCGTCCAGGAGCGGCATCTGGACGTCCATCAGAACGATGTCGAAGGGGTCTGCGCGTAGAGCCGTCTCGAACGCGGCCAGCGCCTCGCGGCCGTTCTGGACCATGATCACCTCGGCTACCGGCTCCAGGATTGCATCGATGAGGTGCAGGTTGATGGGCTGGTCGTCGGCGGCGAGCACTTTCAGGCGGCGGGGCGCCGCCGGTTTGCTCGCCGTGAGGGTACATTCGCCGGGATCGCGGGGAGTGGCGTCGACGCCAAGGAAGGTCCGGAGGGCCTCGCGCAAGGCGTTGGCGGACTGGACGATGTCGGTGGTGAGGGTTCTGGTCTTGTCTGACGACTGATCGGCGGTCTCAAGCAGCAGTTCGCTGGCAGCGAGAATGCCATTCAGCGGCGTGCGGACATCATGATTGAAGAGGCGCCTGGCGGTCTCTTCGACAGCCTCGTGGGCCGCTTCGCGGCGGGCCGTGACGTCGCGAAGCATGGTCAGGTAGCCGATTGGGTCGCCGCGGTCATCGAACAACAGGCTGGGCCGGCCCTCCACCCAGATCGTCCGCCCATCGGGCAGAATCGCGCGATATTCCCGGTCGGAGGCGTGGTCCATCCGCCCGGCCAGGAGATCGCGCATGAGGTCGCGCACCTTGCCGAGGTCGTCGGGATGGAGGAACTGGATTCCCGGCTTGCCGATCATCTCGGCGGGCTCGATGCCGTAGTGTCGGATCGACGGCGAGATGTAGGAATAGCGTCCTTGGCCGTCGATTACGAAGACGACCTCGGTCATCTGCGCCAGCACCTTGTCTTCCAACCGCATTGCCAGCCGCCCTGAACGTTACCGTGTTATCGGTTGCCTAGACCCGGCCGTGAGGCAAGCCCGCGACCGAAGGAAACGAGCCATGCCTTGCGCGCGCCAAGTACGTCTGAGTGTCCACTGGGCGGCCATTCAGATATCCGCCACCGGCGCGACGGAAAAGCCGGCGGTGTCGGGCCCTGTGAATGTCAGCGACGGATGGAATGCTACGCGATAGCGGAGTACTCCGCCGCGCTCGCCACGCATCGATCTGCCAGTGGGACCGGCTCCGGCGACGATCCGAAATACAGGGCCGCCCCCCGGGGCGGCATCGCGTAGAACTGACCAAACGTCGCCGTGTCGAATGAACCTAACATTGGAAGGTGTAGGACAACGCTGTCCGGGCTGGACTGGTTCGCGTCCCAACGGTCACGATGGCTGTGATGCGGTCTCCCCGGCATGTCGGTCTTCAACTTCCTCGTCTCCAGCTGCTGCGGCGCCGCACCTGGGCGACCTGCACCTGCCCGGCGGCGTCCTGAAGCCCGGATGGACGCGCCGTGCTGCGACGCGTTCTACCTCAAGTACGGCAAGATCATTTCCTTCCATTGCTACAACATGCCCTCGGTGCTGCTTCAGCAGCTCGGCGTGCTCAACAATCTCGGGGCAGCTCTGAATCACTGAGGAGTTTCGACGAAGGGCAGATCTGCCAGGGATAGTCAGGCTGGTCCGGAACGCGCGTCGGCGTGTGGCTGACGTGCGCCGTCCCGCGAGATCGAATGCGGTGCCAGCGGCGGGCTGCAAGGTCAGCTTTCCGGAGAGCCTCCCATGTCTGGGTCTCTCCGTGGCGCACTGGAGCGTGCGCTTGATCGGGTTCCAGATCAGCCTTTGGGGCGCTAGACCGAAAAAGCGCTGGCGGGGCCGACGGAGGCCAGCCGCAGAGCAGGAATGGAGAATCGCCGGCCGAGCGAACCGTCGCGCAGATATATCTCTACGCTCGCACCGTCTCCTGCATCGGCCAGGCCCTGCGCCAAACGGATCGCCGCGCTCTCGGCCGACGCGCCGCCTCTGAAGAACAACTCGTTCGTGATGGCGTCGCTGCGAACCATCCAGCCGCCGTCCGTCGGGACGATCGAGATCGCCTTCATTTTGCCCTCCATCAACTTCCGCAAAACAATCTGGAAGCCTCGGAATGGTTTCAAGGCTGCTCGTGAGATAAGGGCGGTTCAGGACGCGCGGATCCGGAGCCGTCGGCGGACAGGTAGCTATCCGGTCCAGGACCGGAGAACCGGGAGGGCGCCTTGGCGGGCCTGGAGGGACATGGGCCGCCCCCCGAGCCAGATGCGATCGACCTCGATGGCGGACCAACCCCTGGGAAGGACGGTGGGCTGACCGGTCTCGAGTGCGGACTCCGTGGACCATGATCGCAACCCGGCAAATCCGAAGAGCAGGCCGGTCAGGAAGCCGCCGATGTTGGCGAAGAACGGGCCGGCCCGCGGCTGTTCGGGAAAGCGATCCGCACGGTATTCCAGCGTCTGGCTGAAGCGACCTTGCACGAAGCGCCCGTAGCCCTCGTCGAGCCACTTCAAGGCCCCGGTTCGGTCGCCCAAGCGCGCAGCCCAGGCGCCGTAGAGCGCCGACAGCATTGGACTGCCGATGTAGTCATCGGCGAGGTTGAGGTAGAATTCGAGCGTCGCGGCCTCGTCCGCGTGCGGTAGGATGTAGCCGAACGGGAAAACACCCATCAACGGGTCTGGGGTCGCACCCTTCTCTTCGTCGCGTCGGTAACCATCGTGCGAGACGACCACTTTGCCGCGCCGGGAGAGGACCATGCGCTCAGCTATTTCGGACCAGGCCTGAGGTGCGGAAAGCCCGAGGCGCTGCGCGGCGTCGACGGCGTCGCGCAGGACCACGGCGGCCGCCATGTTCGTGAACGTCGCGTTCGCCACCGGCTTCTCACGCTCCGCAATGCCCATGGACGCCAGGATCTCGTAGCCCCGGTCCGTCTCGTCGGCGCGGGAGGTGATCCAGTCGGCGACGCCCGACAGCACGGGCCAGGCTTGCACCCTAAGGAACTCGTCATCGCCTGTGTGGCGCGCGTAGACGGCAAAGGCGTGGGCGACGTCCAGCGAGACATGGTCCTCGTGCCAGGCGGCGGTGCCGGGAACAGGGGCGCTCTCCTCGCCGCTGCGCGGCGCGCTCTCCCAAGGAAACTGCACCCCGCGACGACCGAACAGACGCGCGTTGTTCCGGGCGCCGCGCAGCGAGCGGCTGCGGTAGTCGAGGAGGCTCAGGGCGGCGTCGGGTTGCAAGAGGCAGAGCGGGGGAACCGCGAACGCCTCGATGTCCCACATCACGTGCCCGTAATAGTAGTGATAGTCGTGCCAGGTGGCCAAGCCAAAGATGGACGTCGAGGCGGGCGAGGCGCGGTGCACTGAGCAGTTGAGATAGAAGACGGCGGCGTCGGCCAACGCCTGCCATTGCGGCGAAGCGTCAACGAGCCGGATCCGCCCCTTCCACAGGTCATCCCAGACCTTCCGGTTGGCCGCCCGCAGGGCGTCGAACCCGTCACGCGCCGCCTTCGCCGCGAGGCGGGCCGCATGCTGGTCCGGGGACGCATGCATGACATCGGGGACCAAACTTACGATCTGGCGCAGCCGCAGGGTGCGGCCGGCCCTCACCCGGACGCGCAGTTCGGTGTGGAACTGGCCGTACTGAAATGCCGGACGTCGGCGCTCGAGTTCGTCGACGCCCCCGACGAGGGCGAGGGACGCCATGCCGCAGGTCGAGAGGGCGCCGCGGGACTGCCACAGGAGGGCGCCATCCACGGCCGGTTCGTCTTCTCCCGGCGTCTCGCGGGTCTCGCGGACGAGGCGGCCGTCGGCGGCGCGCGCGTCGATCGTGGCGCGGAGCCGCACGTCGCCCGCCTGCGCAGGCGTGATCGCGATCTCCTGGCAGGCCAGGGTCGGGTCCTGCCGCGAACAGAAGGTCAAGACCTCGACCGCCGCTTCGCGGCCATCGAGAGCGATCCGGAACCGACTCGTCAGCTCGCCTGCGCTGAAGTCGTAGTCCTGTTCGAGGCCGGTGATCGCGGTGTCGGAATCCGACAGCCAAGCCTCGCCCAGCCGGATGTCCGCGGCGAGAGGATAAGGCGCGTTCGCGGCCGCCTCGACGCGCCGCGTCGGGTGCTCACCGCTGTAGCCGCTGAGGAGCGCCATGCCGGCGCGAAGCGCCATGGGGCGGACGCGCAGCCCGATCACGCCATTGGCGACATAGGCCGGCAATTCACCGGCCAGGTCGCCCTTCGCTGTCGCTGGATTGATTGGGCGGCGCGGGGAAGCGGGCATAGAGCACACGGGGTTCGCGATGGGGAGAGATGTCGTTAGGACGCAATAGGCTCGACCCGGGTTCCGTATGCCGCCCGAGGTTGCGTCTGAACGTCCGCTCCCGCACTGATCCCAACGTTCGCTCCTGTCGCTATTCGGACACCCCACTTCTGGAAGACAGACCTCCTTCGCGCGCGCCGCGCTGTCAGCTCCTTGCGCGATCCGGCCGTCAGGCGTGCGTGAACTCCCATCGTTTCCCCTAGCGGGAGCCGAGAGCGGCCCGGATGTCGCCAGGCAACGCCACTGGCGAAGTCGCGGGCCATGCGGCATCTCCTCCGAGCACTGTCTCCGCTCGGCGACGACAAACGGCTGTCGGGCCCGCTATCGCGGTCGGCGCCGCTCGAGACGGCCGCCATTCAGATGTCCGGGACCTCTCGTCAGGCCGCCGCGACTTGGGTCCGCTTGCGCAGCGCCCGGACGACGGAGCCGACCAGGCCGAAACCGGCGATCATGAGCGCCCAACTGGCCGGTTCGGGGACGGCGGCTGAGGTTTGGAAGCCTCGGACGAAGTCGAAGCCGGTGTCGGGGCTGAGGGCCGTGTAGTCCGTGACATCTTGTCCGCCCACCATGAGCTTGCTGATCCCTTGCCAACTCACGGTGTGTCCGAGATCGCTGGTGAAGACGGCGTCATTGTAGCCAAACCCGCCGGCGCCGGCGGACGCGATCGTCTCGACGCGCAGGATTACGTTAGCGGTCTGGCCAAAGACGACGTCGAAGGTGACGGTGCGCAGGCCGAAATTGGCGCCCGATGTGATGAAGCCGTTCGTCGCATTGCCTTGGCTGGAGTAGGCGTCGACATAGGATTGGCCATTCAGGGCCGTGGTGGCGCGCCAGAAAACCGAGCCGTTCCAGAAGTCGCCGCTGTAGACGCCCCCGGCCGAGCCGGAGACGAAGATGTCGGCCGTGATGGTCGCGACGGTCCCATCGGCGAAGGCGTCGGACCGGAGCAGGAAGTTGTCGTTGTACTCGGCATAGGCGCTCGACGTGCCGAGCGCCGAGGTGCAGCAGCCGACGGCAAAAGCTTCGGCCTTGGCCGTGGTGTAGGCGTGGACCGCGCCGACCTGAGCCTTCGCGTCGGCGAAACTGGAGGCCCGCGCCGATTGATCGGCGGCCCGGTCGGTCGCGCTGAACGATGAGGTCTGGGCGGGCGCATCGGCGCGGATGTTCTTGGGATCGCCGGGTCCGGGTGTCTGGATCGTCCCCGAATCCGCCGTCGTGCTGACAATGAACAAGGCGGCCGCAGCCTGGGTGGACGAAAAGGCTCCGAGGGCCAGCGCCAGGACCGGCGCCGCTGCGCCGAATGGAAAGCGTGTCATCGTGCACCCCTGTACGGACCGAGGACGCACCCGCCCCTTGCTGAAATGAGCGCTCCGGGGGACGGAGGATCAATAGTACGAACATTCTATGGCGCGGCGGCTTGACGGCGTACGGCGCGTCCCGTTGCCTTCCAGCCGTGAACATCAGGGTGCCAAAGCGTGTTCAGGACGCCGTCGCCGAGATCTATCGGGGCGTCCTGCGCGATCCTATCGAAGCGTTCAAAGAGACGACCTTAGGCAGGATCGGTGCGCTCGTCCGGTTCTCCTCGGCGGTCTGGGGATCGGGCGTCCACTCCAGCAACGAGATGCTGAGCTTGAGCGCCATCGATCGGCCGATCGACTGGCTGCTGACCTATGCCGCACGCTGGCAAGCGGAGGACTTCCTTCGCGGCGCTGCGGTGACTCGGCCGGGGGTCGCCTTCCGGAACGAAGACGTCATGCGGCCGCCAGCCGACTTCCGGCAAACCGCCATCCATCGCGAGTTTTCCAGCCCCGGCGGGGTGGAGCACGCCATGATGATCGTCGAGCACAACCCGGTCACGGACCTTGCGGAAATCATCTGTCTCTTTCGGGCGGACGCCAGCGATCCGTTCCGTCACGACGACAAGGCGGTGCTTGAGCACTTGGCCCCGCACATGGTGGCGGCCTGGCGCCAGTCGCAGCTCGCCCACCATTACCGCGCCGCCGTGGCGGGTGCGGGGCTCGGCCTTTCGGGCCATGAGAGTTATGCCGTCACGGATGCGCAGGGCTTGGTACATGCCGCGGGAGAGGACTTCTGCTTGGCGCTGAGAGACGTCTCGCCAGGGTGGCAGGGCCCGCGCTTTCCTCCGATCTTGCAGGATCTCATCGGCGGGAGCCGCAGCGCGGTCGTCATCGGCGACTACGAATTCGCGGTCCGACGCGCGAACGAAAGACGACTGTTCGCTGTCTCCAGACGGGTCGGCGCCTTCGGATTGACGCCCGCGGAGACGCGTGTGGCCCGGCTCTATGCCGAGGGCCTTTCGCAGCGCGACATCTCGCTGCGCCAGGGCGTCAGCCCAGCCACCGTCCGCAACCAGCTGGCGTCGGTCTACCAGAAGCTGGACGTGCATTCGAAGCTGGAGCTGCTGCGGGCGTTGAATCGAGAGGCATAGGTCCGGCAGCGAAGGCGGGCATTGCGTGGGGAAGGGGGGGCGTCTGTTTGCCGGCCAGACTCCAATACCTTCCATTGGCGCAGGAGCGACCCTGAATCGGTGCGTCGCCCAACATTGCGGCGGTCTACGCAGCGCACCGAGAGTCTCAACAGTGTTGGAGCGAGCCTCCCGACTGGCCGGCAGGGCGCGACGACGCTGCGGCTTGCCACCGTCCGCCTGCGGGCCTGGTCCCAGTGCCGGTTCCTGTCGCAATCGCCGCGCGGTCAGCTCAAGCCTTCGGCTTGCCGAGTTCGCGCCAGCTCCGCTCGTCGAGCTCCACGTCGAACTTCTTCGCGGCAGCAGTGATGCGCTTCCACGCCTTGTCGCGCTCCGCGTCGGTGACGTCCTTCACCTGGTCGAACCTGGCCACGGCATTGCGAACGTGGCTGGCGTCCTCCAGCGGCTCCTTCCTCTGTTTCGGAAAGGCATACTGACGCGAGCCCAGATGGTCGCGGTCGGACTGGTCAAGCTTGCTCATGGCGGATCCTCTGTACGCTCCGACGGCCCAACGCCCGAGACGGGCGCGGGCTCCGATGGCCGCTCCCGACGCTGCGGACGGCTGCCCATGCCCCGCCGCATGGCGGGGTCCCTCGTGGGACGACACGGCCGACAATTTCCCGCCTGCACGGAATGAACACGCTGCCTGGTCGAAGTTTTCGATCGGGCGGTGCAAGCTCGCGGCTGTTGAAGCGATGGAGCTGAACATGCGGGAGACTACGGTTCCGAGGCGGGTGGGACGCTGGCGTCTGGCGACGTGGTCGATCGCGGCGGCGCTGCTTCTGGCGCCGGCGATCGCAATGCAGATCACATCGGATGTGAGATGGGGACCGGGTGATTTCCTCGTCTTTGCCGGCATGCTCGCAGCGGCTTGCTGCGCGTTCGAACTGCTGCTGCGAATTCCACAGCGACGCGCCTACCGGGTCGCCGGCGCGCTCTCGATCCTCGCGATCTTCCTGCTCGTGTGGGCCGAACTGGCCGTCGGCGTCTGGTGATCACCTCGCCGCGCGTTCCCAAAGCGGTCGCGACGCCGCGCGGCGATTGATCGAGAGGCCGACCCAAGTCGGAGGAATGACCGTTTGTCGGCGTGATCTTAACACCAGCTCCCTGCGCCCAGGCGTCGTCGTCGTCGGACCGCCGGTCCCTCACTTGCTGGAAACTCCGCGCCCACCGTGGGCGCGAAATCTCTCCGACATCGCTCGTTGCCGTTCGCTCACGTCGTATCCAATCCGTACGTACGCGGAGATTAAGCTGCCGAAGCGACGGATGTAGGTGTTGGGCGACCGCGTCATCTTGGAGGCTTCAATGAGGCTTGAGCTGAGCTTGCCCCGCGCGGCGAAGAGCCGGCGCAATTCCGCCAGCAGTTCCTCGTCCGTGGGTGCCCGAGTCCTGTGGTCGGCGCTCATGCGGCCATCAAACCAGGAGCTGCACGCGATGGCGAGCCCGAGCTTCGCGCGCCTGCCCGTTGAGTGTCCAGGCCGACCCCAGTGACGCCCTGTGCGAGGAGCCGACGTCAGACCTTTTCCACGGCCAAGTTTCAGAGACGAGTGGGCTCGGAACCGGCGGCCTCCCCGCACGCTGATGTCTCTCCGCGCGAAGAGGGCGGGTAGAGGATGGACCTGTCGGGCTGGACCATAGCGCCCGGTGTCAGCTGCGCCGGCTCCAGCCGTCCTTCGCCTATGATGTGCCGTACCGTCGTGCCCCGCGCCAAGAGATAGTCGGCGATGATCCTCCGGTGGCATCGCCACCAGGCGGCCTCCGCGCACATGAGCGCCGCGGTCCGTCGCTCCCCTTCATCCAGCAGACGGCTGAGCCCATCCTGGAAGGGCGTCGTGAGCGCGTAGTCCGCGTAGTTGCGGAAGCTGCGTTGGTCCAGTGCAGGCGGCCACCCAATCGACCGTCAGTCACCACCGACCTCGCCCAGTCAGGGCCAGGCCGGCGTCCGGCCGCGAAGCGGACCTACCGAAGGACCGAGAGGGGTGGAAAGGGGACCTTCGGCCTACTGTTGGTCGGAGAAAGGTTCGACCGAGCCGTCGGGGTTCAGTCTGAGCATCGCCGCTGCCACGCGCCCCGAAGAAGTGCAAGGCGCGGCTTGCGGTGGGACGACGGCGAGGATGTTCCGGGAAATGTCCACAGCAGTTTCCGCTGGGCAGTGATAGCCGCTCACATCAAATGGCCGCGGCGCCCGCCATCGCCAATGGTAGTTTGCTTTGGTCTCTAGGTTGGCGACCGGATCGAGGCCGAGTTGCGATAGCTGTTGAACCCTCTCCGAAACCCATGGCGGCACAGCTTCTGGAGCTGTCTCGGGGCTTGGGGCGGTGCAGGCTCCCAAGGCCACGAACGCCAAGGTCATGGCTGTTTTCGAAAGTACCGCTCTGAGATCCATTGGCCCAGGTTCTCAGCTCGGAGTTGAAGGTCCGCTAAGCGTTGGTTTCGGTCGGAAGACCAGGGCCGCACAGCGGACACTGGTCGCCAGCGCCTACGAGCGGATCCTCGCGACCTCGCGGAACGCATGAACCGCGTGAAAATGCGGGAATGGTCCGCACTGCCGAAGTTCCGAACCACGACGTCTTGTGTCGGATTTCGTCCCACGAAGCCGACGTTGCTCGTCGGGAACCTTAGTCATGTCGGTCACATGCACTCAGCCCAGGCGCCTGAGTGGACGGGCTGAGGCCCGCCCGAGCAATACGGGCGGGGAATGGGTTGGCCTTCGAAGCGCTCGATGGATCCCGCACGCGGCAAATGTATTTGTCCCATCGATGCCGAATGACGTTGATCGCCTGCTGGCGCGCGCCCCCCTCCTTGGGGCGGGTCCTTCCCTGGGCCGCATATTCAGCGTCGTGTGCGAGAGCTGGCTTCTTAGCGAGGACCCACAGCAGGTCTCGCCGCGGACGGACCTCCTGGCCAGCCGCCGCACGGCCCTGGAAGCCGCCGACCTCGCGCGCGATGCCGCCGAAGCCTTCGCCCAGCATGGATTTCACAAGCGGTCGGGGGCCTGGTGGGGCTCCGATGGCGTGCGAGTCCATCGCTTCGCGGTCCGCGTGCGGCGGGCCGCGGGCGGAGGCATCCTACTCAGCACCGTTGCCGGAGCGATCGGCGCGGTCGCGACCGTCACCTTGCTTAACGGCGCGCAGAAGGCCCGGAAGAAGGCGCGCAGTCGCGCCTAGCCTTCGCGATGCCATTGCCGGATCGCAGTTGGTCGCAAGCGTCCCCCTCAAACCGGAAGGGCAGAGGCACCTGAGCGTATTGGCCCGCGCGCGAGGTACGCCAGCAATCCCAGGACCTGGTCGGCCCGCGCGACCCCTTCCGGGACGTCGCCGCGCCAGATCAGGCGGTCGCCGGACACCTCCAGGCCGGCCCCTGCGGGGGCGGGATGCTTCGCGCCAGGTTTGGGCGTGAGGGCGATCGCCTTCGGGCCGGCGTCCACCCTCAGCACGTTCGCCGCCAAGGCGCGTACCCTGATCCGCGCGATGACCAGGAGCATCTCGGTTTCCGGAGGGGGCGGACCGAACCGGTCCTCCACCTCTTCCGCGAACGCATCCACATCCTCCTCCGCCGTAAGCCGCGTGAGGCGCGCATAGAGGTTCACGCGGATGGTGGCGTCGGGGACGTAGCTTTCCGGGATCGAGCCGGAGAGTCCCACGCTCAGCTGTGGCGTCCACTCCGGGCCGCTCAACTCGCCCTTCGCCACGCGGACGGCCCGCGAGAGCAGGCGCTGGTAGAGCGCGGTGCCGATCAGCTTCACATGTCCAGCCTGGTCATCCCCGACGAGGTCGCCCGCGCCCCTGAGCTCCAGGTCGCGAGCGCTGATCGCGAGACCCGAACCAAGCCGATCGAACGCCTCCAGGATGGAGAGCCTGGCGCGGGTCGCCTCCGGCAGATCCGAGTCAGCTTCGTGGAAGAGGTAGGCGACCCCCTGGGATCTCCCGCGCCCGACACGGCCCCGTAGCTGATGGAGCTGAGCGAGGCCGAACAAGTCGGCGCGAGTGACCAGCATGGTATTGGCGCGGGGAACATCGAGGCCGCTTTCGATGATGTTCGTGGCCAGCAGGACATCGCCATCGCCGGATGCGAAGCGGACCATGACCTCGTCCACGTCTTCGGGCGCAAGGCCCCCATGCGCGACATATGTGATGAGTTCCGGAGCAATCCGCCGTAGTTCCTCGGTGAGAGCCGCGATGTCCTCGATCCGGGGCGCCACCACAAAGCTTTGGCCGCCCCGGCGCCGTTCCCGCATCAGCGCCGTGCGCACGGTGGCCGGATCGTACGGCGCGAGGAAGGTTCGGATGGGACGCCGCCGAGCGGGGGGCGTGGCGAGTATGCTGACGTCCTCGATCCCGACCATGGCGAGCTGTAGGGTCCGGGGGATGGGCGTCGCGGTCATCGTTAGCAGGTGCGCCTGCGGCGCGAGCTCGCGAAGCTTCGCTTTCAATTGCGCTCCGAACCGATGTTCCTCGTCGATGATGACGAGGCCGAGCTTGGCGAAGCGCACGTCTGCCGCCGCGAGGGCGTGCGTGCCCACGACGACACCGATCGCGCCATCCGCGAGGCCCTGCTTGGTCGCGGCGGCTTCGTCGGTGGAAACCAGGCGCGACAGCCGGGCCACCTGGACCTCCGTCCCGGAAAAGCGGCGGCGGACGCTTTCGAAGTGCTGCCGAGCGAGGACGGTGGTGGGAGCGATCAGCGCCACCTGTAGCCCGCAGAGCGCCGCCGCCGCGGCGGCGCGCAAGGCGACCTCGGTCTTCCCGAAGCCGACGTCGCCACAGACGAGGCGACTCATGATGCGCCCCGAGGCCATGTCGGCGAGCACGTCCTCGATGGCGGCCGATTGATCCGGAGTCTCCGGATAGGGGAAGCGCGCGGCCAACCGCGCATAGGCCATCTTCGGCGGTTGGATGATCGGACCGCGCGTCTGCTGGCGGGCCTGGGCCAGGGCCACGAGGTGCTCGGCCGTGCGATCGATGTCCGCGCTGAGTTCGGCGCGACGCTTCGCCCAGGCCTCGGTATGCAGCCGGTCGAGGCTTACGGCCTGGCGTTCGGCGCCGTAGCGCCAAATCCTCGCGAACTCCTCCACCGGGACCAGCAGGCTCGCGCCGCCGTGGTATTCCACCCGTAGCGCATCCCGGACCTCGCCCTCGACGTCGACGCGCTCGAGCGCCGTGAAGACGCCGAGACCATGGTCCTCATGGATCACCACGTCTCCCACCCGCAGGTCCGGGTCCGCCGCCAAGCTCATGGAGGCCGAGGTGCTCTCACGACGTGCTGCGCGCCCGCCCAGAACGTCGGCGGCGGCGATGACCGTCAGGTCAAGGGTGGGGTCCGTGAAGCCTGTGTCGATGTCGGCCTGCAGCGCCAGCAGGGCGCCACGCGGCGCCGCGAGCGCTGCCGCCCAGTCGGCGACCGGCGCGGGAGTGTTGTCCAAGCCGCGCTTGGCGGCGCGGAGGAGGGGGCGCAATTCGTGCGCCAAGCCGGTCAGCAACACGCGCCGCCCCAGCCCTAGAGCCCCTGCGACATGGTCCGAGAACGCCCGGCCGGGATTGCGGGACTGCGCGAACCTGGGGACGGCCTCCACCTTGGCGGCCTTGAGCTCCACCGTCGTTCGCCGGGCCAGGGCGGCGCGAAGGGCCTTGAGGGTGAGGTACAGCTTGCCGGGCGCGAGCAGTTGCTCGTCTGGCTCCGCCAGAGATGAACGCGCCTCATGGGCCTCGGCGACCTGTTCAAGAAAGTTCACGGCGCGGTCGAACGCCTTCGGATCGAACGCGACACGGGCCCGCGGCAAGGCGTGCAGGACGGTCGACATCTTCCCATACACGTCCGGCGCGCGATGTTCGGCGCCCGGCACGCGCGGCTCCGAAGCATCGGACAGGACCAATTCGGAAGCTGGGCCGATCGACGCTGCCTCGACCGGATCCTCGGAGCGTTGGCTCAGCGGGTCGTATCGCTTGATCTCTACAATCCTGTCCTCGCCATCCAGGCTTATGCGGAGCGGGGCGTCCGCAGCGGCAGGGAAAATGTCCACGACCGTGCCCAGGATCGCGATCTCACCCGGCTCGTCGATCCGATCGTCGCGGACATAGCCGGTCCGCCTGGCGAAGGCTTCGAGACCGTCGCGGTCGATCACATCCCCTTTCCGCAGATGCAGAAAGGCGGACGGCAGCATCTGCGCCGGGGCGACGCGCTGGAGGAGCGCTTCCACGCTGGCCACCAGGATGCGGGGTCCTGCAGCGGGTTCGCCGAGGGTCGCCAGCACCGCCATACGGCGGCCCATCACCTCGCGGGAAGGCGAAGCCCGGTCGTAGGGCAGACAGTCCCAGGCCGGCAGGACCAGAACTTCGATGTCAGGCGCGAACTGACGCAAGGCGCGCGCGATCTCGTCCGCGCGACGATCACTTGAGGCGACGTAGACAAGTCCATCGCGCTCCGCCGCGCGGCCGGCGTCAATCAGGGCCTGCGCGCACCACGCCGCCGGCGGCTGCGTGGACCGCGCGCCAGAATCCGGTGTGGCGGCGGGCCCTGGTGCGAGCGGGGCGTCCGCATGGGCTCCCGTGAACCGTTCTTCCGTCCCCGCCGTCCGATCCATGGCTCGCCCTCCGCGGGGCCCTGAACCCGCTCCGACCCGCTCTGTTCCGAATGGAGGCAGCGCACGCGGCAGTTGGGCGCAAACGGCAGGCCACGCGTCCATTGGGATCACGGAACTGCGACGCCCGCCGTTCGCCAAGCCCGAGTCGCGCACTCTCCACACGTCGCCACGACGGCGTCCCAGGTCCCTGAGCCCGTCAGGGACTCAGGGGCCCTCCGCGGCGTGCCCGGAAACGGGGGCGCCCGACGCCGGCAGCGCGATGTGAGCCCCGGACGCCGCTGCGCCGTGCGGCAAGCAGACCCAACGTGAAGCTCCAACGATCGCGTATCTCGCCGCGCCGGTGCTGGGGGCGCCGAGGGCGCTGCCGGGGCTTGCACTCGTGCTCGCCTGGGCCGCGGTCGGCTTGGCAAGCTGCAATGCTGGGTCCGGAGACGGCGGCGCCTCCAGCGCGCGGACGAGGCCGCGTCAACGCCACGGGCGCCGGCTGGCTACGCGACCGCTCCGCAAGCCGCAGCCCACCACTCCAGCGCCTGACGCGGTTGGCCCTCGCCAGGCGCTGGATGGTCGTCCGCTCCCGCCGCACGCCTTGCTTGGGTTCGATACGCACTCGAACGATCCGACCATCAATTCCGAAACCCGGGAACAAAGCGGCGCGTGAGCGACTGACGGTCACTGGACAGGAGAGCGACATGAGCCTCGAGACCTCAAAGCCGAAGGCGCGCCGGCGCAAGTCGGGGGCGGATAGGCCGGCCGGCTTCCACGAGGCTGCGCCGAGCGCGACGGCCGCGCCGGCGACCGCGCCCACTCGGGTCTTCACCTTGCCAGGCGGCAAGACCATGACCCTGTCGACCGATCGGGTGCGCGCCACGCCGGCAATCTCGCCTCAGATCTCGTTCGCGCTCGGCCAGAATGCGCTGGGGCTAGGCCTCTGGGGTCTGTTCGCGCCCAAGGGGGTCAACAGCTTCCTCGGCCTCACCAACAGCCCTCAGGCGACCCAGGCCTTATTCGGCGCTCGCGAGCTCGCGACGGGAATGGCCCTGTTCTCGGACCCGACCCGGGCCAGCGCTCTCTGGGCGCGCGTCGCGGGAGACGCCTTCGACATCGCCCTGCTGAGCCGGCTCACGGGGCGCGCCAACCCTAAGCACAAGAATGCGCGGCTGGCGCTGGGCGTGGTGCTGGCGGTCACGGCTCTGGACGTGTTCGCGGCCCTACGAATGTCCAACGTCAAGCGGTCCGGTTGAGGAGAGGCGGAATGAAAGCAATCTGCTGGCAAGGCAAGAAGGACCTCCGCTGCGAGGAGGTCCCCGACCCGATCATCGAAGATCCCAAGGACGCGATCGTTCGCGTCACCTCCACCTGCATCTGCGGCTCGGACCTGCATCTGATGAACGGCTTCGTGCCGACGATGTGCGCCGGAGATGTGATGGGGCACGAACCGATGGGCGAGGTAGTGGAGGTCGGCGCCGAGGCTCGGGCGCGCGGCCTGAAGGTGGGCGACAGGGTTGTCGTCCCGTTTCAGATGATCTGCGGCGAATGCGAGCAATGCCGGGCCGGCAACTACTCGGTCTGCCAAGTCACCAATCGGAACGCCGATCTGGCCAAGGCCTTCTTCGGCGACACGACCGCCGGCCTGTTCGGCTATTCCCACATCACCGGCGGCTACGCCGGCGGACAAGCGGAATACCTGCGGGTCCCGTTCGCAGCGACGACACTGATCAAGGTGCCGGACGTCGGCGAGGACGAGAAATATCTGTTCCTGAGCGACATCCTTCCCACCGGCTGGCAGGCTGCGACCTACGCCGACATCCAACCGACCGACACCGTGGCGGTCTGGGGATGCGGTCCGGTCGGCCTGTTCACGATCCAGTCGGCGATCGTGCAGGGGGCGCAGCGCGTGATCGCGATCGATGATGTGCCCGAGCGACTGGAACTGGCGCGCGGTCTTGGGGCCGAGGTGCTCGATCGCAGCGAATACAAGGTTCTCCCCTCGCTGAAGGCCATGACCGACGGTCACGGTCCCGAGAAATGCATCGACGCGGTGGGCATAGAGGCGCACGGGCCCACAGCCGTTCTCGAATTGATCGATCGGGTGCAGACCGCGCTGAAGCTGGAGACCGAACGCCCGATTGCGCTTCGCGAGGCCATCATGGCCTGCAAAGCAGCGGGAACGGTCTCGATCCCGGGCGTCTATGGCGGGCTGTCCAATATGATCCCGATGGGCGCGCTGATGAACAAGGGGCTGACGGTGCGGACCGGCCAGACCCATGTGAAACGTTGGAGCGACGACCTTCTCCGCCGGATCGACGACGGTGAGATCGACCCGACCTTCCTGATCACGCACACCGTGCCGCTGAGCCGCGGGCCCGAGATGTACAAGACCTTCCGGGATAAGCAGGACGGGTGCGTGAAGGTTGTCCTCAAGCCGTAAGCCGAGCGACCTCCTCAAGTCCGGAAAGGACAGGGCAAGCTCATGGCCCTCGTCGCGACCGCCGGCCGGGGCCGTATTGTCGAAGATGCTCCTTCGGCGGCGACGCTGGCGCAAGGTGGTCCGCGCGAGGGGAGGTCTTGGCCATGTCGCTGACCAAATATCCGGGGCGACTTCACGATCTGCCCGGGATCGGCCTGGAAGCGCGCGCCTCCCGCCGGTTCGGTCTCCTGCGGAGTCTCGCGACTGGTTTTCCACGGTGGGTGTTCCGGACTGGACGTCGCGGCTCTCGGGCACGAAGCCCGGTCTCTCGGCGCCTCGCGACGCACCGCCGGCGATGGTCCCGTCCCGTCGACTGACCTTTCCGCCGATCGGGTTTGGGGCCGCCGAGAACCGTTCGGCCGGAACGGGCGTTGGCGCAGCATGAGTTCAAGATGGCCGCAGCGCCTATGGATCGTCCGTCACGGCCAGAGCGCCGGGAACGTCGCCCGAGATGCGGCGCACGCGGCCGGGCTCGACCGGATCGATATCGGCGCCCGCGACGTGGACATAGCGCTCAGCGAACTGGGTCACCGGCAGGCGGAGGCCCTCGGCCGCTGGTTCGCAGCGCTTCCGGCCGGCGAGCGGCCGGAGCGTATCCTGACCTCACCCTACCGGCGCGCGGTCGAGACGGCCGCCGCCGTGTGCGAGGTCGGCGGCCTCGCGCACGGCGGGGAACTGGCGCTGGCGGACGAGCGGCTGCGGGAACGGGAGTTCGGCGTCCTGGATCGACTGACGCGTCAGGGCATCCAGACCCTGCATCCGGAACAGGCCGCGCTGCGCCAGGCTATCGGCAAGTTCTATCATCGGCCGCCGGGCGGCGAGAGCTGGTGCGATGTCATTCTGCGGCTGCGCAGCGCGCTGGACAGCATGAGCCTTCACCACGCCGGCAAGCGGGTGTTGGTGGTCGGCCACCAGGTGGTCGTGCTTTGCCTCCGGTATCTCCTCGAGGAGTTGACCGAGCAGGAGCTGATGAGGATCGACGCCGAAGGTGACGTGGTGAACTGCGGCGTCACCGAATATGTCTTCGATTCCGCCTGCGGCGCCGATGGCGGCCTCCGGTTGGTGCGCTATAACTTCGCGGCGCCCCTGCAGGCTGAAGGTGCGCCCGTGACGTCCGCGCCCGATGCCCCGGTGGCCGCCCGATGAGCGCGCCGGCGCCCATAACGCTCGAGGGGCTGTCGTCGTTTCCCTTGCCCGCCCTCGGCGCATCGACGGACAAGGAGCGGCGCGGGCGGCTCCTGGTCGTGGGCGGCGGCAGTCTGGCGCCTGGAGCGGTTCTCCTCACCGGGATGGCCGCGTTGCGCGTCGGCGCGGGCAAGTTGCAGATCGCCTGCGCCCGGCGAAACGCGCCCGCGCTCGCCTTCGCAGCGCCGGAGGCCGCCGTGCTGTGCGCGCCCTGCACGCGCGAAGGAGATTTCAAGTCCAAGGCTGCCGCGGTGCTCGCGGACAGGGTCGCGGAGGCCGATGCGCTCGTGATCGGCCCGGGCCTCTCGCGCCCCGACCGTGCGGGCCGTCTCGCGGTTGACCTGCTGGAGCATTTGCCGGTTCGCGCCGGCTGCGTCGTGGATGCTGCGGCAATGACCGGCCTCGATATCGCGGCCGCTTCGGTTCGGTCGACCGCCGGGCGGCTCGTGCTGACCCCGCACGCGGGAGAAATGGCGAAGTTGGTCGGCCAGGATCGCGGCGACGTCGAAGCTGATCCGCTCTCCTGCGCCCGGAGGCTTGCGGGGGACGCCGGCGCCGTCGTGGTGATGAAGGGCGGCGACAGTTACATCGTGACGCCCGATGGTCGTGCGTGGCTGCATCAGGGCGGTGTGGTGGGGCTCGCGACCTCGGGCTCGGGCGATGTCCTGGCTGGCTTGATCGGCGGGCTGCTGGCGCGCGGCGCCTCGCCGCTCACAGCGACCCTGTGGGGCGTCTGCCTCCACGGCGCCGCGGGCGCGCGGCTTTGTGCGCGCGTCGGCCCGCTGGGATTCCTCGCCCGGGAACTGCCGACCGAGGTCCCGGCGCTGCTCATGGCGGCGGGCGGCGCCGGCTGAGGGCCAGTGCGCGCGCATGGCTGCCCGTTCGAGACGCGGGCATCGAGGGCGCGAAGCGCCCGGCCCGGCCGGGCTCAGGGCGGGTCGCCGGCGTCCATCCGATCTTCGGTCCGCCTGGGGTTCCAGACCTTCGCGGTCCGATTGCCGGTCCGCAGTTCACCCCTCGGCGACCCGATCGCGCTGCTCGCCGCCCCCGACGCCTCCCGATCGTGGATCGCCTGGAAGTCGTACCGGCGGATGATCCGAATGGTGTCCGACAGGAAACGTAGCGAGTGGGCCTCCCACGCCGAAGTGTCTCCCTCGGGGAAGCTGGCGAAGCCGTTAGAGGCGCAGCGGGCACGCGTCATGGGCGCCACACCTTTCAAGGCCGGGTCGAGCATGGGGCTGTCTGCGCTGTTTCGGCCCGCTACAAATGGGAACCCCGCCTGTGAGGTCCGGACGGCCCGGCCTGGGGCCGGCGGGTAAGCAAGCAGAGCTCGTCGCCGGCGCTGAGCACGTGCAGCACGACGTCGTGCATCGACAAGGCCTGCTCCGTCTCGCCCTCGGCGATATTGGAATGGGTGAGCGATGCGCCGTCGACGCAATAGACCGCGCCGGCTCCGATCACCCGCATTCGCGCGCCATCGATGACCACCGCGGTGTCCTCGTCGATGCCGACGCCAAGCACACGCGGATTGTGGGCCACCGCCCCCAGCAGGCGACCGATCCGCCCACGCTCGGCGAAGTGCTGGTCGATGATCATGTTGCGGACCAAGCCCAGCCCCGGAGCCATGTGCAGGTCTCCGATGCGGTAGGATTCCTGGTTCGCGCCGCGGACGAGCATGGTTTCGCTCATCATGGACGCGCCGGCCGAGGTGCCCGCGACCACGCCGCCGTCAGACAGGAGCTTGCGGACCGCTGCCTCGACCGGCGTATCGCCGATCTGGCTCGAGATCCGCAGTTGATCGCCGCCGGTGAAGAAGACGCCGGATGCCCCTTCGAACACCTTGAGCTTCTCGGCGTCCGCCGCTTCGGGGCGTTCCCGGACATAGAGCTCGCGCAGCTCCTTGATACCGAGTTCGGCTAAGGCGCGCTGATAGGATTCGAAATAGCCCTCTGGCTCATGGCTCGCGACGGTGGCCAGGACCATGACCTCGCCGCGCATCTGTCGGACGACCTCCTTCAAGATCGTGCGCTTGCCCTCCTTGTCCTCGTGGCCACCGATGGCGATCAGCACACCCTCAGCCACGCGCAGTCTCCATTCCTGCGATCTCCACATGCAGGATCGGCGACGGGCCTCGGGCCCATCCGATCGCGAACTGATCGCCCGTATGGCTCCATCCGATCCGGCCCGTCCTGTCCATGGCGATCAGTCCCGCGTCGCCGCCGACGCGGGCGAGGTGGCGCAGTGCGGCTTCCACCGCGGCCTGAGGCGACTGACTGGCCTCCAACGCCATGATGGTGCGCGCCGCCAGTAGGGTGCGGCTGATGCTCTCGCCAACGCCCGTTGCCGCGACCCCGCCGACGACGCTGTCGGCGTAGAACCCGCAGCCAGGCAGGGGCGTGTCGCCGACCCGACCTGGTGGGGCGTCGGTCAGGCCACCCGTCGACACGGCCACGGCGATACGCCCCGCCGTGTCGCGCGCGACGCAGCCGACGGTATCGCCACCAACAGATGCGGACGGCTCGAGCGCTGGCGCGCGCGCGCGCCGGGCCCTTCTGTCCCCCGCAATGAGCGTCTCGCGCGCGTCCAGCAGGCCGCGGGCGGTGCGGATGGGATTGTCGACATAGCGTGCAACGCAGACGCCGCCGATGGACAGGTCCATCCCATCCATGATCGCGGCGTCCATCTCGATCGAGCCGTCCGCGCGTCGGACCGAGCCACGCCCGGCGTTGAAGGTGGGATCGTCCTCCATCCGCATCACGGCGGCTTCGACGGCATCCAATGCGGAGCCGCCTGACTCCAGCCAGCCGACCGCCGCGCTCAGCGCTGCACTAAGCCCCGCGCGGTTCGGCTCGAGCTGGTCACGGCGGATCGGTTTGCAGCCGCCATGCAGGATGACGGACCAATCGCTCCGCTCAAGCATGCCGCACCCAGGACGCTGTCTGCGCCAGCATCGCTGGAGGTTCCTGCGCGGGTGCAGCCCGCCGCAGCATCTCCGGCGGCGGTGTCTCTTCGGGTCTCTTGGTCGCGGTGAACCGCAGGACATGACGCCACATCTCCTCAACCTCTGTGGGAGTGAGGACGACGAGATCGCCGGGCCGCGCCATGCTCATGCAGGCATCGGCGGCGGCCAATTCGTCGGGCACCCGATGAATGCGGTGCGGCTGAGCGCCGGCGCGTTGTGCGCCATCCGCCATCAGGGCGATGATCTCGCCCTCCGCACGGCCGCGGCGGCCGGGATCCTCCCGCAGGACGATCTCGTCGAAGGTATGGGCGGCGATCTCGCCCATAGCCCGGAGATCCTCGTCGCGGCGGTCGCCCGGCACGCAGACCATGCCGATCTGGCGGCGATAGGTGTGGCGCAGCTTCACTAGCAGATCGCGCAGCGCCATCAGGCCGGCGGGGTTGTGGGCGTAGTCCATGATGACCCGGAAGCCGTGTCCGTCGAAGATGTTCAAGCGGCCGGGGTTCTGCTCGTAGGAGGTGCCGAAGGTGGCGAGCGCCAGGCGCACCGTCGGCAGCGACGCGCCGCCGCCGATCGCCATGGCGGCCGCGGCCAGCGCATTCTGCACATTGAACTCCGCCAGGCCGCCCAGAGTGGCGGGGATTTCGCCGGCGCGCATCAGGAGCCGGCGGCGCCCGTCATGGTGGACCACGATCTCCCCGCCTGCGCCATCCGCCTCCCGCACGACCGCGAGGCCGCCCCGCTCGACATGCTCCCGCAGGAAGGGCGGCATCGCCGTTCCACCTCTCAGGGAGAAGAACGCCGGCCGCCCACCCGCGCGGCGGCGCATCCGCGCGACCAGCACATCATCGGCGTTGAGCACACTGGCCCCTGAAGGTGCGACATTCTCCACCACGACGGACTTGACCCAGGCCAGATCCTGCACCGTCTCGACCCCCTTCACGCCGAGATGGTCGGGCGCGATATTCGTCACCGCGCCCACGTCGCAGCGGTCGAAGGCGAGCCCCTCGCGCAGTAGGCCGCCGCGCGCCACCTCGAACACGGCCGCCTCGACCATGGGATCGCGCAGGACCATCCGGGCGCTGCGCGGTCCCGAGGCGTCGGCCTTCATGACGAGATCGGAGTTGACGTAGACCCCGGACGTCGTGGTCAGGCCGACCGTGCGGCCTTCCTGGCGCAGGATGTGGGCGAGCATGCGGGCGGTGGTCGATTTCCCATTGGTGCCCGTCACCGCATAGATCGGGATGCGGCCGACGTCGCCATGCGGGAACAGCATCCGGACGACGGCGGGCGCGACGGGCCTCGATCGCCCCTCGCTGGGTTCGAGGTGCATGCGGAAGCCGGGCGCGGCATTGACCTCGACGATACCTCCGCCGAACTCGCGGCAGGACTTCGAGATGTCCGGGCAGACAAAATCGATGCCGGCGATGTCGAGGTCGAGCGTCATAGCGGCCCGCACGGCGATGCAGACGTTGTCGGGGTGGATGTCGTCCGTGCGATCGACCGCCGTGCCACCCGTGGAGAGGTTGGCCGTCGTGCGCAGCATCATGCGTTCGCCCGGCTGCGGAACGTCGCGGAGGTTGAGGCCTCTCGCAGCCAGGAAGGCTTCGACAGCAGCGTCCACCCTTATGCGCGTGAGCATCTTCTCGTGGCCTTCGCCGCGCCGAGGGTCGCGGTTCACCTCGTCGATCAGGGCCGCGATCGATCGGCGGCCGTCTCCGACGACGTGGGCCGGAATCCGCTCGGCCACGGCCACGACCTCCCCGTTTACGACGAGAATCCGGTGATCGTTGCCCTTGAGGTGCTGCTCGACCACCACGCGGGGGCTGACGGAAGCCGCCAACTTGAAGGCGGCGCGGATGGAGTCCGGCTCAGTGAGATCGGTCGTCACGCCGCGACCGTGGTTGCCGTCCAGCGGCTTTACGACGACAGGTCCGGCCAGCCGGCCGGCTTCCTGAAGGGCTTCGTCAGCGGTCCGCACCACCGCGCCGCGGGGCACTGGAACGCCGGCCTGAGCGAGCAGGGTCTTGGTGAGGTCCTTGTTTGACGCGGTGTCGACGGCCACAAAGGATGTGCGGCCCGTGATGCTGGCGCGGATGCGCTGCCTGCGCCGTCCCCAGCCCAACTGAACCAGGCTGCGATCATCCAGGCGCATCACGGGGATTCCCCGCCGCCGGGCTTCGGCGACGATGGAGCCCGTGGTCGGCCCAAGGCCTAGCCTGCGCTCCAGGCGACGCAGTCTTTCGACCGCCGTCGCGACGTCGAAAGGCTGCACCGGCGCCTCGCGGGACAGGAGATCGAGCCCGACCAGTCCCTGGCGTTCCGGCGGCAGCAAGCCGTGCGCCAATTGCAGCGCAAAGCGGCCCGCCAGCAGCCCGACCTCTTCCTCGGCATATTCGAAGAGGATGTCGTACCGCCCGGGTCGGCCCTTCACCGAGCGGGTCTTGCCCATGCTGACACTGAGTCCGGCCTGTGCCTGGAACTCGATGGCGACATGTTCGACCACGTGGCCAAACCAGGTCCCCTGTCGCAGTCGTTCGACGAAGCCGCCGGCGCGCTTCAAGCTGCAGGCATGACCGTCGAGGCCGGGCAGGGCCTCGAGCAGCGCCGTATTGAATCCTTCGAGGGTGTTGGAAGGCCATGCCTCGAGCGCGCCGAGGTCGATCCGGATGCGCACCATCGGAACAGGGCCATAGATATGCGGCCCTCTGTAGACTGCACGCTCCAAGACTTGGACCGGGCCGGTCGGCTCCGAAGCATTTGATGCGATAGACACACGTGACCTCCGACACTCTGGCTCACCCGGAATGGCGGACCCCGTGCGGCGTTCCTCGCCGTATCAAATGAGAAATATCTGAATTCATTCGTGTTTCGTCGAAGCATCGAGCGCGCCTCAACGAGGTGACGATCGGCTCATCCTTCGCCGCGAACTGGCGGATCGTCGGCGGTACCGGCGCGCGGCTCTTCTTTAGGTCGGAGATGCCGCTTCAGTCGAAGCGTCGGGAACCTGCAGCCACGCGGAGTGCCGGCAGGTCGGGAAGGACGGCCCATCCGTGCCTAAGCTCGGCCAAACCGTCGCGGCGCAATTGCTGCAATGTGCGGTTGACGTGAACGACGCTTATGCCGAGATGATCGGAGATCTCTTGCTGGGTCACGGGCAGGGGCATTTTCCGGCCGCTCGTCATCCCGGCCGCCCTCAGGCGCTCGAAGAGGCCGAGGAGGAACTCGGCGGTTCGCTCCCTGGCGTTCATGCGACCCAGCCCAATGATCTGGTCCAGCATCTGCCGGTTCCGCGCGTCGAGGGCGACGCGAATCTCCAATTGCGCGGCCTCGCGGGCATCGGTGGCGGCAGTACCGTCTGCCACCACCTCCGTCATCCGCAGCCTCGTAACGGCGCGGACGCCCGTGGTCGCCCGACCATCCAGCCCTGGGATGCCGGTGATGTCGCCGGGCAGCAAGAACCGCACGATCTGCACACGGCCGTCCGGAAAGGCGTATTCCTCCGCGCCCCATCCGGCGCGGACGATCGCCGGCCGAGTGGCCGCTCCCATCTCCACCGCATGGAAGCCTGCCGGGTAGGTCGTCCCGACGCCCGAAGGCCTCTCGCCATCACCACGCCGGGCTGCGCCCCGGGCGTGCGACTGTTGATTGTGCAGCATTCCGTGTCCCTCGCGCTGGAGGTGACTTTGCGCGCGACGGCGCCGGCGCGTTCATCAACTAGATCAACTCCGCGCCCGCTTTGCAGCGGGCCTGACCGCGTGTGCTGGGTCGACTAACATCTGTGTGGCTGCGCAACGTGGGGTCGTGAGCGCAGTTCCTTGGTTGCGGCCGCAGGGCCCATCTAGATGATTGGGGAGGCTCCGAGATGCATCGGGAGGCCTGGCGTCCTCGGCCTTGGTCCCTTGCCTCCGGCTTGAAGGCCGGTGCGTGGGGCAAGCCATGAGCGTGGCGGGCGTCGCTATCAAAAGTAGTGGTTCTCAACGGGGCACGGGAAATCGCCTTGCGGCGTGGGGCCACCGAGCTCGATATGGGCTTCGCTCAGGATGACGGCCTCCGTTCAGCTCGCCGGCGGTTGTGGCTGTGGCGCGATCCGGTACGAAGCTCGGGCGATACCCATCGACCCGGGCTACTGCCACTGCGAAACCTGCCGGCGTGCGTCGGGCGCCCCAGTGCTGGCCTATGCCAGCGTGCCCGCTTCCGCCTTCAGCATAACTCGGGGGCAGTTGAGAATCTGGCGGTCATCGTCATTCGGCCAGCGCGGCTTCTGCCAGGCCTGCGGCACGCAGCTCACCATGCAGGTCGACGCCCAGCCCGAGATTATCGACTTCACGCTGGCCTCTCTCGACGACCCGTCGGCCGTTACGCCGCGGTTCCACATCTGGACCCGCAGCCGGATCCCCTGGTTCGAGATCGCCGATGAGAAGCCCCGATACGCCGCCAACCGCGCGGGCACGGCAGGGACCGTCGACGCGGAAGCCTCATAGTCGGACCAGGAGCGCCGCTGCTTGGCGGGCCGAAGGTCCTCGATTTTCCATCGCACCGGGAGAGACGCTGGGGACGTAACCGCGCGGGCCAACAAAGCCATGGACCAGCCTGCGCTCGGCTCTCGCCGCTGGAGCTGCGCTCGGCGGACGCTCAACCCGATCGCCTAAGGATGCCCGCGTGTCATCCGTCCTCGAACCGCCGGGTTCGGGGCGTGGCCGCCCCTGGGAGTGCAGCGGAAAGCGCGCGGCGAGGTCAACGATGTGCGAGGATGCCGCCCAGGGTCGCGACGCCTCGACCGCCTTACAGCGGCAAACCCGGAGGCGCCCAGGCCCCCCGCTCGCCGGCAGCAAGGGCGAGCTCGCGGGCCATGGCCCAACGTCCCTCAAGCCTCGCCGTCCCCGACGGCGCCATGGTCTCGCAAAAGCGCCGCAGGCCGCGGCTATACCGACCTTGCTTCCGGTCGCCCAAGGACATCTTCAAGCGCGCCCGTCGACACGATCCAACGTCCTGCGGGCTCGCGGTTGGCGGATTCACAAGGCATGCGGGGCGCAGGCCGGTTGCGAAAGCGCCGGCCTGCGGTTGGAACCGGGGCGCCGGGTCAGGCGTCTTCGCCCGGCCTGGCGTTGTGTTCGGTTTGGTCCGGGGTGCCCTGCTTGCCCGACTGGCCGAAGCTGTCCTGGCTCGTTCCACCTGTGGGGGACTGGCTCGCAAGATTTGCGCCGCCGCTCCCCTGGGGATCGTGATGCTTCTGATGCGACTGCGGCTCCGGCTGCCGTTGCTGGGGGTTGTCGGCCTGCTGTTCCGGGCGGCGCGTCGGGTCCTGATCTGACATTGGCTTCTCCTGAGGTGACCCTAGCCAAACGGCCTGCCGCCGTTCCGGTTGGAGCCTCGCCGTAGATGGTGTCCAGAGGCTGTTAGCGCCTTCTCGCAACGGCTCCGATTGCGGCGATACGCTCGACAGCGCCATAGGCGGGGCGCCGTAGTTCGCCGCCGAAGATGTCGGGATCGATCTCGTCGTATCGTAGGTCGCACCCGTGGGCGTCGGCGGCGGTCTGCAGGGCGTCGCGAAGGCCATCGCCGCCCTCGATGATCGGCGCGCCCGTGTAGAGAAGCAGGCGGCCGCCAGGCGCCAATTGCTGCATCGCCTCGACGGACCACGCGAGGGCCATGTGCGTCCCAAGGTTATCGCCGCCATCGCTGTGGAGACGTCCCGAGTCCGCGATGAAGGGCGGGTTCGCCAGGATCAGATCGAAGTCGCCCAGGCCCTGGCCGAGGCCCGCCATCTCGCGTGTGCTCGCGGTGACGCCGGCATGGGCCGCATTGAGGCGCGCGAGGCGGAGGGCCGCAGGATTCAGGTCGGTGAAGAGCACCTCGCCGATGTGAGCGCAGGCCGCGGCGACGATGCCACCGACGCCCGCCCCAGCTCCGATGTCGCAGGCTCGCGCCAAGATCGGGTCCGCCAGGAGTTCAGCGCGGATGAAGCGTGCGAAGCGATAGCTGTCGGGGCCGAGGAAGACGGCGTCCTCGTTACGCGCCGGATAGGCGGAATGCAGGAAAAGGCGTTCCTCGACTCGAGATATCCGCACCGTCGATCGCCGGCGGCCCTCGGCGTCTACGAGCGCGCCGGCCTCGGCTAAAAGGCCTTCGAGCTCGCTATCCAGCCTGCCGGGATCGAAAGGCAGGCTCCAGCCGAAGACGTCCCGCAAATTTCCAGCCCGAGCGGCCTCGCGCCGGGCACGAACCGTGCGGATCGTTGGGTTGAGCGGGGTGACGAAGTCGTAGCCCCGCCGTTCGAGCTCGGCCAGCAGGGCCACCAACGCGGTATCTGCCGCGTTGTCTTCCACATCACCGGGCTCGCTGTTCGCCGAGACCTCCCGCGTCATCGGCTGCGTTTCTCCAGATAGAGGTATGTCGGATCGAAGCCTGACGCCCGTCGCAGCCGTGGGCCGTCGAAGATGGTTGCGCGGCCCCGACTGAGCTCGACAAGGCGATCGTCCCGCAGTTCCTTTAGGGTGCGGTTCACGTGGACGGTCGTGAGCCCAAGGCATTCGGCGAGCGTCTGTTGGGTCAGGGCCAGGGGGTAGCCCTGCTCATCCGCCAGGCCGACCAGCCGGAGGCGCGAGTGAAGCTCGCAGAACAGGTGCGCGATCCGCTCCAACGCCGAGCGACGTCCAAGGGAGACCTCCCATTCCCGGTGGATGGCGGCGTCCAGGTTGGTCGTGAACCAATAGACCCGCGCGAGATGGGGGTACTGCTCGGTTACCCGCAAGATGCGATCATGCGGAACGATGGCGATGGAGCAGGGGGTGAGGGCGACGACGTCGTGGTCCAGCCGCTTCAGGCTGAAGCCATGAAGATCGGTGAAGTCGCCGGCGACGTGCAGCTCCGTGATCTGGCGGCGGCCGTCGGCCAAGTCCTTCTGACGGGCGACGATCCCGCCCAGCAACAGGATGCTGACATCGAGCTCCTGACCGGCCTTGACCAGAACCTCGCCTGCCGCCACCGGCCGCATCTCGGCGACCATCGCCCGGATGGCGGCTTCCTCCAGTGCGCTGATGTCATGGCGCGCGCGCAGGCGCATGAGGTGACGCTCGATCATGCTGCGCCTGCCGGCAGGCGAAGCTCGATGGCGTCGCCATAGGCAACCGTCGCGAGGAGCTGCCCGGAAGGGTCCGTGATTTCGATCCGCCCACGCAGATCTAGGAAACCTTCCCGAATCTCGGAGCTCAGGATCGACCGGATGCCCAGGATCGCCTGCTGTTGGGCAGAGGCCAGGTCGTCCAATTCCTGACCTGGCTCATCTGGGATCGCGCCGGAACCGTTGAGGATATTGAGATGATAGCGAGGCATGACCGTTCGCAAACGCCGGCCTTTGCGCTGGGCTCCGCGCCCTAACGCAGGATGGAAACCAGCGCTTCCCCTCCCAGACTGCGGAGCCCCTCATGGCGGCGTCGGGGGGGGGCGAGTGCGTGCGCGAAGCGTCGGCGATCAGCATCAGCGTGGCGCTTTGGTGGACCAAGCCGGCATCAAATCGCATGAGCAGCCCGCGAACCGCCATGCCTAGAATCCATACGCGCCTCGGCCGTAGCCGAAACGTGATCTGGCCGCAGCGCGCGATGCGGTAGCTTCGACGTGGCGAGGTTCGCATGGTCCCTACAGAGCGTGTCCGCGCGGCGCAGTACGTGCGCATGTCGACGGACCACCAGCGCTACTCCATCACTTATCAGGCAAAGACCAATGCCCAGTACGCGGCGCGGTGCGGCTATGCGATCGTACGCAGCTACGAAGACCCCGGCGTCAGCGGGCTGCGCCTAGAACGGCGTCCAGGGCTGCAGCGTCTCCTTGCCGACGTCTTGGCCGGGGTCGCCGACTTCCAGGTGGTGGTCGTCTACGATGTGAGCCGCTGGGGCCGGTTCCAAGATCCGGACGAGAGCGCGCACTACGAGTTCATCTGCCGCGAGGCAGGCGTACGCGTGGAATACAGCGCCGAAGCCTTCATGAACGATGGGTCATTGGCTTCCGTGATCGTCAAGACAGTGAAACGGGCGATGGCCGCTGAGTACGTGCGCGAGCTGTCGCTCAAGGTGCGAACCGCCAAGCGCGGGCTGGGGGAGAGGGGTTACTGGATGGGCGGGGTCGCGCCCTATGGGTACCGGAGATGTATCATCGCTCAAGATGGATCGCCGGTGAGAATAATGGAGCGAGGGGAACGCAAGGCCCTGCAAGGACACAGGGTTGTTCTGGTGGAGGGCCCGGAAGCGGAAACGGCTACGGTTCGCCGCATCTTCAGCCTCTTCGTGACCCACGGCCTCCGCTATCTGGCAATCGCCGATCATCTCAACGCGGAGGGGACGCCTACCGGATATGGCCGGCCATGGTCGCCGACGCGCGTCCGGAAGATCCTCGGCGACGAGGTCTATTCGGGAAAGTTGGTGATAGGTCGCTACAGCTGCTTCCTGAAGCGCCAGATGGTCCAACCCCGCGACAAGTGGGTGCGGGTGTCCGGAGCCTGTCCTCAACTCATAAGCCAAGGCGTCTTTGAGGCTGCGCAAGCCAACCTGCGCCGCCACAAGGAAGCCGCCTCGGATGAGCAGCTGCTGGACGAACTGCGGGCCGCTTGGCGACGTCACGGACGCCTCAGCGAAAACATTCTCCAACAGGACCCACAGGCCCGCTCCGGCCGCGCGTATGAACGGCGCTTCGGCAGTCTGACGAGAGCCTTCGAGCGCATCGGATATCAGCGATCGCCGGCGCAACAGCGCATGCTGGAGAAGCTGCGGCGGGACCAACCCCATCTTCGCCGAACTTACCGGCAGGCCTACACACCGGAGTACCTGCTCGGTAAGCTTGGTGGGCTTCTGGCCGAGCGCGGCCGCCTCACCTCGGCGATCGTCGATGCGACGCCCGGCATGCCCCACTCGGGCACATTCCGGGCCTACTTCGGGAGTTTAGCCCGCGCCTATGAACTCGTGGGATACCGAGCCTCCAAGCATCAACTCGAGCGCTGCAGCCTGGCGCGCAAAGCGTGACGGACGGTACAGGACGCGGTTGGCCCGAACATTCGACGGTCAGCCACGTGTCGTGGTCTGCGGCCAGCCATGGCCATCCCGCCCGCCATGCCCACCGCGGTCAGATTTTGACCCAACCTGGCTTTTCGCCCGAGCGATCGCCGCACGTGTCGCGACCACCTACTGAGTGCCTGTTGCACCCTGGAACACGGTGAACTGTGATGCAGCGCCTCGTATCCAATCCACCGATTTTGCGACCCATGTGTGACCCCGCAATGGTCAAGGTCGTTAGCGTTGGGAGAAAAAGATATTTTAAGACAATAGGATGTTGAGATTCGAGCGGGGGCACAACATCATGGCGAAGATGGTTCTGGGCTTGTAGCGCGGACGCCGCCGTGGAACGCCGCGCCTAGCCAGCCGCCGGCAGCAGGCGGTCCTTCTGGGCCGCCACGGTCTCGGTCAGCCAGTCGCGGACCACGCGGATGCGGCGGGTCTCCTGCAGGTCGCGGTGGATCGAGATCCAGAAGGTGCGGGTGAGCTGGACCGCGCGCGGCAGGACGGGCTCCAGCGCCGCGCCGGCCGCCGCCATGAAGTGGGGCAGGACGCATAGGCCGGCGCCCGCCACGGCCAGCTGCAGCTGCGCCTGCACCGACGAACTGGTCGCCCGCACCTTGAGCTCGGGGTGCACCTCGCTGAGGTAGCGCAGCTCGGCCGCATAGAGCAGGTCGTCGATATAGCCGACCAGGTGGTGGTCCTTGAGGTCCGCGGGCGTTGCCGGCCGTCCCCTCGCGTCGAGGTAGGACGGCGCGCCGTAGAGGCCGAGGCCGTAGTCGGTGAGCCGCTGCACCGCCAGGCGCGTCGAGGTCGGCGGCGCCAGGGTCACGGCGATGTCCGCTTCGCGACTGGACGCGGATAGGAAGCCCGCCGTCGCCACCAACTCCAGCCGCAGGCCCGGCCGGCTGTCCAGCAACGCTGGAACCGCCGGCGCGAGCACATGGGCGCCGAAGCCTTCGGACGCGCTCAGCCGCACCACGCCGGTGGCCGCGGCAAAGGCGTCGGAGGCGCCCAGCCGGTCGACCGCGGTCTCGACGCCCTGACTGGCTTCCAGCAGTTCGGCGCCGGCGGCGGTGAGCTGCAGTCCGCGCGGGGAGCGCACGAAAAGCGTGGTGCGCAGCTCGTCCTCCAGGCGCTGCACCCGCCGCGCCACGGTGGTGGGGTCGATCCGCAGCCGCGCGGCCCCCTCCTTGAACGAGCCGGTGCGCGCGCAGGTGAGGAACACCCGCAGATCGTCCCAATCCAGCATGCCGCTTCAGTACGGCTTTTTTGCAACTCTCAAACCTACAATTTTGCATTCCGAGCCGAGGCGGCGCGGGCGTAGTGTCCGCGCCATGCGTGACATCACCCACTTCATCGACGGCGCGGCCTTCACCGGCGCCTCCGGCCGTTTCGGCGACGTCTTCAACCCCAACACCGGCGAGGTTCAGGCCCGCGTCCAGTTCGCCACCGAGGCGGAAGTGGATCGCGCCGTCCAGTCCGCGGTCCGCGCACAGCAGGCCTGGGCCCTGGTGAACCCGCAGCGGCGGGCGCGGGTGATGTTCGAGTTCAAGCGCCTGGTGGAAGCGCGCATGGACGAACTGGCCGAGATCCTGTCGTCCGAGCACGGCAAGGTCATCGCCGACAGCAAGGGCGACATCCAGCGCGGCCTGGAGGTCATCGAGTTCGCCTGCGGCATCCCGCACGCCCTGAAGGGCGAGTACACCGAAGGCGCCGGCCCGGGCATCGACGTCTATTCCATGCGCCAGCCGCTGGGCGTGGCCGCCGGCATCACCCCGTTCAACTTCCCGGGCATGATCCCGATGTGGATGTTCGGTGTCGCCATCGCGGTGGGCAACACCTTCATCCTGAAGCCGTCGGAAAAGGACCCGACCGTCCCCCTCCGTCTGGCCGAACTGATGATGGAGGCTGGCGCGCCCTCCGGCGTGCTGAACGTGATCCACGGCGACAAGACCGCCGTCGACGCCATCCTCGACCATCCCGACATCAAGGCCGTGAGCTTCGTCGGCAGCTCCGACATCGCCCACTACGTCTACAGCCGCGGCACCGCCGCCGGTAAGCGCGTCCAGGCCATGGGCGGCGCCAAGAACCACGGGCTGATCCTGCCTGACGCCGATCTGGAACAGGCCACCAAGGACATCATCGGCGCCGCCTACGGCTCGGCCGGCGAGCGCTGCATGGCGTTGCCCGTGGTCGTTCCGGTGGGCAAGAAGACCGCCGACGAGGTCCGCGAACGGGTGCTGGCGGAACTGGAGACGCTGAAGGTCGGGATCTCCACCGACGCGGGCGCGCAATACGGCCCGGTCGTCAGCCAGGCCCACAAGGACAAGATCGCAGGCTACATCCAGACGGGCGTCGACGAAGGCGCCGAGCTGGTGGTCGACGGCCGCGGCTTCCAGCTCCAGGGCTACGAGAAGGGCTTCTTCATCGGCCCCTCGCTGTTCGACGGCGTGAAGAAGGGCATGACGACTTACAACGAGGAGATCTTCGGCCCCGTGCTGCAGATCGTCCGCGCCGAGACGTTCGAGGAAGCGCTCGATCTGCCCAGCTCGCACCAGTACGGCAACGGCGTCGCCATCTTCACCCGCAACGGCCGCGCCGCGCGCGAGTTCGCCCAGCGGGTCAACGTCGGCATGGTCGGCATCAACGTGCCGATCCCGGTCCCGGTGGCCTACCACACCTTCGGCGGCTGGAAGCGCAGCGCGTTCGGCGACATCAATCAGCACGGCATGGAAGGGGTCCGGTTCTACACCAAGACCAAGACCATCACCGCCCGCTGGCCGGAAGGCGCCGTCGAGGACTCGGCCTTCGTCATCCCGACGATGAAGTGAGCCGGAGGCGCAGGTGTCGAAGAGCTATGGCCCGGTCACCGAACGCCTGCTGAAGTTGCGGCCCGGTGCGTCCTGCTTCGTCAGCCTGCGCCGGCTGTGCCTCAAGACCCTGCGCAAGCACGCGCCGGATCTGGAGCTGGCCGTCGAGTCCCGCGAGGGCGGCCTGCTCGTCACCCGGGTCCGCTGAGCGGCCTGCGGCGGAGGCTCCGCATTCGCGAAACCTCCGCGGCCTCGCGTCCTACTTGGAGAGCTGTCCGCGGATCGCCCCGCCCGGGAACTCGGCGTTGTGGACGTTGACGTAGTAGCCGGCCGGATTGGCCAGGATGTCCTTCACGACGTCCGCGCCGACCGTCGCGCAGCCCGAGCTCTTGCCGGCCGCGTCCGGCTTGGTCATCGGAACCACGGGCGGGCCCGAGGCGCCCGCGGCCCCCTTGTGCACATGGGCCGCCGTGGCCGCGCCGATCTTCTCGACCATGACGTCGTAGCAGACCTCGTTCTTGGCCGTGTCGATCTTGAAGGTGGCGTGTCCCGCGCCGTCGGTGTCGGGCGACCCCGCGCCGCCCAGATGGGCCGACAGGGTCTCGGCGGCGAGCACCGGCGTGGCGGCGAGGCCGGCCACGGCGAGCGCGGCGATGAAGGCGGACTTGTTCATTGGCGTATTCCTCCCAAGCCCCCCGGCTTTCAGGAGGCGAAGAGGAACGCCTGCGGAGCGTGTCCGTCAACCGGTCACGCTCCGCCCGAGGCTCAGTTCCGGGTCGGGATGATCACCGGCAGGTGTTCGTAACCCTTCACGAAGGACGAGAAGACCCGCTTCGGCGGACCCACCACCTCGATCCGCGGGAAGCGGGCGAGGATTTCTTCCCAGATGATCTTGAGCTGGAGCTCGGCCAGGCGGTTGCCCACGCAGCGGTGGATGCCGAAGCCGAACGACAGGTGCTGGCGCACCCGCGGCCGCTCGATCCAGTAGTCGTTGGGTCGCTCGATGACCTCTTCGTCGCGATTGCCCGAGACGTACCACATGGCGACCTTGTCGCCCTTCTTGATGGTCTTGCCGCCCAGGTCGAAGTCCTGCAGGGCCGTGCGGCGCATGTAGGCCAGCGGCGTCTGCCAGCGGATGGTCTCGGAGACCATGTTCGGGATCATCGTGGCCGGATCGGCGCGCAGGATCCGTTCCTGGTCGGGGTTCTGGCTGAGCGCCAGGATCGACCCGGTGATCGTGTTCCGCGTGGTGTCGTTGCCGCCCACGATCAGCAGGATCAGGTTCCCGAGGTATTCCATGCGGTCCATGTTCCGCGTGGACTCGCCGTGGGCCAGCATCGAGATCAGGTCCGGCTTCGGCGGGGCGTTCACGCGCTCGTTCCAGAGCCGCATGAAGTAGTCCACGCACTCGAACAGCTCCTGGCGGCGCTCCTGCTCGGCGATCTCGGGATCGGTGGAGCTGAACAGGCCGCTGTCGGGCGACGCCGTGGCCACGTCGGACCAGCGGGTCAGTTTACGGCGGTCTTCCCAGGGGAAGTCGAACAGCGTCGCCAGCGTCATGGTGGTCAGCTCGATGGACACCTTGTCCACCCAGTCGAACTCCTCGCCGATCGGCAGGCTGTCCAGGATCGCCGCCGCGCGCTCGCGGATCACCGGCTCCATCTTGGCCAGGTTGGGGCCGGCGACGATGGGGCTGACGGTCTTGCGTTGAACGTCGTGCTTCGGCTGGTCCATGGCGATGAACATGGGCAGCGTGAAGTCTTCGGCCGGGTCGGGCAGCACGATGGTGGGTTCGGACGAAAACACCTGATGGTTCGTGTCCACCGCCATGATGTCGTTGTACTTGGTCACCGACCAGTAACCGCCCACGTCCTCGAAGCCCGAGTCGGCTGTGTAGTGGACGGGGTCTTCCTTCCGCAGGCGCTCGAAGTAGGGCCACATGGTGTCGGTGCGGAAGAGCTCCGGGTCGGCCGGATTGATCAGCTCCAGCGGCATGGCATAGGCGGCGTCTCGGGCCGCTCGCTTCACGTCGATCGAGGCGTCGTCCATGGGTTACCTCCTGGCGGCGGGTCTGCAGCCCGCATTCGGTCACGCGGACGATGACCCTCGGGAAAGGCGGAGTCAAGAAAGGTGACGCTGGCGTCAACTTTTCAAAGCTGAAAAATGCGTGAGGCCAGACGGGAGGGAGCATGAGCGAGTTGCAAGGGGGATGCGCGTGCGGCCCGGTGCGGTACCGGCTGACCTCCGGGCCGATGTTCGTGCATTGCTGCCACTGCAGCGACTGCCAGCGGCAAGTCGGCAGCGCCTTCGTCGTCAACGCCCTGATCGAGACCGACCGGGTCGAGCTGCTGTCGGGCGAACTGGTCCCGACCGCTATGCCCACGGACAGCGGCCGCCCGCACATCGTCTACCGTTGCCCGGCATGCGGCACGACGATCAAGTCGGACTACGGCGACCGCAAGGTGCTCAGCTTCCTGCGCGCCACCACGCTGGACGACCGGGCGGCGCTTCCGCCCGACGTGCACATCTTCACCCGCTCGAAGCTGCCCTGGGTGCGCTTCCCCGAAGGGGCGCGCGTGTTCGACATCTACTACGACATGGCCAAGGAGTGGCCGGCCGAGAGCCTGGCCCGGCGAGAGGCGCTGCTGGGGCCGGGGCGCTAGCAGCTTTTCTGCATGGCGCGACGACGGCGTTGGGCTAAACATTCGTTTGAATTTGCCGCCACAGGAAACCCGATGGCCTCTGATGTTCTCTTCACGCCCTTCACGTTCAAGGGGCTGACGCTGCCCAACCGCGTCGTCATGGCGCCGATGACGCGCTCGTTCTCGCCGGGCGGCGTGGCGACCGACGAGGTGGCGGCCTACTACCGCCGGCGCGCCGAGAACCAGGTGGGCCTGATCGTCACCGAGGGCACCGGCGTCGACCGGCCGGCTTCGCTCAACGACCCCAACATCCCGCGCTTCCACGGCGACAAGGAACTGGCCGCCTGGGGCAAGGTGGTCTCCGAGGTCCACGCGGCCCGGGGCCTGATCGCGCCCCAACTCTGGCACGTCGGGGCGGTGAAGACCCGCAGCGAGGACTGGAGCCCGCCCGGACCCTACGATAGCCCCTCGGGCCTCTCGCGGCCCGAGAAGAAGTTCGGCGAGCCCATGACCGACGCCGAGGTCGCCGACGCCATCCGCGCCTTCGCCGAGGCCGCCGCCGAGGCCAAGCGCCTGGGCTTCGACGCCATCGAGCTGCACGGCGCACATGGCTATCTGATCGACCAGTTCTTCTGGGAGGGGACCAACGTCCGCGAGGACGCGTATGGCTCCAAGGATCTGCCGGGCCGAGCCCGCTTCGCCGCCGACATCCTGCGCGCTGTCCGCAAGGCGGTCGGCCCGGACTATCCGGTGATCATCCGCGTCAGCCAGTGGAAGCAACAAGACTACGAGGTGAAGCTGGCCAAGGACCCCAAGGCGCTCGAAGCCTGGCTGGGAGCCCTCGTCGAAGCCGGCGCCGACGTCATCCACTGCTCGCAGCGCCGCTTCTGGGAACCGGAGTTCGAGGGCAGCGACCTCAACTTCGCCGGCTGGGCCAAGAAGGTCACCGGCGTGCCGACCATCACCGTGGGCTCGGTGGGCCTGTCCGGCGAATTCATCGCCGCGTTCGCCGGCGAGGGGTCGCAGCCGGCCTCGATCGAGAAGCTGGAGCGCATGCTCGACCGGGGCGACTTCGACATGGTCGCCGTCGGCCGCGCCCTGCTGCAGGACCCCGAGTGGGTCGTGAAGATCCGCGAAGGCCGCCACGGCGAGCTCACGGCCTTCGACCGCAGCGCCATGGCGAAGCTGTACTAGGCATCGCTCCTCCCCGTCCCGAAGAGGACGGGGGAGGGGGACAACGAAGTGGCGGAGGGGGCGCAAGGCCTCCGTCCCGGAGCCTGGGGCCTTGCGCACCCTCCGTCTCGCCGCGTTCCGCGCCGATCCACCTCCCCCGCCGTCTGCGCGACGGGGGAGGAGCGACAGCTAAGCGTTGAAGTTCAGCTTCAACCCTGCCCGCGGCCACTTGGCCTTGTAGAGCTTGCCGGTCGCCGAGGCGGTCACCCAGGCGGTCTTCATGTCCGGCCCGCCGAAGCAGATGTTGGTCACGACCAGGTCCGGGAACGGATAGTGCTCGGTGGTCCCGTTCGGGCTGAAGGCCGTGATGCCTCCGTTGATGATGGTCGCCACGCAGACCTTGCCGTCGGCTTCCACCGCCAGGCTGTCCAGCAACTGGTAGCCCGGCAGGTTGCAGACGATGTTCCCGGGCGCGAAGCCGTTCGGTGGGGCCAGCACGCCGGTCTCGGCCACCGGGAAGGCCCAGAGGCGGCCCAGCATGGTGTCGGCCAGGTAGACCGTCTTCTCGTCGGGCGACAGGCCCACGCCGTTCGGCGAGATCAGGTGGCCGCGCTGTTGGCTGATGTGGCTGCCGTCCGTCTTGGCGTAGTGCAGCGCGCCGTTCTTGCGGCCGTCGGGCGTGGAGCAGCCGTGGTCCGAGAACCAGAAGCCGCCGGACTTGTCGAACACGATGTCGTTCGGACCCACCAGCCGCTTGCCGTCGCAGCTGTCGTAGACCGTCTCCAGCTTGCCACTCCTCAGGTCGAAGCGCTGGATGTAGCCGCCAGTGTGGCTGGGCGGCGTCGGGCCGGGGATGGTCAGCCCGCCCTGGTCTAGCCATTCGAAGCTGCCGCCGTTGTTGGTGATCCAGATCGCGCCGTCCGGGCCGATGGCCGCGCCGTTCGGGCCGCCGCCGGTGTCAACCACCGTCTCCTTGCTTCCGTCGGGCTTCACGCGCGTCAGCCGCTGGCCCTTGATCTCGGTGAGGATCACCGAGCCGTCGGCCATGGCGATCGGCCCTTCCGGAAACTCCAGCCCGTCGCAGACTTCCTCGATCTCCATGGCGTCATCTCTCCCGGCCTGTGATTTTGGCCGACTATAGGGGGCCGCCGCCGGGGAAGGTGAAGGGGGAATCGCGTTCGACGCCGCCTCGCAAATATTGACCTGACCCTGAACGTCCCTGCTTCCCCGAGGTAAGAGTTCGTGTGGTTTCGGCCACGGACAGGCCCCGCCGATACTTGCCCTATCAGTTCCGCTAGCTTGTCGTCGGCAGGCGAACTGCACAGTTATCGCCCCTCAGCCCAGGCGCTGTTTGCGCGAAGGCAGAACAACAGCCTGCGGGATCTTCACCCGCGGGCGCGAGGCCGCACGTCCATTGCAGGCGGCGGCCCACGGAGGGATATCGATGCTTCACGCCCATGCTCGGCGCTGCCTTCTCGCGGCCAGTGTCTCGGCCGCCGCCGTGCTGACCGGCGCGCCGGCCCTGGCCCAGACGGCCCCGGCCGAACCGGCCATGGTCGACGCTATCGTCGTTACGGCGCAGCGGCGCGAGGAGAGCGCCAACGCCGTCGCCATGGGCATCCAGGCCGTGCGCGGCGAGGTGCTGGAACAGCTCCACGTGACCGACGCCAAGGACCTCTCGGCCTTTGCGCCCTCGTTCACGGTCTCGCAGAGCTATCAGGGCGTGCCGACTTACACGTTGCGCGGCATCGGCTTCAACACGATCAACCTGTCGGCAACCTCGACCGTCGGCACCTACACGGACGAGGTCGCCTACGCCTATCCGTTCATGAACACCGGCCCGATCTTCGACCTGGAGCGGGTTGAGGTGCTGAAGGGACCGCAGGGTACCCTCTACGGCCGCAACACGACCGCGGGCCTGATCGACTTCGTCACCAACAAGCCCACCGACGAGTTCAAGGCCCAGATCACCGCCGAGGCCGGCAACTACAAGACCTACAACCTCGACGGCTTCATCAACGGCCAGATCGCGCCGGGCCTCACCGGCCGCTTCGCCTTCCGCTCCGAGAACAGCGACAAGGGCTGGCAGGTCTCCAACAGCCGTGGTGAGCGCCTGGGCGAGGTCGACCGCTGGGGCGTGCGCGGCGCGCTGCGGTTTGAGCCCAGCGATCGGCTGACCGTCGACGCCTCGGTCAGCTATTGGAAGAACCAGTCCGACACCGTGGCTGCCCAGGGTATCGGCTTCACCCCCGCCACGGCCAACAGCCCCTTCCTGGCCCCCGGCCTGAAGGATTACATCGCCGCCAACCCGCCGACGAAGGCCAGCCAGGCGGACTGGGCGCCGCGGGCCGCCCGCAGCGCCGATATCGGCATCGGCGCGGGCCTCGCCGGCCCGCTGCGCGAGAACAACGAGTTTGTCGGGCTGAAGCTGCGCGTCGCCTACGACCTCAACGACGACATGCGGATCGTCTCGCTGACCGGCTACCAGGACCTGAAGCGTCGCGCGCTCTTCGACTGGAGCGGCGCGCCCTATGAGATCCTGCACCAACAGGGGCGCGGCGACATCGAGTCGATCTCGGAGGAGCTGCGGATCGAGGGCTCGACCGAGAAGACCAACTGGCTCGTCGGCGGATACGTCGCCCGCGACGAGATCGTCGATTCCAACCGCACGCTGCTGGGCCAGAACTCGAACGTCGGGCTGATCCGTTTCGCCGGAGCCGGCCTTCTGGCCACCCCGTTCAACACCGGCGGCTTCACCGCCGCCCAGATGTCCCAAGCCTTCCGAACCTACGTCGACCGCGGCGACATCGAGACCAAGACCTGGAGCCTGTTCGCCAACGCTGATTACCGGATCACGGAGACGCTGAAGGTCACCGGCGGCATCCGCTACACTGAGGACCGCCAGGACTACGTCGGCTGCTCGCGCGATTTCCAGGGCAGCATGCTGCCGAACGTCAACGTCGTGAACCGGGCGCTGTTCTTCCAGACCTACGGCGCGCTGGTGGCCCCGATCAGCCAGGGCGGCTGCGTCACCTTCGACCCGGCCACGAAGACGTTCGGGCCGGTAGCGTCCGACCTGAACGAGAACAACGTCGCCTGGCGGGTGGCCCTGGACTGGACCCCGATGGAGAACGTGCTGCTGTTCGGCTCGATCTCGCGGGGCGCCAAGGCCGGCGCCACGCCGATCAACGCGGCCAACATCTCCACCCAGAACGCGCCGGCGAAGCAGGAACTGCTGACCGCCTACGAACTGGGTCTCAAGGCCGGCCTGCTGAACCGCCGGATGCAGGTGAACGTCAGCGGCTTCTACTACGACTACAAGGACAAGCAGCTCAGCGTCTATTTCGCCGACCCGATCTACACCGCGCTCTCGCGCCTGCAGAACGTGCCGGACAGCGAAGCCTATGGCGTCGATGGCGAGGTGACCTGGCGCCTCACGCCCGAGTTCACGCTGATCGCTTCGGCAACCCTGCTACACACCGAGGTCCAGGGCTATGTGGGCATCAACGCGGCCGGGCAGCCGCAGAACTTCGACGGCGCGCCGTTCCTCTACAGCCCCAAGCGTTCGGGGGCCGTCACCGCGCTCTACAACCGCGAGCTCACGTCCGACCTCGGTCTGCAAGTGGCGCTGAACGCCCGGTGGCAGGACGACAGCCACGCCGATCTGGAAGGCGATCCGAAGTTCACGATCAAGGACTACGGCCTGGTCAACGCCAGCGTCGGCGTCCACGCGCTGGACGATCGCTGGCGCGCCCAGCTCTGGGTCCGCAACCTGACCAACACCTACTACTGGAGCGCGGTGAGCTCGAACGCGAACGTCGTCGTCCGCTTCCCCGGCCAACCCCGCACCTACGGCGCTTCCCTGACCTTCGCCTTCTGAGCGCGAAGGTGGTCCTCCTGGCCCGGGGCGCGCGCCGTCCCGGGCCGCTTTTCGTCTAGCGCCGCTCCAGCACCCGCACGGTGAAGGGATACTCGTCCACGTCCGAGGCCTCGTGCCGCTCGGACCGCACCTCGGTCCACTTGCTCTCGTCGATGGGCGACAGCACCACGTCGCCCTCCACCTCGGCGTCCACCTCGCTGAGGTAGATCCGCCGGGCCTTCTGCAGCGCCAGTTCGAACAGCGAGGCGCCGCCGATCACGCAGACTTCGCTGGCGCCGTCCTCCTCGGCCTGCTCGCGGGCGATGGACACCGCTTCCGAGAAGTCCTCGCAGACCACGGCGCCCGTCGGCTCGAACGAGCCGTCCTTGCTCAGCACGATGTTGGTGCGTCCCACCAACGGCTTCTTGGGCAGGCTCTCCCAGGTCTTGCGGCCCATGATCACCGGCTTGCCCATGGTCACGGCGCGGAAGATCGCCAGATCCGACTTCAGCCGCCATGGCAGGGTCCCGCCGCGGCCGATCACGCCGTTCCTGGCGCGGGCGATGGGTCCGGCGGCGAGCACGATCTGAGGCATGACTGGTTCTTAGCTTGCGCCGGCGCCTGTCACCAAACGCCGCCTTGGTCGTTGTGGCCTCATGGCGGGAGACTCCAAGCTGGCGATCTATGCCGCGGCCGGCGGCAACATGGCCATCGCGGTCAGCAAGTTCGTGGCGTTCACCTTCACCGGCAGCTCGGCCATGCTGACCGAGGCGGTGCACTCGCTGGCCGACACCGGCAACCAAGGCCTGCTGCTGCTGGGCCTCAAGCGCGCAAGCCGCCCACCGGACGAGGGCCATCCGTTCGGCCACGGCATGGAGCTCTACTTCTGGTCCTTCGTGGTGGCCCTGCTGATCTTCGCCCTGGGCGGCGCCTTCTCCATCTATGAGGGGTTCCTGCGGGTGGCCCAGCCCGAACCCCTGGAAAGTGCGTGGATCAACTTCCTGGTCCTGGGCCTCGCCATCGGGTTCGAGGGCGGATCCTTCCTGGTGGCTTTCCGCGAACACCGTCGCCGGCATGGCGGGCGAGGGCGGTTCCTGAGCTCCATCAAGTCCAGCAAGGACCCCAGCCTCTTCGCCGTCCTGCTCGAGGACGCGGGCGCCCTGATCGGCCTGTTGATGGCCCTGGCCGGCGTGGCCGCCTCGGCGCTGCTGGGCCTCCATTGGGCCGACGGCGTCGCGTCCATCGGCATCGGGATGCTTCTGACCCTGATCGCGATCTTCATGGCCAACGAGACCCGCAGCCTGCTCACCGGCGAGGCCGCCTCGCCTGAGATCGTCGGTGACGTGCGCGCCATCCTGGAGGCCGATCCGCGCGTGGTGCAGGTGATCGAGGTGCTTAGCCTCCACCTGGGGCCGGAGGAGATCCTGGTCGGCGTCACCATCGACTTCGACGACGACCTGCCCGGCGGCGGCGTCGAGGACGCGGCCAGCGAGCTCAGCGCACGGATCCAGGAGGCCCAGCCCTCCATCACCCGGCTGTTCCTGCGCCCCGGCGAAAAGGCGGGGGAGGGACGCCCGAAGGTGGCGCCGATGGCTATGCGAGCGACGGCCAACTCTCCTCACCCGTAGGGGGAGGGGGACCGGCCGAAGGACGGTGGAGGGGGAACGCCACAAGCTCGGCGCTTCCGGTGAGGCCCCCTCCACCATGCTGCGCATGGCCCCCTCCCCCTACGGGTGAGGAGGTAGAACTTGCGCCGACATCGCGTCCCGCTTTGGATGCCGGCAAAAGGGGAGGACGCCGGAATGATCGCCTACACGGCGGTCGGGGTGAACGACATGGATCGCGCGGTCTGCTTCTATGACGCGGTCTTCGCGCCGCTCGGCGCCCAGCGCACCACCACAAGCCCCACCTGGACCGGATACGCGCGCGAGGGGGACCCCGCGCCGTTCTTCCTCACCCGACCGTTCGACCGGGGCGTGGCCACGGGGGGCAACGGGACCATGCTGGCCTTCCGCACCCGCGACCGCGCCGCCGTGGACGCCTTCCATGCCGCGGCCCTGGCCAATGGCGGAACCTGCGAAGGCCCTCCCGGCGTGCGCGAGGGCATGGACCCAGTGTTCTATGCCGCCTACGTCCGCGACCCGGACGGGGCGAAGCTGTGCGCGTTCGTCAGAAAGTAGGGCGTCCTAGACCTCGCCGGACGCCTGCTCGTGCAAGCGCGACAGGACGCGGTGAACGATCGCAGGCTGGCCGCCCACTGCTGGCGCGACCTCGCACGATATTTCGTGCCACCTCGGAGGAGCGAATGGGGGCGTAAGCGCTGCCTCTCGCCCCTCAGCCTGGGTGAGATGGATAAGCTCGCAGTCTTTCAGCGCGGATCGGAGGAGGACTGGGCCGCCTATGACATGGACTGTGTCGATCTCGGTCCCAGCAATGTGCTCTCGCGCGAGGAGGAGTGCGTCGCTTAGCGTCTCCGCCGCCTCGCCCTCCTCCATCATGACCCAGTCGAAGTCGCGCTCGCTCCGCGTCACGACCACGTTCAGTCGATCCGGTAGCGGCCTCTCGGGCAAGCTGTCCCAGGTGCGCCGATCCATGATGACCGGTCGACCGCGGGTTTCTCGTTCGACGATCTCGTAGGAGGGCTCGAGCGTCCAGGGCAGCCGCGCCACCCGCCAAGCATCGGCCGCCTTGGTCGCTGCCGCAGGACCCGCGCAAATGCGTGCAGTCGGCAGGTTGTCGGCGAGTTGCGTGGTCCCCTGTTCTATGAGCGCCTCGATGCGCTTGTTTCGCTTTTCGTGGTCTCTGCGGCGCAGGCCCAAAAATTCTTCCGGGCGAAGGTCGGCCATCAACTCTGGGGGCACGCGGAAGATCGTCGCGTGCGGACGCTCGAATGCGATCTCTAGATATCCTGCGTTCACCAGTCGCGCTGCTTCCGCCGATCCGGAGGGAAGGGGGATGCGGCCGCCGCGGCTGGTCGCAGCAATCAGCAAGGTCAGCCGCGTATCGTAGGATAGGCGGCGTATCCGGCGGTGCATCGACCAGCGCCGGAACCACGTTGCTGGACCGTTTGAGAATACCCAGCCTAAGAGCGCGACCAGAAGGCCCACCACCGCGACGAAGGCCCCCAGGGCAAAACAAATGAGCAGCGGCAGCACAAGTGGAGAGTCGCTCTGCTCGACCGCTCGTAAGCCGAAGTTCGACAGGACGAATATCAAGGTGCCGAGCGCGAAGATGTTGAGCCCGCGACGCCGTCCGGCAAGCCAGCGGGCCATTGCGGAGGTCGCGCGACGCTCCGTTCTCGCCGTACTCAGGCCGCCGACTCCAGCCACTGGAGCCATTTGCGGCGCACGGCCGCGTCAGGGTCGATGCCGAACCGGCGGCAGTAGAGCAGCACCTGGCACAGCAAATCGGCCGCCTCGTCGGCGCGGTCGTGTTCGTTGGCGTCGCCCCGGCCGCGACTCGATAGTCGCAGGTGGGCCTGAGCGAGTTCGCCCAGCTCCTCCTGGAGCTTCAGCAGGTACCAGTCGTCGTCCCGGGCGATACCGAACTTGCCGGCATAGATGTCCGAGATCTCAGCCGCCGATTCCGAAACCTCTCTGAGGGTCAGGGCAGGCTTCATGGCGCTAGACCGCGATCGGGGCTGGGATGGAGGGGTGCGCGCTGTAGCCCTCGAGCCTGAAATCCTCGAACTCGAACGCGAACAGGTCGCTCTTGTCGGCGATATGCATGACCGGCAGGGGACGCGGGTCACGTGACAGTTGTATGCGCGCCTGGTCCCGGTGGTTCAGGTAGAGGTGCGCGTCGCCCAGGGTATGCACGAATTCGCCGGGCTGCAGCCCGCACACCTTGGCCACCATCATCGTCAGCAGGGCGTAGCTGGCGATGTTGAACGGTACGCCCAGGAAGACATCGGCCGAGCGCTGGTAGAGCTGGCAGCTCAGCTTTCCGCCCCCGTTTCCATCTGGCGCCACGAAGAACTGGAACAGGCAGTGGCAGGGCGGCAGCGCCATGTCCTCGACCTCGGCCGGGTTCCAGGCCGAGACGATGTGGCGGCGGCTGTTCGGGTTCGTTTTCAGGCTTTCGACCAGGTTCACGATCTGGTCGACCACCCGCCCGTCGGGCGCGGTCCAGGAGCGCCACTGCTTGCCGTAGACCGGGCCGAGCTCGCCCTCGGCGTCGGCCCATTCGTCCCAGATGCTGACGCCGCGCTCCTGCAGCCAGCGGACATTGGTCTCGCCGCGCAGGAACCACAGCAGCTCCACGATGATCGACTTGCGGTGCAGCTTCTTGGTGGTGAGGAGCGGGAAGCCCTTGGCGAGGTCGAACCGCATCTGGCGGCCGAACACGCCCAGCGTGCCGGTGCCGGTGCGGTCGCCGCGCTCGACCCCGTTCGCCAGGATGTCTTCCAGCAGCGCGAGATATTGCCGCTCGGGGTGGTCCGGGTCGGCGGCATAGGGGGCGGCGATGGCGACGTGGGCGTTCATTCGGCGTCGAAGGTCACCCGGCGAGAGTGATTCGGAAATCGACGATCACGTGAAAGCCCGCCTCATCCACAGGCGCCTTCCGGTCACGGTGTGACCGTTCGTCGATTCGCGGCTTGGCCGGTCCGTTAACGGCCATTAAGAACCCCGCCTACAGTTTTTATGTAGGATGAGATCCGTATGCTGATTTCCGCCATCGCGGCGCTGGCCCTGTTCGCCGCGCCCGAGACGACGCAGGCCGGTGAGCCTGCCGCTGCCGAAAAGCCCGCCAAGTCGGCCAAGGCCGAGGACGAGGGGCCGGCGAAGACCTGCTACACCACCACGCCCAGTGGCTCGCGCATGCCGCGCAAGGTCTGCGTGACCAAGGCCGTCGAGCGCAGCAAGGACGACGCCAAGGTCGAGTCCTCCAAGCCAGACTAGGGTTCTCAGCCCGCGAAGCCGCCGTCGTCGAGGAACGTCTGTTCCTCGGCGGTGGTCGTGCGCCCCAGCGCCGGGTTGCGGTGCGGGAAGCGTCCGAACCGGACGATGATGTCGCGGTGGATCACCGCCCACTTCAGCATCTCCGCGTCGTCGAGTTCCTCGGCCAGGGCGATGCTCAGGTCCTGGTCGGCGATGTCCTCCGAGTGCTCGAACGGCAGCACCATGAATTGGCGCAGCTCGGGTTCGAGCTGAAGGTGCCAGCCCTTTTCGGTGGCGGCGCGCGCGATGGCGCGGGCCTTCGGGTCGGTGGCGAAGGCGTGCCCCGACTTGCGGTAGAGGTTGCGCGGGAACTGGTCGAGCAGGATCAGCAGCGCCAGCGCGCCCTCCGGCGTCTCGGCCCACTTGTCGTATTCGCCCCGCGCCGCCGCATGGTGGACCGGCTCGAACTTCAGCCGGATCGCCTCGTCGAAGGCGGGCTTCGCCGCGTACCACTGCGCGGGCCCGGCGTTCTTCCAGAATCCCAGGATGTCGTTGGGGGTCGCGACCACGGGCCTCTCCTTCAAGCGCCTTGACTTGGCGCAGGGACCATCTCCGTTCAACCCCGGTTCAGCCGCGCCGTCCGATGCTTATGTTCAAGGGACTATCGGGTCGCTCTCTGCGGCCCAGCATTGGATGAACCAGATGAAGATGGCGATGGCGGCTCTGGCCGCCGTGCTTGTGGCTCAGGCGGCGCCCGCGATGGCGCAGGAGCGGGGCGAACGCGGGGATCGCGGCGATCGCGGCGCTATGCGTCAGGAGCGCCTCGAAAGGCGCGACCAGGCGCAGGGTGACCGCTCGGCCGGCGGCCGGCCGCAACAGGAATGGCGCGGTCGCGGCGTCGCTGCGCCTGAAGCAGTGCGTGCGCCGGACGCGCCCCGCGCCCAGCCCGCGCCCCAGGCCGAGCGTCCGCGCTTCCGCGGCGACGGCCCGCGGGGCGACGGCGTCCGCGACGGGCGGCGCGACGGGGATGGCCGCCGCGACTGGAACGGCCGCGGTGACGGCGATCGCCGGGACTGGGGGCGCAACGATGGCCGCCGGGACAACGACCGGCGCGACTGGAACGGCCGGAACGATCATGACCGGCGCGACTGGGATCGGCGTGGCGACAACGACCGCCGCGACTGGGGCCGCCGGGACGACCATCGCCGCTGGGAGCGGGGCCGCTACCCGTCGTCCTACTTCAGCTCGCACCGCTATCGCTACGCCTGGCGTGCGCCCACCGGCTTCTACCTGCGCACCTGGAGCTTCGGGGAGTTCTTCCCCCGCAGCTGGTACGGCCCGGGCTACTACATCGTCGACCCGTGGCAGTACGACCTGCCCCTGCCGCCCCCTGGTTACGAATGGGTGCGCTCGGGCCCTGACGCCCTGCTGATCGACGAGTTCAGCGGCCGCATCGTCCAGGTCGTCCGCGACGTGTTCTGGTACTAGGACGCGGAAGCCGGCGGCGCTGTCTTCAGTGCTGCCGGCAGCCCGCGCAAAGGCCGCGGGCTTCCAGCGTGACCTGCCGCACCTCGTAGCCCGCCTCGCGTGAGGCCGTCAGCGTCGCGCCGAAGTCGGGTTCGAACTCGGCCGCCTCGCCGCAGCAGTCGCAGATCAGGAAGGCGGCCATGTGCCCGCCCTCGATGCGGCAGGGCACATAGGCGTTCAGGCTTTCGATCCGGTGCGCGAAGCCCAGGCGCTCCAGAAACTCGAGCGCGCGATAGACGGTCGGCGGCTTCGCGGGTTCGCCCGCCTCGCCATAGGCCGCGATCAGGTCGTAGGCCTTCAGCGGCGCGTCGGCCGCCAGCAGCAACTCCAGCACCCGGCGGCGTGGGGCGGTCAGCCGCTCCTGCGTTTCGGCGCAGCGTAGCTCGGCGTCCGCCAAGGCGCGGCCCAGCGCGGCGCCGTGCAGCCCGTGGTGGTCGTGCTCCCCGTGATGATGACAGGCGTCGGCCATGGCCCTCAGCTAACCCGGTTCAGCGCCAGGCGGCAACGCGCTTGACGAACGGTTATGTTATTTCATAACAGTACCGCCGTCGTTCAAGCGTAGCCTCCCTAAAAAGGCGTCCTCATGTCCCGCGTCTCCTTCTTTGCCGCCGCCGGCGTTCTCGCGCTGCTCGCTCCCCCCGCCTATGCGGCCGACGACGCCGGCGGTGGCAAGGACCTGGAAGAGGTGGTCGTCACCGCCGCGCCCTATGTGGTGTCGCTCGACTCGACCACCACCAGCGTCAACGTCGTGAAGCGCGAAGCGCTGGACCTGGCGCCGTCCGCCGGCCTGGGCGATGTGCTGGCCAACCTGCCGGGCGTGCGCTCGTCGTTCTTCGGCCCGGGCGCCAGCCGCCCGGTGATCCGTGGCCTGTCCGGTCCTCGCGTCCAGGTGCTGACCAACGGCGTGGGCATGATCGACGCCTCGGGCCTGTCGCCCGACCACCAGGTGGCCAGCGACCCGCAGGAAGCCGAGCGGATCGAGGTGCTGCGCGGACCCTCCGCCCTGGCCTACGGCGGCTCGGCGATCGGCGGCATCGTCAACATCATCGATAGCCGGATCCCGTCGAAGTACGTCGAGGGCGTCCACGGCCGCCTGCTGGGATCGTATAGCACCGGCGACGAGGGCAAGGCCGTGTCCGGGGCCCTGTCGGCGGGCGTCGGCAATGGTTTCAGCGTCACCCTGGACGGGACGCACCGGCGCAGCGAGGACTATGAAATCCCCGTCGACCCGATGTCGAAGGAACTGGCCGCCGAACTGGGCCTGCCGACGCCGTCGCGCTCGAACACCAAGGTGCCCAACACCTTCGTCGACCTCGACGCCTATGGCGCCGGCCTTTCCTACGCCGGCGAGCAAGGCTGGGGCGGCGTGGCCATCAAGCACACGGACAGCAGCTACGGCAGCGCCGCGGAGGAAGACGTCCACATCGGCCTGAAGCAGACGCGCATCGACGCGCGCGGCGGCCTGAACTTCGGCTTCGGCCCGTTCGACAGCATCAAGTTCGCGGGCGGCTATTCAGACTACAAGCACACCGAGTTCGAGGGCGAGGAGCCGGGGACGACCTTCCTCTCCAAGGGCTACGAAGGCCGCGTCGAACTGGTGCAGCCGGATCGCGGCGGCTGGCAGGGCGCCGTCGGCTTCCAGGGCCTGCACCGCACCTTCGACGCCATCGGCGACGAGGCGCTGATCCCGGCCACCAAGATCGACGAACTGGGCGTCTTCACCCTGCAGCGCCTCGACAAGGACAGCTGGGGGATCGAAGGCGGCGTCCGTGTCGACACCCGTTCGATCAAGAACATCCGCGCGGACCGCGACTTCACCAACCTCTCGGGGTCCGTCGGCGTCTTCGCCCGGCCGGCCGAAGGCTGGTTCCTGGGCGCCTCGCTGTCGCGCACCAGCCGCGGCCTGACCGAGGAGGAGCTGTCGTCCTTCGGCGCCCACCCGGCCACCGGCGCCTTCGAGGTCGGCGACCCCAGCCTCGACAAGGAAGTCTCGTACTCGCTCGACACCACGATCCACTACAGCAACGCCGCCTGGACCCTCGACCTGCACGGCTTCTACGCCGACTACGACAACTTCATCGACCTGGTCCCGACCGGCGTCACCGACCCGGACTCTGGCTTCCCGATCTTTAACTTCGTGCAGGGCGGGGCCAAGTTCTACGGGACCGAGGCCGAGGTCGACTTCACCCCCTGGCGCTCGGGCGAAAAGAGCTTCCGCCTGGAGGCCGCCGGCGACTACGTCCACGGCCAGACCGACTTCGGCCCCGCCGCGCGCATCCCGCCCTGGTCGCTGACCGGCCGCGGCGTCTACGAGGGCGGCTGGTGGACCGGTACCGTCGAGGTGCACACCGTCGGCCAGCAGGACCGCGTGGCCGACTTCGAGCTGCCGACCGACGGCTACACCATGCTGAACGCCTCGCTCGTGCTGCGGCCGGTCGCCGACAAGCCCGACTTCAAGGTCTTCGTCGACGCCCACAACCTCACCAACATCGAGGCCCGCGAGCATGCCTCGTTCCTCAAGGACGTCGCCCCCCTGCCGGGTCGCAGCTTCCGGATGGGCGTGGGGTATCGGTTCTGATCCCGGCTCCCTAGACTGCGGTCGCGCAGTCTGGGGAGTTCGCATGCGTAAGGGTTGGGGCAGGGCGCTCGTGGGCGCCGTGGCGGCGCTGGTCTCGCTCGGAGGCGCCCTGGCCGCGCCCGAACCGGCGGCGCACGACTACGTCATCAAGGACTTCAAGTTCGGCAGCGGCGAGACCCTGCCGGAGCTGAAGCTGCACTACTACACCCTGGGCACGCCCAGGACCGACGCGGCCGGCAAGGTGACCAACGCCGTCCTGGTCCTGCACGGCACCGGCGGCACGGGCCGGCAGTTCCTGGCGCCCCAATTCGCCGACGTGCTGTTCACGCCGGGCGGCCTGCTGGACCCCGCGAAGTACTTCATCATCCTGCCCGACGGGATCGGTCACGGCGGATCGTCGAAGCCCTCGAACGGCCTTCGGATGAAGTTCCCGAAGTACGACTACGCCGACATGATCGCGGCCCACCACGCCCTGGTGAGCGACGGGCTCAAGGTCGACAAGCTGCGACTCCTGATGGGTACGTCCATGGGCTGCATGCACGGTTTCATGTGGGCCGAGGCCTGGCCGCAGTCGTCGAAGGCCTTCATGCCGCTGGCCTGCCTGCCGGTCGAGATCGCCGGCCGCAACCGGCTGTGGCGCAAGATGGCGATCGAGGCGGTGAAGGCCGATCCGGCCTGGAACGGCGGCGACTACGCGGCCCAGCCGCAACAGGGGCTGCGCACCGCCCAGGACCTGCTCATCCTGGTGGGCGCCTCGCCGCTGCCGATGCAGAACCAACTGCCGACGCGCCAGGCGGTCGACGACTGGATCGGGCCCGAGTTGGCGCGGCGCATGGCGCCGATCGACGCCAACGACCTCATCTACCAGCTCGACGCCTCGCGCACTTACGACCCGTCGAAGGACCTGGAAAAGATCACGGCGCCGATGACCTGGATCAACTCGGCCGACGACTTCATCAACCCGCCGGAGCTCGGCATTGCCGAGCGCGAGGCCAAGCGGCTGAAGACGGGCAGGTTCGTGCTGATCCCGGCCAGCGAGAAGACCCGCGGCCATGGCACCCACACGGCGGCCGCGCTCTGGCAGGACGAACTCGCGGCGCTGCTGAAGCGGTCGGACTAAGTCCGGAGCCCTTCTCCCCTTGCGGGAGAAGGTGGCAGGCGAAGCCTGACGGATGAGGGGTCGCGCCGACCGCTCCACCCAAACGAAGAAGGGGCCGCCGGACATGCCGGGCGACCCCTCATCCGTCACCCTGCGGGCGACACCTTCTCCCGCAAGGGGAGAAGGAAACTACTCCTCCGACTCCGCCGGAGCCGGGGCGCCTTCGCCGCCTTCGAAGCTGCGCGGGGCGCGGCGGCGGCGGGGCTTGGGCTTCTCTTCCTCGGTCGTGGCGGCTTCGACCACCTTCACGGGGCGGGTGGGGCGCAGGAACGCCGGGACGTTGCTGTGTTCGCCGGCGTCGTCGCGCAGCGACGGGACCGGGGCAGGGGCCTCGGGTTGCGGAGCATCGCCCTGCGGCTGCACCACGGCCAGCGGGTCACGCTCGGGGCGGTCGTCGCGGTCGCGGTTGCGTTCGAAGCGGGGACGGTCCTCACGCGGGCCGCGATCTTCGCGGGGCGGGCGGTCGTCACGCGGACGGTCTTCGCCCTCGGCGCGCGGCCGGTCGTCGCGGTTGCGATTGCGATCGCGGTCTCGATCCCGAGGACGGTCGTCCCGGTCGCGCGGGCGATCATCGCGGGGCCGGTCGTCGCGGTCGCGCCAGCGGTTGCCGTCGCCGCGATCCCGGTCCCGATCGCGGGGCCGATCGTCACGGTCTCGGCCCTGCCACTCGCCCCGGTCGCGATCGCGGTCACGGTTGCGGTTCTGGTCGCGATCCCGGTTCTGGTTCTGGTCGCGGGCTTCGCCATCCTCCCGCGCTTCGCTAGTCTCGGCGGCGGCCTCGTCGGCGGCCATCGCTTGCTGCAGGCCGCTCTCGTCCTCGAAGTCGATGTCGTAGCCCGAGGCGAACTGGTCCCGGCCGATGATTTCGCTGGCGGGACGGTTCGGCTGGGTCGCCCGGATCAGGCGGAAATAGTGCTCTGCGTGCTGCAGATAGTTCTCGGCGAGCACCCGGTCGCCGGACGACGTCGCGTCGCGGGCGAGCTGCTGGTACTTCTCGAAGACGTGCTGGGCGTTGCCGCGCACCTTGACGCCGTCGGGGCCGTTCGAATCGAAAGCCCGGTTGGCGTTGTGCTGCTGAGGCTTTCCGCCGCCGCCGCCGCCACCACCCCGATTGCGCCCGCGCTGGCGCTTCATACCCTTGAAATCTCTCATTTTTAAGAAACCGTTCGGTTCTTCCTTAGCGCCTGTTCGGCGACTTGGCCTTCAGCTTGGTCGGGCCTGGCCCGGGCTATCATGTTGAAGACGTGTGTTTTCCCCGTCTTCCGCCCGGAAGCTCGTCAGCGAGAGGCCCCTGATGAAGAAAGCGTCGCGCCTGTCGGGTTCGGCGGGCGTCCTTCTTAGGGACGCATCTACCTGCAGCACCGACGAATTGGGTGGAGACAGCAACTGATGTAGCGAGTCAGTTCGCCGTTTCCAAGGGCTTTTTCTCGCCTGCGACCACCCGGTCGCGATCGGCGAGGTCCTTGATCGTGGTGACGAACACGGCGCCCGCCGCCTTGAACAGCGCCTCGACGGCGTCCTTCTGGTCGTAGCCGATCTCCACGGCGAACCGTCCGCCGGGCTTCAGCACGCGCAGGATCTCGGGCGCCAGGATGCGGTAGTGGTCCAGGCCGTCGGCGCCGCCCTCGAGCGCCAGCCGGGGCTCGTGGTCGCGCACCTCGGGCTCCAGCGTCTCGATCACGTGGCTGGCGATATAGGGTGGGTTCGACACCACCAGGTCGAATTCATCGCCGTCCAGCCCCGTCGTCCAGTCGCCGCGCAGCAGCGCCACGCGGTTCGCTAGCGCCAGCGAGGCGGCGTTGTCGCGCGCCACCGCCAACGCTTCTTCGGAGACGTCGACGCCCAGCCCCTTGGCTGCCGGCCGCTCGGCCAGCAGCGCCAGCAGGATCGCGCCCGATCCCACGCCCAGGTCCAGGATCCGCCACGGCGCCGTCTCGGGGAACTCGCGCAGCGAATACTCCACCACGGTCTCGGTGTCGGGCCGCGGCGTCAGCACGTCCTTGGTGACGCCCAGCATGATCTTCCAGAAGCCCTTGCGGCCCAGGATGTGGCTCACCGGCTCCCGGCGCTCGCGGCGGCCCAGGTAGTCCTCCAGCCGCGCCTCCTGCTCGGGCGTCAGCGAGCGGTGCGGATCGGTGACGATATCCACCCGCGTGGCGTCGGCCGCGGCCTCGACCAGCAGCCGGGCGTCGATCACCGGGCCGGAGATCCCCGCGGCCTCCAGGCGCGCCTTCGCGCCCTTCCAGGCCTGGACAAGATTGAGGGTCATTGCGGCGCCGTCGCCGCATCGCCCAGGCCGACGCGGCCGGAGGAGGTCATCTGGATGTAGATCCCGCAGAACATGTGGCCGTAGTTGTCGAACAGCGCCTTCACCACCTCGAGGTCGCGCGTCGCCGTGGTCGGATCCACCTCGGTCGCCGCGCAGCGCACGATGGGCTTGAACACCTTGGCCCGCGCCCAGCCGACCATCAACTCGCGGCCGGCCCATTCGTTCTCCGCCCACGCTGGCCAACCGTCGACATAGAGGTTGCCCCGAAAGCGCAGCGGGTCCAGTTCGACTCCCATCTTCTCCGACAGGTCCCGCACGCTGGCCAGGTTGATCACTGAGACTTGCCCCAGCGGGTGGTCGGTGAAACGGAAGGCACCGCGCGCGTCCACCACCTTGAGCGGCCCGCGGAGGTCGTCGGCCGGCAGCAGCCCGCCCAGCCACGCGGCAAAGCCTTGCCGGTCCGCGGGCTCGGCCAGACGGCCCGACCACGCGCCGGCGCCCGGCGCCTCTGCGCTCAGCACGCCGCTTTCCTCGTCATAACGGGTCCGCGCCGCCGCCACCTTCGGGATCGCCGCCAGCACGGTGAACTTCTGCTTGGGGGTGAAGGCCGGCGCCTCGGGATCGTACCCCGACGGGCCGTTCTCCACTGCCCAGATGCGGTCGTGCGGAAACCCCTCGCCGGGGCGGAGGTCCACGTGGGTCAGGCGCTCGGGCGTGAAGCCCTTCACCGGGTGGCGGAAGATTCCCGCGACGTGGCCGCTCATGGCGGCGCTTCTGGCGGAAAGCGGGCCGCGGCTCAAGCTCCGTACCCGTCCGCGGGAACGCACTGCCGCGCCGAGGGGTTAGCCGAAGCGTCGCCAGGGGAGCGCAAGAGTGACGGCTGTCCACGCCAACAGACAATCGCGCCGGCGGGTTCCCCCGTCCGTCGCCAGCCTCGCGCCCTGGGCGTTGACGGCGGCGCTGGCGGCTGCCTGGTGGAACGCGACCCGCACGCGGCCGGTCCCACAGCCCTTGCGCGTCGAGCCCAAGCCGCAGCCGGGCCTCAGCCGCCACACCATTGCCGAGCCCGCCCACTTCGAAGCCCAGGAGCCGGGCCGCGGCCGCGTCGCCGAGCGTCCCGGGCACATCCCCTGGCGAGGCTGGAAGGACATCGTGTGGCGCACCTGGCGCGAGATCAGCCAGGATCGGCTGACCGTCGTGGCCGGCAGTGTCACCTACTACACCCTGTTGGCCATCTTCCCGGCCCTGGGCGTCTTCGTCTCGCTTTACGGCCTGATCGCCGACGTCCGGCTGGTGGAAGAGCAGTTGATCCAGCTCTCGGCGATCTTCCCGCCTGAAGCCGTCCGCCTGCTGGGCGAACAGATGCTCCGCCTGGCCAACGGCAAGGCGGCCGGGCTCTCGGCGGCGTTCGTGATCAGCCTGCTGTTCTCGATCTGGAGCGCCAGCGCCGGCATAAGGTCGCTCTTCGACGGACTCAACATCGCCTACGACGAGACCGAGAAACGCAACTACCTGCTGCGCACGGCCATGACCTACGGCTTCACCCTGGCGCTGCTGGTGTTTCTGGCGGTGGTCAGCGGCATCCTCGTCGCCGCGCCCATTGTCCTGGAGGTGCTGCGCCTGCGCGAAGGCTGGATGATCGCGGCGCGCTGGCCGCTGGTCTACCTCGTGGCGGCCGGGGCCTTCACGATCGCCTACCGCTACGGCCCCAGCCGCCGGCTCGCGCGCTGGCGCTGGCTCATCCCCGGCGGCGCGGCGGCGGCCTTCTTCTGGATGGCGGGCTCGGCCGGCTTCTCCTGGTACCTCAACAACGTCGCCCGCCTGGACGCCACCTATGGTTCGCTCGGGGCGGTCATCGGCTTCATGCTGTGGATCTGGTTCTCGGTGATGGTGGTCCTGATGGGCGCCGAGCTGAACGCCGAGATCGAGCACCAGACCGCCATGGACTCCACCACCGGCGCGCCCAAGCCGATGGGCGAGCGCGGCGCCGCCATGGCCGACACCGTGGGCCTGCGCTTCATCGGCGTCCGCCAGGGAACGAGCCAGCTCCTGGAGATCGCCCGACGCCAGTGGCGCAACCTCCGCAGCAAGCCCGCTCCCGAGACGCCGCCCCTCGCGAACGTCACCGAGCCGGACGAGAGGGCTCGCTAAACCGGCCGCGCCGTCTGGCTGTGTTCCATGTAGTGAGCGGTCGCCTCCGCCGTCTCCGGCCCGAAGTAGCGGCCGATCACGTGCAAGGCGAGGTCGATGCCCGAGGTCAGGCCGCCGGCCGAGGCGACCCGTCCCTCGTCCACGAACCGAGGTGTCCGCTCCAGCTTCACCTTTGGGAACTCCTTGGCGAAGCTGTCGTAGAACTCATGGTGCGTCGTCGCCCGCAGGCCGTCCAGCAGCCCCACCCGCGCCAGCTGGAACGCCCCGGTGCAGACGCTCATGGTCATGTCGGTCTTCTCGGAGGCCGCCTTCAACCACGCGCGCGAGCCCTCGGTCGACTTCTGGGCTGGCACGACGATCACGTGCGGCTGCGGGACCGTCTCGATGCTGTAGTGCGGCTTCACCATCAGCCCGCCGGTCATCCGCACCGGCTCCAGCGTCGGGGCGACCGTGAACAGCCGGAACGGGTGCGCCATTTCCCCGTCGATCGTCGGCATCGCGTCCTGAAAGGCCTCCCACGGCCCGGCGGTGTCGATCACGTTCGCGCCGTCGCCCAGCATGAAGGCGACCAGGATCATCCTGCGGCGGGGCAGGGGCGCCGCGGCCGCGAGGGTGGGGGCCGCAGCGACGGCGAGGCTGGCGGTGATGAGCTGGCGACGGTCCATGGGCCGGATCCTCCGATGCTGCCCGTAAGCCTAGAGCGTGAGGGGGGCTTGGCGAGAAGGACGCCCTCCGGTCAAATCCAGCCATGACTCCGCGCCTGCCGCACCACGTCTGCCTGCTGGCCTTTCCCGACGCCCAGGCGCTCGACATCGTGGGGCCGCTGGAGGTCTTCGCCCGCACCGAGCGCTGGCTGCGCGATACCTGGAAGACGGCCGGCGCATACCGGACGGAGCTGGTGGGACTGGAGCCCGGCCCGTTCCGCACCTCGGGCGGCCTGGAGCTCACCGCCGCGCGATCCTTCCGCGATGTAGACAGTTGCGACACCCTGCTGGTGGCCGGCGGCATCGGCTGGGAGGCGGCGTGCGATCCGGCCGTCCTGGCCTGGCTGCGGGCGATGGCGCCGCGCACCCTGCGTCTCGGCTCGATCTGCACCGGCGCCCTCGTTCTCGCAGCCGCGGGCCTGCTGGACGGGCGGCGCGCCACGACCCACTGGGCCTATTGCGAGCGGCTGGCGGCCCTGGCCCCCGATTGCCGCATCGAGCCAGACGCCATCTACGTCCAGGATGGCCGGCTGTTCACCTCGGCCGGCGTCACCACCGGCATGGACATGGCCCTGGAGATGGTCGAGCAGGACCACGGCAAGGCCACCGCCGTGGCCGTCGCCCAGGAACTGGTGATCTACCGGAAGCGCCCTGGCGGGCAGGCCCAGTTCAGCCGTTTCCTCGAGGCGGAACGGCGCGAGGATCGCCTGGGAGAGCTCCAGCTCTGGATCCTGGACCACCTGGACGAAGACCTGCCGCTGGGCCGCCTGGCCGCCGCGGCCGGCATGAGCCCGCGGCATTTCTCCCGCCGCTTCAAGGATGAGGTGGGCGTCACCCCCGCCGCCTACGTCGCCCGCGTGCGCCTGGAGGAAGCGCGGCGGCGCCTCGAAGCTGGCTCGCACAGCCTCAAGGATGTCGCCCGCACCTGCGGCTTCGCCGACGAACAGAACCTCCGCCGCGCCTTCCGCAAGCATGTCGGCGTGGCCCCCGGGGCGTATCGCGAGAGGTTCGGATAGGAACCACGAAAGACACGAAAAACACGAAAGGAGAGGGTGTCTGATTGCCGCGAAGCGGCGTCCGCAAAGGCTCGAGCGGCGCCGTGGGCTTTCGTGTTTTTCGTGTCTTTCGTGGTTCAAAGCGCGATTCGCGCGGTCAGCCGAACTCGTCTTCCAGCGCCGCCAGCCGGGCGGCCTGGTCCTCGGCGATCAGCGGATTGATCACGTCGTCCAGCGCCTCGCCCTCCATGACCTTGGGCAGGTTGTAGAGCGTCAGGTTGATGCGGTGGTCGGTCACCCGGCCCTGCGGGAAGTTGTAGGTGCGGATGCGCTCGGACCGGTCGCCCGAGCCCACCTGGCTCTTGCGAGCGTCTGAGCGGGCGGTGTCCAGGGCCTCGCGCTGCTGGTCGTACAGCTTCACCTTCAGCGCCTTCATGGCCCGCGCGCGGTTCTGGTGCTGCGACTTCTCCGAACTGGTCACCACGATGCCGGTGGGCAGGTGGGTGATGCGCACGGCTGAGTCGGTCTTGTTCACGTGCTGGCCGCCCGCGCCCGACGAGCGGTAGGTGTCGATGCGCAGGTCCTGGTCGCGGATCTCGATCTCCACGTCCTCCGGCTCGGGCAGGATCGCCACCGTGGCCGCGGAGGTGTGGATGCGGCCCTGGGCCTCGGTGGCCGGCACCCGCTGCACCCGGTGCACGCCGCTTTCGAACTTCAGCCGCCCGAACACCCCGTCGCCGGTGATCGCGGCCACGATTTCCTTGTAGCCGCCCATCTCGCCCTCGGTGAGCGAGTCGATCTCGACCCGCCAGCCCTTCGACTGGGCGTAGCGCTGGTACATCCGGAACAGGTCGCCGGCGAACAGCGCCGCCTCGTCGCCGCCGGTGCCGGCGCGCACCTCGAGGATGGCCGAGGCGTTCTCGTCCTTGTCCTTGGGCGCCAGCAGCAGGGCAACGTCGTGCTCCAGCGCCGGCAGGCGTTCCTTCAGCGCCTCCAGTTCGTCGCGGGCCATCTCGGCCATGTCCGCGTCGCCCGAGGCCAGCATCTCCTCCAGCTCCGGCCCCTCGGCCTTGGCCTTCTCCAGCGCGGTGACCGCGTCGGCCACCGGCTTCAGCTCGGCATGCTCCTTCGAGAGGCGCACGATCTCGGCGCCGTCGGTGGCCGCGCCCATGCGCGCCTCGATCTCGCGGAAGCGGTCGAGCACCTGGTCGAGCCTGGCCTGGGGAAGTCGCACGTGTTCGGTCCTTCGAAGGGCGCTGTCTGTAGCCGAGGCCGCGCGCGGCGCCAAATCCGCGCTATGGTCCGCGCGGGAGGATCGCCATGTACCACGAGGGCAATCGGGCGCTGCAGGACGCCTTCGACAGCCGGGCCCTGGCCGACCGGCTGGAGGAGAAGCTGCGGCACGACCGCTTCACCGAGGCCGACGCGGGCTTCATCGCCGCACAGCCGTTCTTCTTCCTGGCCACGGCGGATGGCGAGGGCCGTCCCGACTGTTCGTTCAAGGGCGGCCCGCCGGGGTTCGTCCAGGTGGTCGCCCCCGACCTGCTCGTGTTCCCCGATTACGACGGCAACGGCATGTTCAAGAGCCTGGGCAACATCGCCGCCAACCCGCACGTGGGCCTGCTGTTCATCGCCATGGGCGAGCGCGCCGGACGCCTGCGGGTCAACGGGCGCGCCGAGGTCGTGGCCGACGACCCGATGATGGCCGGCGTTCCCGGCGCTCAGCTCCTGGTCAAGGTGACGCCGGTGGACATCTTCCCGAACTGCCCGCGCTACATCCCGAAGATGGCCATCGAGGAGCCGTCTCCCTATTCGCCGGCGCTCGGTGCGCCGCCGCTCGAACCGAAGTGGAAGGCCTTCCCGGACTTCGCCGACGTGGTCCCTCCGCGCAGGCGATAGGCGGAACGCTCCGCGCCGCTGGGGGTTTTGAGCCCCGGTGACATACGGAGAAGAGTGAAATGGCGATCGAACGCGTGACTGAACGCAGCGACGGCCTGACCCGCGAGCGCGTGGTCGAGCGCGACGCAGGCGGCACGACCTATGTCGATACGGGCCGGGGTTCCGGCCTCGGCGGCGTGATCATCGGCCTCGCGGTCCTCGCGATGGTGGCGATCATCGCGTTCTTCCTGCTGCAGTCGAACCGCAACGACGCGATCCGCACCGACGCGGTGACCAGCGCCGCGTCCAGCGTGGCCGACAGCGCCGGCAACGCGGCCGAGGGTGTCAGCTCCGCCGCCAACCGCGCCGCCGACGCGGTGACGCCCAGCAACTAGACGCGAGAAAGGCCCCCTCCGTCGCCGGAAGGGGCCTTTCCGTACGCCTCGCGGCGTGAATGGCTAGGCGCGTTCGCCGGTCAGGGCGGCGTTGCCGAACATGCCCAGCTTGCAGTTGCCGGTCATCTTGTCGCCCTCGACCTTGGCCGTGAACTCGAGCTTCATCGGCATCGGGTTGGTGATGTCGGTGCTCCAGGTCAGGGTGTCGCCGTCGATCTTACCGGTGACTTCCTGCGCGCCCATTTCCGAGTCGACCTTGCCGGTGAAGGTGTCGCCGCTGGTGGCGATGTTCACCGCCATGGTGCGCGCGCCCATCGGCGTGTTGATCGTGACTTTCCAGTTGCCGTCCGCGGACATGTCGTCCCTCCCAAGAATTGGACGCGCACCTAAGCGCGTCATGCGGTCGCATGCAAGAGTGACGCGGGCGTCATTTTTGTGTCCGAGCCGTTTATCGCGCCGCCGGGTTCGGGCGGGCTACTCCGCCGCTTGCAGCGCCTCGGCCTTCGCAGCCTCGATCTCGCGCGCGCGGGCTTCCACCAGCGCCACGATGTGGTCGACCATGCCTTCGTTGTCCTGCTTGTGGTCGGGCTTCCCGGCCACATAGACCATGCCCGCGCCCTTGCCGCCGCCGGTGAAGCCCAGGTCGGTCATCAACGCCTCGCCCGGGCCGTTCACCACACAGCCGATGATCGACAGGCTCATGGGCGTGGCGATGTGGGCCAGCCGCTGCTCCAGGGTCTCCACCGTCTGGATCACATTGAAGCCCTGCCGCGCGCACGATGGGCAGGCGATGATGTTCACGCCCCGGTGGCGCAGGCCCAGGCTCTTCAAGATGTCGAAGCCGACCTTCACCTCTTCCACCGGGTCGGCCGCCAGGCTGACGCGGATGGTGTCGCCGATCCCGGCCCAGAGCAGCGAGCCGATGCCGATCGAGCTCTTCACCGTGCCGGTCCGCGTGGCGCCCGCCTCGGTCACGCCCAGGTGCAGCGGACAGTCGATGGCCTCGGCCAGCTGCTGGTAGGCGGCCACCGTCATGAACGGGTCGGACGCCTTCACGCTGATCTTGAACTCGTGGAAGTCGTGGTCCTGCAGGATGCGAGCGTGGTTCAGCGCGCTCTCGACCATGGCGTCGGGGCAGGGCTCGCCGTACTTCTCCAGCAGGTCGCGCTCCAGCGAGCCGGCGTTGACGCCGATGCGCATGGAACAGCCGTGGTCGCGGGCGGCCTGGATGACCTCCTTCACCCGCGCGGCGTTGCCGATGTTGCCAGGATTGATCCGCAGGCAGGCCGCGCCCGCCTGGGCCGCCTCGATGCCGCGCCGGTAGTGGAAGTGGATGTCGGCCACCAGCGGGACCTTGGCCGCCCGGGCGATCTCCTTGAACGCCGCCGTGGCGTCCTCGTCGGGACACGACACCCGCACGATGTCGGCGCCAGCCTCCTCGAGCTGGCGGATCTGCTCGATCGTGGCCTTGGCGTCACCGGTGACCGTGTTGGTCATCGACTGGACCGTAATCGGCGCGTCGCCGCCGACCTCGACGTTCCCCACGCGGATTTTGCGGCTCTTCCGGCGGTCGATGGCGCGCCAGGGGCGTACGGCGGTGTGGGCTTCGGTCGTCATGCGGTGGCGAAAATAGTCTGTCCGAGGAGGAAACCCAACCGGAGCTTACGGTCGCGGGGGCTGGGCGGGCCTGGTCGCGGGCGTCGCGGGCGGCAGCTGGATGACCGGGGCCGCCGGCCGCGGCGTCGCGGCGGGTGGCGGCGAGGCCGGCGTCGCCAGCTTGGACGCCAGCACCTGCTGCGCTGGCAGCACGCCCTTCGACTGGCCGGCTACGAACACCTGGAAGTCGTGCGGCGCGGAGACGTCCAGCGTCAGGCCGGGAAGCTGCGGGACCCGGTAGGCCTCGCCCTTGGCGAGCTGGCGCGCGAAATAGACCGAGCCGTCCTGGCCGCGCACGATCAGGGCGCCGGCCTTGATCGCCTGCACCGTCACCACCGAGGTCAGCTTTGGATTACCGGAGTCGTAGATCCTGCCCTTCGGCGTGAACACCGTCGGCAGCGAGGCCAGGTCCACCGGCGGCGGTTCGCCCACCCGGGTCGGCGACGGGGCCGGGGTCGGCGGGGCGTTGGGATCGGTGATGCCCGTGGCCGCGGCCAGGCCGGGGGTCTCGTAGGGCGGGGGCGTGGTGGACTCCACCGGCGCGGGCAGGGGATAGCCCAGCTCGACCGTGCTCGGCTTTACCTGGCTCAGCGCCTTGGCGGTCTGTGCGGCCGGGGCCAGCGGCGGCGGCGGCGCGGCGGCCATCATCGCCCGCTGGGCCACGTTCCACAGCACGATGGCCACGATGATGACCAGCGCGCCGATCAGGAAGGCCGCCACGCGCGGATCCTTCTCGTCGATCATGCCGACCGGCGCGCGCAGCGCTTCCTCCAGCACCGGCTCGTCGCTCTTGAACCGCTCGGTGGCGAGGTCCGGGTCCAGGCCAAGCGCGGTGGCGTAGGCGCGGATGTAGCCGATGGTGAACGGCCGCGACGGCAGGGCGTCCAGCCTCATCTCCTCGATCGCCTCGAGGTAGGCGCGGCGCACCCGCGTGCGCTCGGCCAGCTCGGGCAGGGTCAACCCCTTCTCTTGGCGGATCGCCTTCAGCGCCTCGCCGAGGGTCTCGTGCGCGAACAGAGGATCCACCGGCGGTGGCGGGCCCGCCTCGGGGGCCGTCGTCTCGGCCGAGGCGTCCTCCGAAGCGCCGAGATTCAGCGCCGCGCGCATACGTCCGCGGGCGGTGTCGGCCTTCTTCGATGTGCGTTTCCGTAACACGCGGGACCTGGGCTCCTCAGCCGCCGGACAGTGTCGCCGGATTCGGGCGAGGATCAGACGGCGAGGTAGAGTTTGCGTGCGAGGGTTTCAATCTCGTTCCGAACCGATCCGGCCGAGGACTTGAGCAGGGCGGAAACTCCACGCCGCGCCGCCTCGCGGTCGCAGCTCAGCACCATCTGCTTCACCGGCCCGATGCCGGCCGGCGACATCGACAGCCGCTCGAAGCCCAGGGCCACCAGGGTGAAGGCCTCCAGCGGCCGGCTCGCCAGTTCGCCGCAGACGCTGACCGGCGTGCCGGTCTCGGCGCAGGCTCGCTGGATCGCCTCCAGCGCGCGCAGGGCGGGCGGCGAGAGGATGTCGTAGCGGTCGGCCACCCGCGGGTTCCCCCGGTCGGCGGCGAACAGGTACTGCATCAGGTCGTTGGTGCCGACGCTGACGAAGTCCGTCATCGGCAGCAGGGCGTCCAGGTGCCAGATCACCGACGGCGCCTCGATCATCGCGCCGACGTCCAGCCGCGAGGGGGCCGGGCGGCCCCGCCGCTGGGCCCAGGCGATCTCCGTCTCCACCAGCGCGCGGCCGGCGCGGAACTCGTCCACGCTGGCGACCAGGGGGAACATGATGCGCAGCGGCCGCCCGCGGGACGCCGCGATCAGCGCCCGAAGCTGCAGGCGCAGCAGCGCCGGCCGGTCCAGGCCCATGCGGATCGCCCGCCAACCCAGCGCGGGGTTCTCCTCGCGCTCGGCCTCCATGTACGGCACCACCTTGTCGCCGCCGAGATCCAGGGTGCGGAAGGTTACCGGCAGGTCGCCCGCCGCGTCCATCACCCGTGAATACAGAGACGTCTGGGCGTCGAAGCGCGGGATCGCCTCCGAGACCATGAACTGGAACTCGGTGCGGAACAGGCCGATGCCCTCGGCGCCCGTCTCGGCCAGGCTCTCCAGGTCCACGTCCAGGCCCGCGTTCATCAGCAGCGTGATCTTCACCCCGTCGCGGGTGAAGGCCGGCGTGTCCTTCAGCTTGGCGAACTCGGCCTGACGCTGCCGGCGCACGTCCATGCGCGCCTTGATCGCGTTGGCCACGTCGGTGCGCGGACGCAGGAACGCCTCGCCCGTCTCGGCGTCGACGATGACCGGGTCGCCCTCCGAGACCTTGTCACGCAAGCCGTTCAGGCGGCCGACGCAGGGGATGTCCAGAGCGCGGGCCACGATCGCCGCGTGGCTGGTCTGCGACCCCTCCTCCAGCAAGAGCCCGCGCAGCCGCGTGCGGTCGTATTCCAGGAGGTCGGCTGGTCCGAGGTTGCGCGCGATCAGGATGGCGTTGTCGGGCAGGTCGCGCGCCACGCTGCCGTCGCCCGACAAGTGCCGCAGCAGCCGGTCGTTCAGGTCTTCCAGGTCGTGCAGCCGCTCGCGCAGATAGGGGTCGCGGGCCTGGCCCAGTCGGGCGCGGTGCTCGGAGCGCACCCGCTCAACCGCCGCCTCGGCCGTCAGGCCGTTCTTCACCGCGTCCTCCAGGCTGCGGTTCCAGCCGCGGTCATGGGCGAACATGCGGTAGGTCTCGAGCACCTCGTACGAGGCGTCGACCAGGCCGTGCTGGCCCTCCAGCATCTGGTCGATCTGGTTCTTGAGGCCCTCCAGCGCCGCCGCCAGGCGCGCCTCCTCGGCCACCACGTCGTCCGACAGCAGCTGCGACGAGGCGACCGGCGGCTCGTGCAGGACCGCCACGCCATAAGCCAGGCCGTCGGCGAACTTCGAGCCCTTCAGTCGCTCGGGGCGGCGGGGCGCCAGTTCCACGCCCTCCAGCTCGCCGATGCTGATCAGTTCGCCCGAGGCGACCATCTCGGCCACGACCATGGCGACGATCTGGATGTCCTCGACCTCGTCCTCGGAATAGACCCGCTCGGTGCGGTTCTGGACCACGAGCACGCCGATGACCCGCCCGCCGCGCAGCAAGGGCACGCCCAGGAAGGCGTGATAGGGGTCTTCGCCGGTTTCCGGCCGGTACGAGAAGGCCGGATGCTCGGGCGCGTCGGCCAGGTTCAGCGGCCGACCCAGGCGCATGATCTCGCCCACCAGGCCCTCGCCGGGCTTCATCCGCGTCACGTGGACCGCGTTGGCGTCCAGGCCTTCGGTGGCGAACAGCTCCATCTCGCCGCTGGCGCGGCGTAGGTAGATCGAGCAGACCTCCGCCACCATAGAGAGGGCGATGATGCGCACCACCATGTCCAGGCGCTGCTGCGCCGGACCGCCCCCGGCGAGCGCCTCGCGGATCTGCCGCAGCAGGCTCCGCTGTCCGCGTATGGCCACTTGCGGCGCCATCCTGGGGTAAATTCTCCTCCCTCGCCCTTTGCCGGGTCCCTAACAGCTTTATCTTGCGGAACCGAGGCCCAAAAGCCCCCGCATTCCGCCCAAAAGCGGTGTTTGCGCCCGCGGCATGCAGGCCGGCCCGCCGTCCGGCCGACCCACTACATAGGCGCCGCGCGACGAACTTCCCAACGTCCCGCCCCCGCGGGGGCGGCGGCCGGCCCGAATGCGGGAACTACCCCTTCGGCGTCAGCTTCAGGATCGCGCCCGAGGGCCCGTCCTTCAGGACGTAGACCGCCCCGTCCGGCCCCTGGCGGATGTCCCGAAGGTTCAGCGGGCCGGGCAGTTCGATCCGCTCCTCGCCCACCACCTTCTCGCCCTTCCAGGTCAGGCGGGTGATGAAGCCGCCCGGCAGGCCCTGTGGCTGCTTGCCCGCGATCAGCATGCTGCCTTGCCACTTCGGGAACAGCTTGCCGGTGTAGAAGATCATGCCCGAGGGCGCGATCACGGGATCCCAGTAGTAGAGCGGCTGCTCCATGCTCGGCCTCTGCGTCTCACCGCCGGTGATCGGGGTCTTGGCCGGCCCATAGTTCACGCCGTAGCTGATGGTCGGCCAGCCGTAGTCCTTGCCCTTGCGGATGACGTTGACCTCGTCGCCGCCCTGCGGCCCGAACTCCACCTCCCACAGTTCGCCCGTGGTGGGATGCAAGGCGGCCGCCTGGACGTTCCGGTTGCCGTAGCTCCAGATCTCCGGCTGGGCGCCCGCCTTGCCGACGAAGGGGTTGTCTTTCGGGACCGAGCCGTCGGGATTGATCCGCACGATCTTGCCCAGGCCGCTGGCCAGGTCCTGCGCCTGCTTCTGGCCGGCCGGGATGGATCGCTCGCCCTGGGTCACGAACAGCTTGCCGTCGCGGGCGAACACCAGGCGCGAGCCGAAGTGGAGCGGCGACGCCAGCGAGGGCTTCTGCCGGTAGATCACCGTCAGGCCTTCCAGCTTCGGCGTCGGGCCGTCGACCAGCCTGCCGCGCGCCACCGCCGTGTTGTTGGCGCCGTCCGCCTGCGGCTCGGCGTAGCTGAGGTAGACCAGCCGGTTGGTCTTGAACGCCGGGTCCAGGGCCACGTCCAGCAGGCCGCCCTGGCCCGCCGACATCACCGCCGGCACGCCGTCGACCGGCGCCTCGGCCAGCGCGCCGTCCTTGCCAACCAGGCGCAGCTTGCCCGCCCGGCGCTCGGTCACCAGCATCCGCCCGTCCGGCAGGAAGGCCAGCGACCAGGGGTATTGCAGGCCGGGCGTCACCGTCGTGGTCTCGAAAGCCACCCCCAGCTTCTCCTGCGGCGCGCGGGTCTGGCCCGCGAACGCCGGCTTGTAGGCGGTGACGGGCGGGCGGGTCTCGACGGGCGCGGCGGGCTGGGCGCACGCGCTGGTGGCGAAGGTTGCGAGCGCGGCGGTGGCGGCCCAGCGAAGGCGGACGGTCATCGGCATCTCCTGTGGGCGACGCGCCCCATTGGCGCCGCCGTTCCGGTCGTTATGTAGACCGCCTGCCTAGAGCCTCACGCTCCGACGGGGAAGAGAGATGCGCCTGAGATCCATCGGCCTCGCCGCCGCCCTCGCCTTCGCGGCCCTGGCCTCGCCCGCCCTGGGCCAGGCTCCGGAGCCGCCTGCCCGTGGCGAGGCGATCTATGCCGAGCGCTGCAAGGAGTGCCACGAATCCGGCGACGAGCGGGCGCCCCAGCGCGCGGCCCTGGCCGCCAAGCCGGCCGCCGAGATCGTCGCGGCCCTCACGACCGGACCCATGGTCCCGATGGCCGAGGGCCTGACGCCGGACGACAAGCAGGCCGTGGCCGCCTTCCTCACCGCGCACTGATGCCCAAGCTCTTCTCCTACGGCACGCTCCAGCAGGAGACCGTCCAGTTCGAGACCTTCGGCCGCCGGCTCGAGGGGCAGCCCGACATCCTCCCGGGCTTCCGGCGCGAGATGCTGCGGATCACCGACCCGGCCGTGATCGCGTCGAGCGGCGCCGACCACCATCCCATCGTCGTCGAGACCGGTGACCCCTCGCACGAGGTGCACGGCACGGTCTTCGAGGTCACCGAAGCCGAGGTGGAAGCCGCCGACGCCTACGAGGTCTCCGACTACAAGCGCATCGGGGTCCGGCTCGCCTCAGGCGTCGGCGCCTGGGTCTATGTGAAGGCGTGAAGGATGTTGGCCCTCCTCCCCCCGCGGAGGAGGAGGGGGGATTTGCTACGCCGCCGACGCCTTCTCGTCCGCCGCTTCGATCAGCAGGTCCTCGTAAAAGGCGCCGATGGCTCGCGTCGGATGCGCGATCTGGATCTCAAGTATCCACAGGCCCGACACCGGCACGCCGTCGAACTCGCCCAGCTTGCCGCCCTTGTGGATCGCGTGCGGGAAGTCCGAGACTCGGTGGCCCTTCACCGACCAGTTCAGCCGCCAGCCCTTGGCCTCGGTGACCTGCTTGGCGAAGCGGTAGAGCGCCTCGCCCGTCACGCCGTGGTCGCGCCACTGCGCCGCCGTCTCGGCCCAGATGTCCCGCGCGGCCTGGGCGCAGGCGTGCATCTCGGCGTCGTCGCCCACCACGAAGGTGTCGCCGGCGTCTCCCTCGTGGCCGTCCCAGACCGCGCCCAGGTCGACGTAGAAGATGTCGTTCGGCTGCAGCACGTAGTCGGGGGCGAAGTCGCCGAAGAAGGTCTTCAGGGTGTCGGGGCCGAAGCGGATGACGTTCCGGTGCCAGAGGCGCTCCATGCCCATGGCCTTCAGCACCTCGTGGGCGATCTCGTCGCCGCGGCCCTCGGTGACGCCGGGCTTGATCTCGGCGGCGATGCGCCGGACCGCCTCGAACGTCAGGTCGCGCGCCCGCACCATCGCGGGAAGGGAGAAGCGCTCGCCCACGGCCTCGCGACGGTGATGCTGCTCAGCGGACATGGGACGCTCCGATAGATGATATAAAGATATCCTTATATGATTTGGCGCCACCGCGCCAGCTTGTCGTTTCCACGGTCTCGCTCCATCGTCCGGCCAACGAGAAGAGGACGGGGGAGACGTGATGCGGAAGTGGCTGGCGTTCGCGCTTGCCTGGGCCTTGATCCTGGGCGGCTCCTTCCTCGCACACCGGGTGCAGACCTCCCAAGGGCCCGGGCGAACCTGGGCCAGTCCGGTCAAGGTGACCGAGGTGCGCATCCCCGCCGGGCAGGGTGTCACTGTCTCGGGCCTGCTGTACGTGCCCGCGACCGCCACGGCGACGACGCCCGCGCCGGCCGTCCTCGCCAGTCACGGCTACATCAACACCCGCGAGATGCAGAGCCCGTTCGCCATCGAGCTGAGTCGCCGCGGCTTCGTCGTCCTGGCCATGGACATGACGGGCCACGGCTATTCCGGCGGCATCGTCGGCACGGCCGACTTCGGCGGACCCGCCGCGCTGCGCTACCTCAAGAGCCTGCCCTTCGTGGACGACAGCCAGATTGGGCTAGAGGGTCACTCGATGGGCGGCGGACCCATCCTGGCCGCAGCTGCCGAGGACCCCGACGGCTATCGGTCAATCGTACTTGAGGGATCCACCCCCGGTCTCCTCGGAGCCAAGGCGCCGGCCGACCCGAGGAACCTCGCCGTCGTGTTCGGCCAGTACGACGAGTTCGCAGGCTTGATGTGGGGCGTGCCGAAGGGCTCCGAGATCGCAAACTCCAAGAAACTGCAGGGAATTTTCGGCGCCACCGGCCCCGTGCAGGAGGGGCGCCTCTACGGCTCGATCGCCGACGGCACGGCCCGCATCCTCTTCAATCCGCCCGTCACCCATCCTTGGGAGCACTTTTCCAGCGCGGGCGTCGGCGCGGCGGTCGACTGGTTCGACAAGACCCTGCGGATCGGCAGTCCGCCGCGGGTCACGGACCAGGTCTGGCTCTGGAAGGAGGTGGGCACGCTCATCGCCTTCATGGGCATGGTCGGCCTGATCCTGGCCACGTTCGACCTGCTGCTGGGCGTTCCGGCGTTCGCCCGTCTGGCCCAGCCCGCGGAGCCGGCCGCCGAACGGCGCGACGGCCGCTGGTGGCGCTCGCTGGCGCTCACCGCGGCGTTGCCGGCGATCACCTACTTCCCGCTGATGAAGGCCGGGCAGGTGTTCTTTCCCATGCCGGTCTTCCCCCAGTGGATCCAGAACCAGCTCCTGGTCTGGGCGCTCGGCACGGCGGTCCTGACGCTGCTGGTCGGCGTGGTGGTCCGGCGCAAGGCGGCCTTCACCAACCGGTGGGGTCTCTCCATCGCCGTCGCCGTGGTCACCATGGCGGTGGCCTACGGCTCGCTCGTCCTCGTCGATGGCTGGTTCAAGACCGACTACCGCTTCTGGGTCCTGGGCCTGAAGCCGCTGGACGGCGTGCGCGCCATGCAGCTTCCCGGGTACCTGATCCTGTGGAGCGTCTTCTTCCTGGTCGCCCTCCGCAGCTTCTGCGCCAGCATCCCGGTTAGGGGGGAGGGGGCCTTCGCCGTCGTAGCCTGGGGCAAGGTCGCCATGGCGCTCGGCTTCGGCGTGCTGGTGATCTGGGAGTACGCCACCCTCTTCGCGACCGGCCTGCTGGCCACGCCGACCGAGCCGCTGAACGTCATCGTCGCCATCCAGTTCGTGCCGCTGCTGGGCGTGATCGGCATTATCGCGGCCTGGACCTATCGCCGGACCAACTCCTACGTCCCCGGCGCGCTGATCTGCGCGATCCTGATCAGCTGGTACGTCACCTCCGGCACCGCCAACCACTGGCAGCCTGGCTTCAGCCCGCAGCTTCCTGGAGCTGCGGCTGCGCCGTCAGGCAAAGTGGGAACCGGTTCGCCGCCCGGACGGCGCATCAACTAAACAGAACCAAGTGCAGCCGTCGGCTGCACTTGGGGCGAAGAAGTGATCCGATAGGCGCAGCGGCGGGCGCCGGCCAGGATATGGTCGGTGCGCTCGATCTCCACCTCGTCGCCCAGCACCTGGCGGAACACCATCAGTTCGGCGCGGCAGAATCCCTGGCAGGCGGCCGCCGCCGCGCAGATCGGGCAGTGGTTCTCCACGAGAAGGAAGCCGCCGCCAGGGTCGGGCGACCAGTCGGCCATGTAGCCTTCCGCCGTCCGAATTTCCGCCAGGCGCGCGACGCGGGCCTGCAGGCTCCGCGCGCCGGCCATCGCCTGGGCATAGCCCTTCGCCGTCGCCGCCTCGCGCCGGGCGATCATGCGCTCGACCCCCGCCTCGCCGAACTCGGCGCGCACGGCGTCCAGCATCTCCAGCGTGAGCTGGGCGTGGGTGTCGGGGAACCGCGTCTGGGCGGCGGGCGTCAGCGACCAGATCCGGCGCGGCCGGCCCACGCCCCGGCGCTCATCCGCATGCGCCACCAGACCTTCGGCCACCAGCCGTTCCAGGTGCTGCAAGACGCCCTGCCGGCTGATATTCAGCGCGCCCGCGAGCGCCAGCGTCTCCGCGGGACCCCGGGTCTTGAGCTGGAGAAGGATACGGTCGGCGGGCGTGTGCATTTTGACAATCAATCCATTGCAAAATAGCGCCGGGCCGTCTAGCTGAATTTGACATGAGCGAGCTTGCGAAATCCGACGACGCCCGCGCCAACACCTGGGGCGATCTGCTGGCCGAAGGCCGGCTGCCGCGGTTCGCGCTCATCTGCCTGGGCGTCTGGCTGAACGCCGCCGACAGCCTGGTCACCGCCACCATCCTGCCCAGCGTGGGCGCCGACCTGGGCGGCTACGCTTATTTCTCGTGGGCCACGGCCGGCTTCTTCGTGGGCGCGATCCTGGCCGGCGCCAGCTCGGGCCGCCTGTCTGAGATCTTCGGCCTGCGCTCGGCCACCGCCTTGGCGGGCGTGGTCATGGTCGTGGGCTGCGTGATGAGCGCCGCGGCGCCCGACGTCTTCACCTTCCTGGCCGGCCGTCTGGTCCAGGGCCTGGGCAGCGGCTGGATCTCCGGATTCGCCATGGTGGCCATCGCCATGCTGTTCCCGGAGCGCCATCTGGCCCGCGTCTTCGCCTCGGTGACCTTCATCTGGGGCATCGCCACCGTGCTCGGTCCGCTGTTCGGCGGGATGGTGGTCGAGGCCGGCCACTGGCGCGACGTCTTCTGGCTGTTCGCCGCCCAGGCCGGGGTCTTCAGCGTGGCGTCCGTCTGGCTGCTGGCCGGTTCGTCGAAGGCGCCCGGCGGCCCCGGCATCCCCTGGCTGCAGCTGGCCGTGCTGGGCGCGGCCGTGGCCGCGATCGCTGTCGCCGACCTGGCCGGCTCGGCCGCCGGGTCGATCGGCCTCGTGGTCCTGGGCCTGGCGATCCTGGTCTGGCTGGTCCGGCTCGACGCCCGGGCGCGCGTGCGCCTGCTGCCCCACCGCGCGGGCGACCTGACGACGGTGTGCGGATCGGGCTACCTCGCCATGTTCGCGCTCACCGCCGCCTCCATGGGCTTCGCCATCTACGGTCCGCCCATCCTGCAGCACTTGCGGGGCTACTCGCCCCTGGTGGCCGGCTACGCCATCGGGGCGGAGTCCATGGCCTGGACCGTGTCCGCCATGGCCGTCGCCGGCGCCACCGGGGTCTGGGACACCCGCTGGACCCGCTTCGGCGTGCTGCTGCTGCTGGCCAGCCTGGTGATCCTCGCCCTGACGATGGCCGACGGCCACATCGCCTGGGTGCTGCTGGGCGGCTCGCTGATGGGCGCGGCGTTCGGCTTCTCCTGGGCCTTCATGAGCCGCCGCCTGCTGGGGGCGCTGAGCGATGAGGATCGCGCCATCGGCTCGTCGGCGATCATGGCCGTGCGCCAGACCGGCGGGGCGGTGGGCGCGGCGATCTCGGGCGTGGCCGCCAATCTCGTCGGCTTCTCGGGCGGCCTCACCGACGCCAGCGCCCGCGGCGCGGGCTTCTGGGTGTTCGCCGCCGTGGTCCCGCTGGCCCTGGTCGGGACCTGGGCCGCCTTCCGCATGACCGGCTCCGCCAAGCCCGCGACCAACTAGGCGTTTAGCGGTCCCGCAAGGATTGCAAATGATAGGCGGGGCCGCTTTCATCCGCCGCGTGAGTCTCACGACCCAGCCCCCCGCGGATCCCCTGACCCGCCGCGACCGGCGGCTGGCCGGCCTGTCCTTCGCCTTCCTGCTCGACGAGATGGCCGGCGGGATCGTGGGTCTCGATCCACTCGACGCCCTGCTGGTCCTGGCGATCAACCAGGCCAACATCGCCCCGCTCACCCGCGACCCCGCCGCCCGGGCCCGCTACGGCGCCCTCGAAGCTCCGGCGCCCGACGACGCGCGTCGTCCGGTCAGCATCAACGCGGTGGGCGCCTCCCTGGGCCTGCCGTTCGAGACCGCGCGCCGCCGCATCCGCCGCCTGGCCGCCGCCCAGGTCTGCCACCTGTCCGCGGATGGGGTGGTGGTGCCCGCCAGCTACCTGGCCTCGCCCGGATACCTCCGCTCGGTGATGCTGGGGCACGAGCGGCTGCGCGGCTTCTATCTCGAGCTCAAGGCGGCCGACCTGGTGGAAGCGCTGCCGCCGCCTGCCTACGAGACCGACAGCGTGCCGATCCGCGCCGCCGCGCGCCTGCTGGCCGACTACGTCCTTCGGGCCTCCGAGGGGCTCTCGCGGGAGGCCGGCAACGTCGTCTCGGTGCTGATCCTGGTGGCGCTGCTGGCCGCCGCCCTGTCCGACGAGGGCCGCGGTCCGGCCCGGGCGCTCTCGGTCCGCGCCATCGCCAGCCGGCTGAAACTCTCGGCTGAGACCGCGCGCCGCCACGTGGGCGAGCTGTGCGAGGATGGGCTGTGCGTGCGCACCGCCGCGGGGGTTCTGCTGTCGGAGGAAATCCTCGACCGGCCCGGGTTGCGCCTTCTGCTCGCGGAGAACGCCGCCGCCGTCCAGCGCCTGCTGGCAGGCCTCTCCGAGCGCGGCGTGATCCGCGCCTGGGAAGCGGCCGCCGGCTAGAGCTGGTCCAGCCCGTAGGCGGCGTGCAGGGCGCGCACCGCCAGCTCGGTATAGGCCGCGTCGATCAGCACGCTGATCTTGATTTCGGACGTCGAGATCACCTGGATGTTGACGCCCTTGGCCGCCAGCGCCTCGAACATGGTCTTCGCCACGCCGGTGTGGCTGCGCATGCCGACGCCGATCACCGAGACCTTGGCCACGTCCTCGTTCACGCGCACGTCCTCGAAGCCGATCTGCGGCTGGGCGGCGCGGATGATGTCCACCGCCCGCTGCGCGTCGCGCTTGCCGACGGTGAACTCCATGTTGGCGGTCTCGGCGGTGCGCGCGTGGCTCTGGACGATCATGTCCACGTTGACGTTCGCATCGGCCAGCGCGCCGAAGATCGCGGACGACACGCCCGGATGGTCGGGCAGGCCGAAGAGGCTGATCTTCGCCTCGTCGCGGCTGTAGGCCACGCCGCTCACGATCCGCTTCTCCACGATCTCCTCCTCGTCGCACACGATGGTGCCCTGGCCGGGCGCTTCGCCGGGCTCGACAAAACTCGACAGCACCCGGACGGGCACGTTGTAGGCCATGGCCAGCTCGACCGATCGGGTCTGCAGCACCTTGGCGCCCAGCGAAGCCATCTCCAGCATCTCCTCGTAGGAGATCTTGGCCAGCTTCTTCGCCTTGGATTCGATCCGCGGGTCGGTCGTGTAGACGCCGTCCACGTCGGTGTAGATGTCGCAGGCCGCCCCGACCGCCGCGGCGATGGCCACCGCGCTGGTGTCCGAGCCGCCCCGTCCGAGGGTCGCGATGCGCCCGTCGCGGGTCACGCCCTGGAAGCCCGCGATCACCGCCACCTCGCCGGCGTCCATCGCGGCCGCCAGTTTCTCGGGGGGAATGTCGTCGATGCGGGCCTTGCCGTGGGCGTCGTCGGCGATGATCGGGATCTGCCAGCCCATCCAGGAACGGGCGCGCACGCCCATGTTGCGCAGGGTCATGGCCAGCAAGCCGGCGGTCACTTGCTCGCCTGAGGCCACCACCACGTCGTATTCGTCGTCCGACGGGGTCAGCCCCCGCGCCGCGGCGCCCGCGCCGTCGGTCCAGGCCACCAGCTCGTTGGTCTTGCCCGACATGGCCGAGACCACCACCGCCACCTGGCGGCCCGCCTGCACCTCGGCGTTCACCAGCCGCGCCACGCGCCGGATGCGCTCCAGGTCGGCCACCGACGTGCCGCCGAACTTCATAACCAGGCGAGACATGGACTTTGCGATCGGAACCCGTTGCTGCGCCGCGAAAGGCGGTGCGTCATAGCGGCCAAGGTGCGGCGTCGCAACGCCCAGATTCTTCCAATCAGACGCGTCATCCGGCCGCGCCGGAGGCAAAGCCTGCCCTCAACCGATCATCCCGCGCGGCCAGAGGACGATCCGGGACCAGGCGTGAGGGCAGGGCGCCTCGCTCCCCGCTCTGCGCTTCGCTTCGGGCGGGATGACGCGTAAAGAGCGGGGAATGAACGCTCGATCCTCCATCAACCCCGCCGAGGTCGAGACCTTCTCGCGGATCGCTGCCGAGTGGTGGAATCCGCGCGGCAAGTTCGCGCCCCTGCACAAGTTTAACCCGGTCCGCCTGGCCTTCATCCGCGACCAGGCCCTCTACCGCTTCAAGCGCGACGCCCAGGCGCGCCGCCCCTTCGAGGGCCTGCGCCTGCTCGACATCGGCTGCGGCGGCGGCCTGCTCTCCGAGCCGATGACCCGGCTGGGCTTCCGGGTGACCGGCGTCGACGCCTCCGAGCGCAATATCGCCACCGCCTCCGCCCACGCCGCGGAGCAGGGGCTTGAGATCGACTACCGCGCGTCGACCGCCGAGGCGCTGTTGGCGGCGGGCGAGCCGCCGTTCGACGTGATCCTCAACATGGAGGTTATCGAGCACGTCGCCGATCCGGCCGCCTATCTCCAGGACTGTGCGCGCCTGCTGAAGCCCGGCGGCCTGATGATCGTGGCCACCCTGAACCGCACCCTGAAGGCCTTCGCCCTCGCCAAGGTGGGCGCCGAATACGTCCTGCGCTGGCTCCCGGTCGGCGCGCACGACTGGTCCAAGTTCCTGAAACCCAGCGAAATCCGCGACTTCCTGTCCACGCAGCCGGTCGTTGTGGACGGGCCGTTCGGCGTCGTATTCAACCCGCTCACCGGCCGATGGACGGAATCGGCCGATACGGACGTGAACTACATGATGACGGTGGTCCGCGACGCGGCGTGACGGGGCGCGTCGTCCGCGGTCTGGGGGACTAAGGAGTATCGATGCCTTCGCTTCGCGTGCTGGGACACGCCTTCCGCGCCTGGCGCCGGAACAAGACGTGGGCCAAGCATGAGCCCGAGACCCCGTATCTCGCCGACCTGTTGTCCGGCGCGCCGGTGTGCCTGCACGTGGGCGCCAGCGACGGGCGCCATTCCTACGTGATGACGCAGGTGGCGCCCAAGGCTCGGATCTACGCCTTCGAGCCGTCGGCCTTCGCCTTCGAGGTCCTGAAGGTCGCCATCGCCTGGCACCGCATGGGCAAGCAGGTGACCGCCATCCACGCGGCCGTGGCGGACAGGCCGGGCGAGCTCCTGCTGGTCACGCCCAAGAAGACCTCGGGGCGCATGGGCCGCGCCTACGCCTACGTCGCCGAGACCCGGCCGAACGGCCCGGCGCGCCCCGACCTGGAAGACACCGGCATGGACGTTCAGCCGACCCCCGTCGTCACCCTCGACGGCTATTGCGCCGAGCACGGCATCGACCGCGTCGACTTCATCCGCATGGACATCGAGGGCGCCGAGCTCCGGGCGCTGCAGGGCGCCCTGGCCATCCTCGACCGCGACCTGCCGCACGTCCTGCTCGAGATCCACCCCGACATGCTCCAGGCCCGCTTCGGCGCCTCGGGCGAGGCCGTCCTCGACCTCTTCCGCGACCGTGGCTACCGCATGTTCGCCCTCAACGGCGACCGGCTGGAAGAGCGCACCACCCTCGTCGAGGGCCTCCCCTGGAAGGACTACTTCTTCATCCACCCCAACCGCGCCGCCCGCCTCCCCGACGGCGTCTTCAAGGCCCGGATGGCGGCTTAGCGGCAGACCCAGCCGAGTCTCGCCGGCCATGAACGACCGCTTCTGACGCACGGCCATGTTTCCCTCCGGCTCATGTCGGATGACATTGCCCCGATCTCCCGCGAGGAGGAGGTGCTGGCCGTGGCCATGGAGCTCGAGCTGGCGGTGGCGAAGCATGTCCAGGCCAAGCTGCTGGCCGCCGAGGACGCCGACGAGATCAACGGCCTGGGCCGCACCTGGCAGCGGGTCAGCCGGTCGCTGCGCCAGACGGTGGCGCTGAAGGCCAAGCTCACCCGCGAACGCGAGGCCGGCCCGGCGGAGGCGCGAACGCGCGAACCCCGGCATCACCCGCACGACGACCGCATCCTGTTGCTCTCGCCGAAGACGCGCGCCCGCGTCGAGCAGGCGGTCGTCGCGGCCCGACCCTGTGTGGAGCGCGAACGCCCCGACTGGGACGAGTTCGACGAGACCGAGCTCTACGACGTGCTGATCTATTTCGCCGAGGCCTGCGACGATTTCCTCGACGCGCCCATGAACGTCCTGGTCCAGCGCGTCCTCGAGGAGATGCGCGGCCGCTCGGACGCGTTTGCGCAGCTCTGGACCCCGTCCGACGGCGCCGTCCCCGCCAAGCCCGCCGTCGACGACTCCGCCTGACCGCCGCGCCCGCGCGAAGCGCCGTTCTCTCCAACCCCCAAAGACACGAAAGACACGAAAGCGCGCCGCCCATCCCGGACCGCGCCGCCTTCGCCTGCCTTTTCGTGCCGTTCGGGGCTTTCGGGGTTCAACAACGACGGCGCGCAGCTGTGCTCGCTATCGGACACCCGTCCACAGTTCGGCTAAGCAGCCGGCGCCCGATGCGCTACCGTCCGGCCAACGAAGAAACCCGGAGGACCGGCCGCCCATGCTCGCGCTGATGATGGATCGCCCGCTGACGCTGCCTTCGATCCTGGAGCACGCGGCGCTCTACCATGGCGATCGGGAGGTGGTGACGCGCACGGTCGAGGGGCCGATCCACCGCTATGGCTACCGCGAGGCGCTCGGCCGGGCGAAGAAGATGGCCAAGGCGCTCCTGGCGCTGGGCGTGAAGCCCGGCGACCGGGTCGCGACCTTGGCCTGGAGCACGCACCGCCACTTCGAACTCTATTTCGCCGTCACCGGCATCGGGGCGGTGCTGCACACCATCAATCCGCGCCTGCATCCCGACCAGGTTGTCTGGGTCGCTGACCATGCCGAGGACAGCGTCCTGCTGTTCGACATCACCTTCTCGGATCTGGTCGCCGAGATCGGGCCGAGGATGGCCACCGTGCAGACCTTCGTGGCCATGACCGACGCCGCCAACGCTCCGTCCGGCGTCCTGGTGTACGAAGACCTGCTGGCGGCCCAGGACGACGACTTCCAGTGGCCGGACGTGGACGAGCGACAGGCTTCCGGCCTCTGCTACACCTCCGGCACCACCGGCAATCCCAAGGGCGTGCTCTACGGCCACCGCTCGACCGTGCTGCATGCCCTGGCGCTGTCGCTGCCCGACGCCTTCGACCTCTCGGCCCGCGATGTCGTGATGCCCTGCGCCCAGATGTATCACGCCAACGCCTGGTGCACGCCCTACGCCGCCCCCCTGGTCGGCGCCAAGCTGGTGCTGCCCGGCCGCTTGCTGGATGGGCCCAGCGTGGCCGAACTAATCGCCGACGAGGGCGTCAGCTTCGTCCTGGGCGTGCCGACGATCTGGGTGGGCGTGGCCGACCACCTTGACCAAACCGGCGGCCAGCTGACCTCGGTGCGCACCATCGCCATCGGCGGCTCCGCGCCCACCGCGGCGCTCATCAGCCGTATCGAGGACCGGCTGGGCGGCAAGGTCCGCCAGATCTGGGGCATGACCGAGACCTCACCCCTGGGGGTCATCAACACGCCGCTCCCAACCCATGCCGGCGAGACGCCCGAGGCCACGCTGCAACGCAAGCTCAAGCAGGGCCGCGGGCTCTGGGGCGTGGAGCTGCGGATCATGGGCGAGGACGGCAAGGAACGGCCCCGCGACGGCAAGAGCCCGGGCGCGCTGCAGGTGCGCGGGCCCTGGGTAAGCTCGGCCTATTTCAAGCAGGACGGCGCGGCCGCCTTCACGGACGACGGCTGGTTCGACACCGGCGACATCGCCACCATCGACCCAGAGGGCTACCTGCGCCTGACCGACCGCGCCAAGGACGTGATCAAGTCGGGTGGCGAGTGGATCTCCACCCTCGACCTGGAGGACGCCGTCTGCTCCCACCCGGCGGTGGCCATGGCCGCCGCGGTGGGCGTGCCGCACCCCAAGTGGGACGAGCGCCCGCTGCTGCTCGTCACCTTGCGGCCCGGCCAGACGGCCAACCCGGAGGCGCTGAAGGCCCATGTGGCGGCGCGGGTGGCCAAGTGGTGGACCCCCGACGAGGTGCGGATCGTCGAGGCCCTGCCCATCGGCCCGACCGGCAAGGTGCTGAAACGCGAGCTGCGTGATGCGCTGGCGACACAGCCGGCCGCTTCGTCGCCCATCTGACAAAGAGGTAACAGAACTCCGTCTTGCACCGCGCGTTAGGCTTCCCAGGTGACACTGTACTGAAGTCGGAGGTCGGGCGTGGCAAGGAAGCGTCCCAAAGGCGTGATCGCGATGGGGTGGGCGGCGATCGAGGCCGCCGCCAAGGGGCGTACGGAGCACGCCCCGACATCCGCCGACTATCCCGAGGATGTGGTCCGCCGGACCAGCTTCACCGCCGGCGGCGGCCACGGCTGGCGCATCTCAGCGCTGGAAACCCCGCGCGCAATTCCCGCGCCCTGGAAGATCGTCGTCATCACCGGCGCGCCCTCCTGGGCCGAATACTGGGCCGAGACCCTGGCCGAACTGCCGAAGGATCGCGAGATGATCGTGGTCGACCGGCCCGGCTACGCGGCCTCCGAGCCGGTGGACCGTCCGGTCACCGACATCCGCGTCCAGGCCGAGGCCCTGGCGCCTATGCTGCGCGCCGCGCCGGGCCAGAAGATCCTGCTGGTGGGCCAGAGCTACGGCGCCGCCATCGCCTCGATCATGGCCGAGCAGAACCCCGGCAAGGTCGCCGGCCTGGTGCTATTGTCCGGCTTCTTCGGAGAGGCCGGGCCCACGGCCCGCTGGCTCCTGGACCTGGGTGGCAAGGCGCTGAAGATGATCCCCAAGGACCTGCGCCACGCCGTGGTCGAGGTGACGGGCCAGAAGCCCCAGCTGCGCCACGCCAAGCGCGCGCTGGCCAAGGTCAACATCCCGATCCACATCATCCACGGCGACCAGGACGACTTCGCCCCGGTCGAGGTGGCTGAGAAGCTGGCCGAGGAGACGCTGACCCGCCGGCCGATCCGGGTCGTCCGCACCGAAGGCGCCAACCACTTCCTGAACGACGGTCCCGCCGAGACCCTCATCGCGGCGCTGGAGGCCTGCATCCCGCAGCGGGGTTCGGGCTGGACGTTCCGCTGGCCCAAGATGCCGCAGCTCTGGCCGGTGAAGCTGGGCAAGGCCGCCCCGCTTCAGGCGGGCTAGAGCGCGTTGGGCGAAAGTGGAGGCCGGTTTCGCCCCCCAAACGGGCTCTAAAACAAAGAGATCGAGCCTGCTTATCGGGTTCAGATGATTTCATCTGAACCCGACAGGCTCTAGCCCAGCAGCAGGCCCGTGGCGGTGGCGAAGCCGATCACCACCAGCCACGGCGGCAGCTTGGCCACCTGCAGGAAGATGAAGGCCGCGCCCACCAGGGCCCAGTCGGCGGGGCGGCGCACGGTCTCCATCAGCACCGGATCCCAGAGCGCGGCGGCCAGCACGCCCACCACCGTCGCGCCGACGCCCGCCAGCACCCCGCGCGCCCAACCCTGGCGCTTCAGTTGGTCCCAGAACGGCAGCACGCCGGTGACCAGCAGCAGGCTGGGCAGGAAGATGGAGAACAGCGCGATCAGCCCGCCGGCGATACCGCCCGGCCCGTACTTCTGCGCCGCGCCCACGAAGCCGGCGAAACTGAACAGCGGGCCCGGCAGCGCCTGCATCACGCCGTACCCCATCAGGAAGGCGTCGGGATCCAGCCAGCGGCGGTCGACGATCTCGCGCTGCATGAGGGGCAGGACCACGTGACCGCCGCCGAACACCAGCGAGCCGATCCGGTAGAAGACGCTCGACATCCCCAGGCCCGGGTTCTGCAAGACGGCCGCCAGGATCGGCAAGCCGACCAGCAGCACGACGAACAGGCCCAGCGCCATGATCGCGCTCTGGCGGTCAACGGTCTGCGCGGCGTCGTCGGGCGCGAGCTCCGCCGGCAGGTCGCGCAGCATCGCCAGGCCGAACAGGCCGCCCGCCACCAGGGCGCCGATCTGGGCCATCGGGCTCTGTGCGATGACCAGGCCCACGGCCGCCCCGATCGCCATGCCGGCGCGAACCGGCCCCGCCGCCAGCGTGCGCGACATCTGCACGACGGCCTGCAGGATCACGGCGGCGGCGGCGATCTTCAGCCCGTGGATCCAGCCGCCGCCGGAGTACATCGACAGCTTGGGCGCGTAGGCGGCGAAGGCGATCATGGCGATGGCGGCCGGCGCGGTGAAGCCGGCGAACGCCGCCAGGGCGCCCATCAAGCCGGCCTGGCGCAGTCCGATCGCCATGCCCACCTGGCTAGACGACGGTCCGGGCAGGAAGTGGCACAGCGCCACCAGATCCGCGTACGCCGCCTCGGAGATCCAGCCGCGCTTCTCCACGAACGCCTTGCGGAAGTAGCCCAGGTGGGCGACCGGCCCGCCGAACGCGGTCAGTCCCTGCTGCAGGAACGCGAGGAACACCTCGAACGCGGAGACGGCCTTCGCAGGCGGGGCGGCATCCATGGAGCCCTAGAGCCCGTCCCAGTCGGCTTGAGTCAAGCCGACTGGATCAACGGGCTCGATCCTTTCGATCTGGAGGCCTTCTTATCCGCTCGCGGCGGCCCATCTGGAGCGGGAAGGCCTGCGGATGGTCGGGTACGTTCGCCATGTCGACCGGTTTCGCCAATAAGGACTTTCCACTGTCATCTGAACGGCGATAAGGCTTCCTCCAACGATTGTTTGAGGAAGGGGAATGACGTCATGAAGGCCGCCGTGCTGCGCGAAGTGGGCAAGCCGCTTCAGATCGAGGACGTGAACATCTCCAAGCCGGGTCCGCGCGAGGTGCTGATCCGCACCGCCGCCGCCGGCGTCTGCCACTCCGACCTCCATTTCATCGAAGGCAAGTATCCTCACCCGATGCCCGCCGTGCTGGGCCACGAGAGCGCCGGCGTCGTCGAGGCCGTGGGCTCGGAAGTGCGCAGCGTGAAGCCGGGCGACCACGTCATCACCTGCCTCTCGGCCTTCTGCGGCCACTGCGATCACTGCGTCACCGGCCACATGGCCCGCTGCGTCTCGCCCGAGACCAAGCGGCGCGAGGAGGAAGAGCCGCGCCTCAGCGCCCCGAACGGTCCGATGCTGCAGTATCTGAACCTCTCCTCCTTCGCCGAGAAGATGCTGATCCACGAGAACGCCTGCGTGGCGATCCGCAAGGACATGCCGCTGGACCGCGCGGCCCTGATCGGCTGCGGCGTGATGACCGGCGTCGGCGCCGTGTTCCACACCTCGAACGTGCGTCCCGGCGACACCGTGGCCGTCATCGGCTGCGGCGGCGTGGGCCTGGCGGCGGTGAACGGCGCGGCCATGGCCGGCGCGGGCCGGATCATCGCCATCGACATGGCGCCCGGTAAGGAAAACCTGGCCAAGTCGATGGGCGCCACCGACTTCGTGCTCGGCGGCCCCGACGCGGTGAAGACGGTCCTCGAGATGACCCGCGGCGGCGTGCAGCACAGCTTCGAGGCCATCGGTCTCGCGGCCACTGCCGAGCAGGCGTTCAACATGCTGGCGCGCGGCGGCACCGCCAACGTCATCGGCATGATCCCGGTGGGCCAGACCATCAGCCTGATGGGCGCCGCCTTCCTGGGCGAGAAGCGCATCCAGGGCTCGCTGATGGGTTCCAACCGCTTCCCGGTCGACATGCCGCGCCTGGTCGACGCCTACATGGCCGGCAAGCTGCACCTGGACGACATGATCAGCCGCCGGATCAAGCTGGAGCAGGTCAACGAGGCGTTCGAGGAAATGAAGACCGGCGCGGTCGCCCGCTCGGTCATCGTGTTCGACGCCTGATGCAGAATGTCGGAGGCGGGCTCAGCCCGCCTTCGGCCGCATCACCAGCCAGGGCGTCGGCTTCGCACGCCACTCCCACTGCGCCAGCACCTGATCCAGGTGCGACAGCTGGGTGAGCCACGGCGGCATCTCGTACGACTTCGGGGCCGCATCGACCCGGACTATGTCGTGGGTCGGACTGAACCGTTCGATCATCGTCGCCAGCGCCCCGGTCCGGAACACGTCGTGCGTCTCGACGACCAGCTTCATCCGGGCCAGGGCCGGGCTCAGGTCGGGCCGCAGTACGTCGACCTCCGCGCCCTCGCAGTCCACCAGCACCAGAACCCGGCGATCGGCGAAGGCCTCGAAGTCGGTCGGGCCGAATTCGCCGCCCACGATCACCTGGTCGCTGACTCCGTTTCGACGGGCGAGTTCGGTGCAGGCCTCGCGGGCGAACTCCGAGATGTCGCGGGCGTGGACTTCAAGCCCTGGGTGGCGACGCGCCAGGCCGACCGCGTAGTAGCCCTCCGCGCAGCCCACATCGATCAGGCAGTCGAGGCCCTCATCGACGATCGCGTCGATATGCGGGTGCAACTCCGCCTCGTAGCAGCCCAGCAGGCGCGCGATCAGGGCGCCGTCGCCGGTCCTTGCGAGGTACTGCATGCCGGCGAACGGTCCTTGCATGACCTCTACGCCCTGGTGGGCCACATAGGTGTTCGCCAGCAGCTGCGACCGCCATTTGGCGAGGTAGCGCAGGACGTTTTCCAGATCCCCGCCGTCGGCCCGCTCGTCCATGGTGGCGACCGCCGCTTTCAGCGTCGCGATGGCCGTGGCGGTGATGGAGGGCGGCGGCGTGCTCATGGCGCCTCCTTTAAGGAGGTCGGGCCTCCCGACAAGCCGTTTATCGATCGCCGGCGGAGGCGAGGGCGACGTTGCGCGCGGGACCTTCGGCGAGCAGCCGTTGCAGCCGGCCCTTCTGAGCCTTGAAGCGCGCCAGCTCGGCGCCCGCCAGCACCGTGCCCTGAGGAACCTTGGCGCCGACGGGGTTCACCCGCCGCCCGCGCTGCCAGACCTCATAGTGCAGATGCGGGCCCGTCGACATGCCGGTCGAGCCGACATAGGCCACCACCTGGCCCTGGCGAACCTTCATGCCTGGACGCAGGCCCTTGGCGTAGCGCGACAGGTGTGCATAGCCGGTGTCCCAGCCGCCCGAATGGCGGATCTGCAGCCAGTTGCCGTAGCCGCCCCAGCGCCCTGCGCGCACCACCACCCCGTCGCCGGCCGCCAGCACCGGCGTGCCCGAGCCCGCGCCGAAGTCCACACCCTGGTGCGCCCGCGCGTAGCCCAGGATCGGATGCCGGCGCTTGCCGAAGCCCGAGGTCAGGCGCGCGCCGTCCACCGGCGTTCGCAGCAGGAAGCCTCGGATGTTCTTGCCGGCTTCATCGAAATACTCCGCCTCGCCGTCGTCGCGCTCGAAGCGGAAGAACTTCACGCCGTGCAGTTCGGCGTACTCCAGATCGCCGGTCTCGATCGTCCGGCCGCTCTCGGTCACCTTCCGGTCGAAGACCAGGCGAAAGTCGTCGCCCGGCTGGATATCGCGCTGGAAGTCCAGCTTGTGGGCGAACAGCTTGGCCACCTGGGCGGTGATGGCCGGCGTCGCGCCGAGCCGCTGGGCGCTCTCGTAGAGCGAGCCGTGGATCTCGCCGTCGGCCACGGTGGTCTCGTCGGTGACCTTCTCCTCCAGCGCGCGCAGCCGCAGGGCGCCGTCGAAGGTGCGGGAGAGCGTGACGGCGGTCGCCGGCCCGGTCCGCAGCGACAGGCCGATCAAGCGCGCCGGCCGGTCGCCGCCGTACGGCTGGGCGATGGCCGCGTCGAAGTCCATGCCGGCCTTGATGTGGATGGTGTCCATGGCGCGGCCCAGGGCGTCGACCGCTTGCTGCGCCTCGGCTGCGGTGACGCCGGCGCGTTCCACCGCCCCCTGCAACGTCTCGCCTGGCCGCACCTCGACGGCGACGTTGCGCGGCCGCGCGAAACCGGGCTGCGCCTCGGCCTGCGTGAAGGCGGCGTGCTGAAGCGCGGCCGCGGCCTCCGGACCAAGCGCGACCGTCTCGGGCCGGTCCAACCGTGCGGCCAGTTGCCAACCGCCCACGACGGCGCAAGCGACGACGGCCGTCCCGATCAGGGCCGGCGCGAGACGGATGGGAAACCTTCCCGACTTGAAGATCTGCATCGCACCCCCGGATACATCCGATGCGCGGCCCTGGACGCGCAGGACCGGGAAAGCGCCCCCCGGCGCCCCAGCAGTCGAGGTTCAAGATGACCGGAACGTGGCGATCGCCGCACCCGGTCGATTTGCCTCAGAGGAGGCCCAGCACGAGTTCCGCCGGCCGGCAGAGCGCTGCGCCCTTGGAGGTCACCACGATAGGGCGATTCACCAGGATCGGGTCGATGATCATGGCGGCGATCAACGCTTCGTCGGATGCGCCCGGGTCGCTCAGGCCCAGTTCGTCGGCCTTGGTGCCGTTGACGCGCAGGATGTCGTGCGCGCCAGCGTCCATCCGCTTCAGGATGTCCTGGAGCTGGTCCCGCGTCCAACCGGCCTTCAGATATTCGACCACAGTCGGCTCGATGCCCTTCTCCCGCAGCAGGGCCAGCGTGTTGCGAGAGGTGCCGCAGTTGGGGTTGTGGTAGATGGTGACGTCGCTCATGCCGCCCCGATAAACCTTCCCGGCGAACTCACCAAGCGAAGGCGCGGGTTCCCGAGATGAAGGTCGAGTCCGAGGTGTCCCACGGCATGAGGTCGGCGGGCCGCGCGGGCAGGGGCGCGACCCCCGAGGGCCAGCGGTCGAAGCCCGCCACGTATCGCACGTCGAGCCGTCCCGGGCCTCCGGGCCGCAGGCCGATATCCAGCGGTGTCCCGGGCGATGTCCAGAAGATGCGTGTCCATTCACCCTTGGCCAGGGTGAGCGAGGCGGGGACGCCCCCGATCCCCGTGACCTGGCCGCCCCCGGCGGCGCGCAGCCGCAGTTCCAGGGTTCGGGCGCCGGCCGGCGGCGTCGCCGACAGCCGCATCGCGCCGTCCGGCGTCCGGTCGAGCACGATGACGGGTGCGGCCTCGGCGACGGGCGGCGCGGAGGCCGCCAGCATCGGCTGCCGCCAGGCCCAGTGCGAGAGCCGCTCCACCGGCCCCCCTTCGGCGCGAAGCACCTTGTCCGTCCAGGCGCCGCTGAACGCGGTCGGGCTGTAGCGCCAGGCGCGGCCGGTGTCCTGGTCCACGTGATAGCCCACGTAGCTGACCTGCGGGTATCGCGGCGTCCACGGGTCCTCGGCGCGGATGATCAGGGTGAGCGCCAGGCCGCAGGCCAGCAGCACGCCGCCGATGACCAGTCCCTTCTGGGCGCCCGTGTCGGGCTGGGCCAGCGGCCAGAGGACGAGGCCGGCGGTGATCATCTGCACCCCGAACAGCGGCATCAGATCCATGCCCTCGTAGGCGAAGTGCGAGATGCCGCCTTGCCAGCCCAGCGCGGCGGCGGCCAGCAGGACGAGGAGAACGAACGGCAGGACGCCGCGCCGGGCGCTGAGGGCCGTCGCCGCCGCGCCGACCGCCGCCACGAGCAGCGGCCAGGCGATGACATAGGCCGCGCCGGGCGCCGCGATCTGGAGTGCGATGGTCAGCAGCAGCCCCAGCACGATGGCGCCCGCCCAGGCGCCCTTGCGGGTGGCCGGGCGGTTGTAGACGAAGAAGCCCAGGGCCCCGGCCAGCAGGCCGGCGACGATCCCGATCCAGTCGATCTCGCCGAATGCCGAGGCGGCCAGGCCCAGGACGAGCGGCACGGCGGCCATCCAGCGCCGACCGCGCGCCATGTCGCCGGCCGAGAGCATCAGGAAGCCCAGGGAGAGCATCATGATGGCCCATTCCCAGGGCGCGGACTGGGCGAGCAGGAAGCGCTGCTCGATGAAGCCGAAGCCGGCGCCCGTGAGCCGCCGGGCGAACTCCAGCACGGCGACGGCGCCGATGCCGGCGAAGGCCAGCGCGCCCATGCCCCGCAGGATGTCGGTGGCCGGGAACTCGCCCGAATGCCGCGCCCAGCGCACGGCGAACGCCAGGAGCACGACGACCGCCAGGATGATCACCCAGCCGAACCAGGCCGGATAGGCGACGACCGTGTCCCCGAAGAGGTTCGAATAGACGACCGTCGGCGAACGGCCAGGCAGCTGGGCGGCGAAGGCGGCCTCGGACGCCGCCGCCAGGACCTGCGTCCCCATGTCCTGCAGCGAGCCGCGCTCGAGGTTGGCCGGTGTGGACGTCGGGCTGTGGTAGTCGAACTGCCGACCGATGATGGCGTAGTTCAGCCCGGCGATGCCCGCCCGAAGCGTCTCGGTCAGGTCGGTGTCGTTCGGCATTTTCTCATAGATCAGCACCGAGAGCGACGACGAGGACGGGTTCTGGGCCGTGGCCGCGAACAGCTTGATCAGTTCGCCGTTCCGCGGGCTGGTCTGGAACATGTTGACCCGGCCGGTCGAGCCGCGCGCCTCGGCGTTGATCACCAGCCCGATCCGCTTGGCCAGGGGGTCCCGGCGGAAGAAGTGGTTGGCGCCCAGCAGGCCCGCCTCTTCTCCGTCGGTTATGACCAGGATCACGTCGCGGGCGGGCGTGCCCCGGGCCTTGATGGCCCGGACGGCCTCGAGCGCCGTCGCCACGCCGATGGCGTCGTCGGCCGCGCCGGGGGAGGCTGGCACGCTGTCGTAGTGCGCCATGAGGGCGACAGTCGGCGCGGCGCGGTCGCGGCCGGGCAAGACGCCGACGATGTTGTCGACCGGCCCGGCGATGACGCGGTCCTTTGCCCACTTCGGCGTCTGCACCCCGACGCCGGGGCGGACCTGCGGCGACAGGCCGAGCTCGGCCATGCGGGCCACGAGGGCGTCACGGACCCGGGCGTTCTCCGGTGAGCCCAGCGGGTGAGGCCTGGCGGCCATGAGGCTGACGTCGGTGAAGGCCCGCTCGGCCGAAAACTCCGTGGCCGGCGCTCCGACCGGTTGGGACTCGGGTAGCAGCTGGTCGTTGAAGGCGATCCAGGACCCGAGCATGAGCGCGATCAGAAGCGCCAGGTACCGGCCCATACGCGTGCTCCCCCGAGTCTCTTTGAGAGGAAGCTAGAACGTGTCGCCCGAAAACGAAAACGCCCGGCGGTGAGGCCGGGCGTTCCGAACTTGGAAGTAGAGCCGGATCAGGCGGCGATGGTGACGCCGGCTTCCTGCGGATCGCGCAGCACATAGCCGCGGCCCCAGACAGTCTCGATGTGGTGCTTGCCTTCGGCGGCCGCGGCCAGCTTCTTGCGCAGCTTGCAGATGAAGACGTCGATGATCTTCAGCTCGGGCTCGTCCATGCCGCCATAAAGGTGGTTCAGGAACATTTCCTTCGTGAGCGTCGTGCCCTTCCGGAGGGAGAGCAACTCGAGCATCTGGTATTCCTTGCCCGTCAGGTGAACGCGGATGCCGTTCACTTCCACGGTCTTGGCGTCGAGGTTCACCACGATGTCGCCGGTCTTGATGACCGACTGGGCGTGGCCCTTCGAGCGACGGACCACCGCGTGGATGCGCGCGACCAGCTCGTCCTTGTGGAACGGCTTGGTCATGTAGTCGTCGGCGCCACCGGAGAAGGTCTTCACCTTCGTCTCGATCTCGGCCGTGCCGGACAGGATCATGATCGGGGTATTGATCTTTCCGACTCGCAGCGTCCGCAGGACGTCCATGCCGCTCATGTCGGGCAGATTCAGGTCGAGAAGGATCAGATCGTAGTCATAGATCTTGCCCAGATCGACGCCTTCTTCCCCCAGGTCGGTGGTATAGACGTTGAAACCTTCCGACTTGAGCATCAATTCGATGCTCTGCGCGGTGGCGCTGTCGTCTTCGATCAACAATACGCGCATTGGCCTCTCCTGCCGCGTCCCCGCATTCCCCCACGAATTCTGGTGAATCCGCGTTATGCCTCGCCGTTAACCTGCCCTACCGTCCTTTAAGACAGGTTAATGGTCGCTGGTCCCACGGTCCGAATCGTTAATCTGATTTCGGAATCCGACTCAAGCTGAGCCGCCCGGCCATCGGGTCGCAGCCCTGTTGAATCTTTTGTGATTGGACCCCGTGCGCGAAGCGGGGGTGGGAACGCCTTGCGGAAAAGCGGGTTCTGACCTGACGAAACAGGCCGGAGAAACCCATGACCGACCATCCCGAGACCCTCGCGCCGTACCGGATGCCGTGGCGCCGCGACCAGATGAAGCAGCTGGGAGCGCTAACCCCGATGCTTAGGTATGTTCCGAAAAACCCGCTGTTCCTGATCGGAGCGGCCGCGGTGGGCGTCGCCGGCGTGCTGGCCTGGCGCAACCGCGAAAAGATCGCGGCCCGGACGGCCCCGATGATCGACGACGCCAAGACCAAGGGTCAGGCGCTGATCGACGAGGCGAAGACCAAGGGCGAGGAACTCATCGAGCAGGCCAAGACCACCGGCGAAGCGGTGGTGGCCAAGACGCGTCGTCGCGCCGCACCGAAGACGACGGTTCCCGAGCTACACTGAAGCCAGTTCTTCACATCCCCTTAAGCGCGTTGGGCCAATGTCCCCAGCGTAGCTGAGGGGTCTGAGTGAAGAGTCTGGTGGCCGCTGTGGAGCGGCTTGATCCTTTGACGGTTTCGGGCCGCGTGGCCGCCGTGAACGGCCTCCTCATCGAGGCGCGCGGCGGCCTCAGCCGCCTGGCCGTCGGCGCGCGCGCCGAGATCGACCGCTTCGCTGAAAAGCCGGTCGCCGCCGAGGTGGTGGGCTTCCGCGAGAACCGCGCGCTGCTGATGCCCTTCGGCCCGGTCGAAGGCGTGGCGCCAGGCGCCGAAATCCGCATCCAGCCGCTGGGCTCGGCTGTACGCCCGACCAAGTCTTGGCTGGGCCGTATCGTCGACGCGTTCGGCGAACCCATCGACGGCAAGGGACCGCTGCCGCAGGGCGTCGCCGCCTATCCGCTGCGCGCCTCGCCGCCCTCGGCCCACGCCCGCGGCCGGGTGGGCGAACGCCTGGACCTGGGCGTGCGGGCAATGAACGTCTTCACCACCTGCTGTCGCGGCCAGCGCCTCGGCGTCTTCGCCGGTTCGGGTGTCGGCAAGTCCGTGCTGCTTTCGATGCTGGCCAAGAACGCCGACTGCGACGCGGTGGTGGTCGGCCTGATCGGCGAGCGGGGCCGGGAGGTCCGCGAGTTCATTGAAGAGACCCTTGGCGAGGAAGGCCTGCGCCGCGCCATCGTGGTGGTCGCCACCTCGGACGAGCCGGCCCTGAAGCGCCGCCAGGCCGCCTACATGACCATGGCCATCGCCGAGTTCCTGCGCGACCAGGACATGGAAGTCCTCTGCCTGATGGACTCGGTCACCCGCTTCGCCATGGCCCAGCGCGAGATCGGCCTGGCGGCGGGCGAGCCGCCGACCACCAAGGGCTACACGCCAACCGTGTTCACCGAGCTGCCCAAGCTGCTGGAACGCGCCGGCCCGGGGCCGATCCGCCCCGACGGCACCCAGGCTGGCCCGATCACCGGTCTCTTCACCGTGTTGGTGGACGGCGACGACCACAACGAACCGATCGCCGACGCCGTGCGCGGTATCCTCGACGGTCACATCGTCATGGAGCGCGCCATCGCCGAACGCGGCCGCTTCCCGGCGATCAACGTCCTGAAGTCGATCAGCCGGACGATGCCAGGCTGCCAGTCGCCGGAGGAACGCATCGTGGTGCGCCAGGCCCGCGAGGCGCTCTCGGCGTATTCGAACATGGAAGAACTGATCCGTATCGGCGCCTACCGCGCCGGGGCGGATCCGCTCATCGACCGGGCCATCGCGCTCAATCCGGCGGTCGAAGGGTTCCTCTCGCAGGACCCCAACGACGCCACCGGCCTCGAAGACTCCTTCGCGGGCCTCGCTGATATCCTGAACGGAGCCGCCGCGTGAGTTGGGCAGAGTCGCTGATCAAGCTCTCCACCTATGAGGCGGAGGTCCTTCAGAAACGGCTCGCCGAGATCGTGGACCGCCGCGTCGCCGTCGAGATGCGGCTCGCGATGCTGGAGGCCGAAGGCGAGGCGGAGGCCGTCTTCTCGGCGCAGGAAGCCGCGGCCGGTATCTACCGCGCCGGCTTCTTCGAGGGGCTGAAGATCCGCAAGGCCAAGATCCAGGCCGAGATCGACATGATCCTGATCGAGGAACAGGGCGCCCGCGAGGCCCTGGCCGAAGCCTTCGAGGCCCAAAAGAAATACGAGCACATCGCCGAGGGCCTGAAGGTCGAGGCCCGCAAGGTCCAGGGTCGCGTTGAAGCGGCCCAACTCGACGAGCTGGGCCTGCGCAAGAAGGTGAGCTAGGCGGCTCGGGCCTCGCGGCCGGCCACCGCCGCCAGAATCCGCGTCACCGCCGGCGACCCCGCATCCGCGCGGCGATAGGCCAACCCCACCTCACGCCGAAGCCCCAGGTCGCTCAGCGGTCGGATGGCGGCGGTGGTCGACGCTGGAATGACGCCTTCGGGCAGCACCGTCGCGCCGATGCCGGCCTCCACCAGGGCTATGGCCCATTCCTCGGTCGTGGCGACCGCCGCGACATCGGGCTTGAAGCCCAGGTCGGCCGTCGCCTCCGCGTTCTCGCAGTTGCAGCGGGCGACCAAGGGGACGTCCGCCAGGTCACCGATGGTCAGCGCCGGCTTCAGTCGCAGGTCGTGGCGCGGGGGCAGGGCGACGACATAGGCCTCGGACCACAACGGCACGAACGCCTCGGTGTCGCCGGTCATGTTGCGGGCGACGATCCGCGCGTCGCAGGGCTGGTGCGCGCCGACGAGCGAGACGCGGATCGCCGGATCCTCGGAGAGCGGTTTCAGCAGGGACATCGTGCGCGGGATGTCCAGGCTGGGCATCAGCCCCAGCGCCACCCCGGTGGCGGCGGTGGGAGCGAACATCGCCTTCAGCGACAGCGCGTCGTCCACGAGCCGACGGGCGCGGGCGTAGAGCGCATCGGCCGCAGCGGTCGCGGCCACGCCCTTACGGTGCCGGACGAACAGCGCCGTTTCCAACTCGCGCTCCAGGGCGGCAAGCGCCGCCGAGATCGAAGGCTGGGAGATGAAACACCGTCGCGCGGCGGCGGTGACGCTGCCGGTCTCGTAGACGGCGAGGAAGTATCGGAGTTCACGCAATTCCATAGTCATGGCCTATGGCAACATTCAGAAGTCCATATTTTACGTATATCAGCTCGTGCGCAAGGGTGAGGCGTCCTGGAGAACGCCAATGCCCCGTCGCAACCTCGCCCTGTCCCTTACGGCCCTCGTGGCCGGAACCTCCATCGCCGCCTGCCAGGCGCCGCCAGCCGCCGCCGAGCTGGCCACGCCCGCCGCGCCGCCGGCCGCCCACCCGCCGGCGGCCATGAGGATCGCGGTCATATCCTCGGGCTCGACCCAGTCGACCGCGGCCATGGCCTATGAAGGCGGACGCGGGGACGACAAGCGCACCTTCGTCGCGGGCGCGATCCTGGTGGATCACCCAAAGGGCCGGCTGCTCTTCGACGCCGGCTACGGCCGCGATCTCGCGCAGCATTTCAAGACCGCCCCGAAGATCATGCAGATGTCGGTGAAGCCGGTGTTGACCGAGCCGGTCGCTGCCCAGCTCGCCGCCGCCGGCGTCGCGCCTTCCAGCCTGAAGGCCATCGTCCTCACGCACGCCCACTGGGATCACGTCAGCGGCGTCGCCGATCTTCCCGGGGTGCCGGTGTGGGTGAGCCGCGCGGAGATGGCGTTCGTGGAGAGCGGCGACGATGCCGGGATGCTGGCGCGGCAGATCGGGCTCAGGGACTATCGCGCCTACGACTTCAAGGAGGGGCCGTACCAGGGGTTTGACCGGAGCTGGGACGTGTTCGGCGATGGCAGCGTGGTGCTGGTCCCAGCGCCCGGGCACACGCCGGGATCTATCGTCGCGTTCGTGAACACGCCCGACGGGCGGCGCTATGCGCTCATCGGCGATACCGCGTGGCAGGCGGAGGGCGTGGCCCTGCCGGCGCAGAAGCCTCTGCTCACGCGGTTCGCCGACCACGACGCCGCGGCGACCAGGGCGTTGCTGGAGAAACTGCACGCCCTCAAGGCGGCGCAGCCGGACCTGGTGATCGTACCGGCGCACGACGCCCGGGTGTGGGCGACGCTGCCGACCCTGACGGCGGTGAAGTAGGGGCTATTTGCCCTGGCGGGCGCGTTCGGCTTCCACGTCCTGGCGCAGGACGTGGAGGTCCTCGCTGATCTTGAAGATGGTGACGTAGAACTCGCAGAAGGCGCGCCAGAGCAGCACGGCGACGAACACGCCCAGCATGCCAACGCCCAGGACGCCGACGGCGAGCAGGATGCCCCATCCGCCCTCGCGGATCGCCACGCCGACGCTGGCGCCCAGCACGCCGAACGCCATGATGCCGATGATGGCCAGGCCGGCCCAGTAGACCAGGTGGACGACCGTCCCGGTGATCAGCCGCTCGAAGGTCAGCAGATCCCAGAGGAACTGGCCGCTGAGGCCCTGGGGTCGCTGTAAGGGTCGCCGCATCCGCAATCCGAGACTCAGAAGACCGGGCAGACGCCCGCCAAGGCCCGAACCGCTATCAGCCGACGGGGCGGCCTGCAACGTTCGTCGCTGTCGCGCGGCGGGTCGATCAGATCGCGCCCACGGTCTTGAGGCGGGCGCGGGGATGGATCTCGTTCTGGCTCATCACCGGGGTCTGTCCGCGGAATCGCTCGATGATCGAGCGGACATAGGGCCGGATGGTCGGGCTGGTGAGCAGCACGGGGCTGTCGCCGGCCAGCGCGGCGCGTTCGAAGCTCTCGCGAACGCCGCGGATGAAATCCTGCAGGCGCGACGGGGCCAGGGCCAGTTGCTTCTCCTCGCCCGCGCCGACCAGGGCGTCGGCGAAGGCGTTCTCCCACTCGGCCGACAGGGTGATGATCGGCAGGGCGCCGTCGTCGCCGCGATAGGCGTAGCAGAGCTGGCGCGCCAGGCGGCCGCGGACCTGTTCGACGAGCAGGGTGATCGAGCTTGTATGGGGCGCGGCCTCGCCGATGCCTTCGAGGATGGCCCCCAGGTCGCGGATCGAGATCCGTTCGCGCAGCAGGGCCTGGAGCACGCGCTGGACGGTGGTGGCGGTGACCACGCTGGGAATGAGGTCTTCGGCGAGCTTCTTCTGCTCGGCGGGCAGTTCCTTGATCAGCTTCTGGACCTCGGCATAGGTCAGCAGGTCGGGCATGTTCTCCTTAAGCACCTCGGTGAGGTGCGTGGTGAGAACGGTCGCCGGGTCGACGATCGTGTAGCCGCGGAACGTAGCTTCCTCGCGCAGGCCGTCGTCGATCCAAGTGGCCGGCAGGCCGAACGCCGGCTCCTTCATGTGCTCGCCCGGCAGCTCCACCTGGGCGCCGCGCGGGTCCATGGCCATCAGCTGGCCGATGCGGACCTCGCCCGAGCCCGCGTCCATCTCCTTGATGCGCAGGCAGTAGCCCTGCGAAGGGAGGCGCATGTTGTCGAGGATGCGAACGCTGGGCATGACGAAGCCGAAGTCGGCGGCCAGGGTGCGGCGCAGCGCCTTGATCTGGTCGGTCAGCCGGCGGCCTTCCAGGTCGTTGATCAGCGGCAGCAGGCCGTAGCCCAGCTCGATCTTGATCTCGTCGATGGCCAGTGTCTGGCTGATCGGCTCTTCCTCGGCCGCCGCCGGGGCCGGTGCGATATCGACGACCTCGGGCTCGTCCTTCGCTTTTGAGCGACGCCAGGCCAGGACGCCCGAGCCGACGGACAGCAGCGCGAAGGGGATGATCGGCATGCCGGGGATGATGGCCAGGGCGCCGGCGGCGGCCGACACCATGCCCAGGCTGAGCGGATTGGTGGCCAGCTGGGTGACCAGGGCCTTGTCGGCCGAGCCCTCGACGCCCGCCTTCGACACCAGGAAGCCGGCGGCGATCGAGATGATCAGCGCCGGGATCTGGGACACCAGGCCGTCGCCGATCGACATGATGGTGTAGGTCGAGAACGCCTGGCCGATCGGCACCTTGTGCTGGAGCACGCCGATCAGAATGCCCCCGATGACGTTGATCGCCAGGATGACCAGGCCGGCCACGGCGTCGCCGCGGACGAACTTCGAGGCGCCGTCCATGGCGCCGAAGAAGGTGCTCTCGGCCTCCAGCTCCTTCCGGCGCTTCTTGGCCTCGTCCTGGTCGATCAGGCCGCTCGACAGGTCGGCGTCGATGGCCATCTGCTTGCCAGGCATCGAGTCGAGGGTGAAGCGGGCGGCCACCTCGGCGATCCGGCCCGAACCCTTGGTGATGACGACGAAGTTCACCACGACCAGGATCGCGAAGACGATCACGCCGATGATGAAGTTGCCGCCCATCATCAGCTTGCCGAACGTCTCGATGACGTGGCCGGCGCCGTGGGCGCCCTCGTGGCCGTGGCTCAAGATCAGGCGGGTGGTCGTGATGTTGAGCGCGAGACGGTAAAGCGTCGCGACCAGCAGCACGGTCGGGAAGGCCGTGAAGTCGAGGATCCGCTTCATCAAGATCGCGGTCATCAGGATCAGGATCGACATGGCGATCGAGATCGAGAGGAACACGTCCAGCATGAACGCCGGGATCGGCAGGATCATCAGGACGACGACGCCGATCACGCCCAGCGCCAGCGCGACGTCGCCGCGCAGGATCCACCCCATGACCTCCTTGCCGGAGGGGGCGTTGGACAGACGCGAAGTGACGCCGGTGTCGGCCATCAGCCGTGACGCTCCAGGTTGGGGCCCGGAAGCGGGACCCTGGAATCGTTATCGGCGCTCGCGGGCGCCGATATGGTTAACAGAGGTGACCGGCGGCCCTGGCGACGTCGGGCAGGACGTCGCAGCGGAGACCGCCGGGATTTCACCTCAGGCCGCGCTGGCGCCCATCTGGGGCGCCGGCACCGCGACGCCGGCCTCGGTGTATTCCTTGAGCTTGTTGCGCAGCGTGCGGATCGAGATGCCCAGAATGTTAGCCGCGTGGGTGCGGTTGCCGAAGCAGTGCTCCAGCGTCTCGATGATCAGCGTCTGCTCCATCTCCGACACCGTCTGGCCGACGAACGAGCGGCTGACGGTTTCGGCGGTGGAGGCGGCGGCCTGGGCCGTGCGGGCGTGGGCGTCGGCCGGCGCCAGCGGCTGGCCGTCGGGCAGGCGGATGGCGTTCTCGTCGATCTCAGGACCCACGGCCAGCAGCACGGCGCGGTGCATGGCGTTCTCGAGCTCGCGCACGTTGCCGGGCCAGCGATGGGCGGCGAGGCGGCGCTTGGCTTCGCCCGAGAGCGGCTTCTCCGGCATGCCGTTCGCGGCGGCGTACTTCTTCACGAAGAACTCGGCCATAGCGATCACGTCGCCCGGGCGCTCGCGCAGCGGCGGCAGGCGCAGGTTCACGACGTTGAGGCGGTAGAGCAGGTCCTCGCGGAATGTGCCGTCCTTCACCGCCTGGGCCAGGTCGCGGTTCGAAGTGGCGAGGATGCGGATGTCGACCTTGACCGGCTTGGAGCCGCCCACGCGGTCGATCTCGCGCTCCTGGATCGCGCGCAGCAGCTTGGCCTGCAGGCGCGCGTCCATCTCGCTGATTTCGTCCAGCAGCAGAGTGCCGCCGTTGGCTTCCTCGAACTTGCCGATGCGGCGGGCGAGCGCGCCGGTGAAGGCGCCCTTCTCATGGCCGAACAGCTCGCTTTCCAGCAGGTTCTCGGGGATCGCGGCGCAGTTGACGGAGATGAACGTCTTGTTCGAGCGGCGCGACTTCTGGTGGACGTAGCGGGCGATGACTTCCTTACCCGAACCGCTCTCGCCGGTGATCAGGATGGAGGCCTCGGACGGCGCGACTTGGTCGGCCAGCTGGATCACCGACTGCATGTTCGGGTCGCGCACCACCATCGGACGGTTGTCGTCGCTGACGGCCGACAGCACCGCGGCGATCAACGTCGCATCCGGCGGCAGCGGGATGAACTCCTTAGCCCCCGCGCGGATGGCGTCGGCTGCCCGCTTCGGGTCGGCGGCGATGCCGCAGGCCACCACCGGCGCCCGGATCCGCTCGGCCTCGTTCGCCGCGATCAGGCCCGCGATGTCGAGATCGTAGTCGACCATCAGCAGGTCGGCGCCCTGGCCGGCCCGCAACGCGTGGGTCGCGGCCTCGATGGTCTCCACGTGGCTGACCTTGGCGCCCGCGCTCATCGCCATCTTCACGGCGGTGGAGAGCTGCCCGCTCAGTTTTCCGACGACCAGAAGTCTCATTTCCCTGCTCCTTCAGACGCAGCCGGCCTCAAGCCTGCGCGTCGCCGTCCTTGATGATTTCGGTCATGGTCACGCCCAGGCGCTCGTCGACGATCACGACCTCGCCGCGCGCCACCAGGCGGTTGTTCACATAGATGTCGATCGCCTCGCCGACCTTGCGGTCCAACTCCAGGACCGAGCCCTGCGACAGCTGCAGCAGCTGGGCCACCGACATGGACGAGCGCCCCAGCACAGCAGAGATCGCCACCGGCACGTCGAACACGGGCGCCAGGTCGCCGGCGGTGCGCTCCTCACCCAGCAGGGCGGCCAGGGTGTTGTCGGCGTCGCTGTCCGGCGCGAACTCGTCGAGTTTCAGATCGTCTTCCGACATGGGTCTAGCTTTCTGAGCCGGGGATCAGGGGTTCGGCGTGGAGGCCTTCCGCGGCGAGCGCGGCCTCCAGCGCCAGGGTGACACGGCCGGCGGCCTGGGCGGGATCGAACGCCGCCTGGCCGTCGCCGAAATCGAGGGTGAAGGCATGCCGCCCGAACGCGCCGTCGGGCTTCACCACGACCGCGCCTTCGAAGCCCATGCCGCGCGCGGCGCCTTCCAGCACCTCCTGCAGGCCCTCGGCCAGCGTCGGGTCGGCGGAAACCACCAACCTGGGCTGGGCGTCGATCTCGCGGGCCAACGCCTCGAGCGCCGCCAGCACAGGCGCCTGTGGGAATTTCTCGAGCGCGGCGTCGGCGACGGCCTTGGCGCAGGCCAGCGACAGCGCCGCCGAACCCTGGCGGTGCTCGTGAGCCACTTCCGCGAGGCGCGGCAGGGCCTGGGCGCAGGCCGCGGCGATCTGGCTGAGCGCATTGGCATGCTGGGCGGCGATGCTGGCCATGGCGGCGCGCTCGCCCTCGGCATAGGCCTGGGCGCGGATCTGTTCGACCTCTTCGGCCGGGAACAGCCGCTTCGGGCGCTGCGCCTGGAAGGCGATGCCGCCCTTGCCGTCGAACTCGGTGTCGAAGCTGAATTTCTGGAAGGCTTCGGACATCAGTAGATCAGCTCATCGTCGGAGCCCGAGCCCGCCAGCATGATCTCGCCCTTGTTGGCGAGGTCCTTGGCGACCTGGACGATGGCCATCTGGGCCTGGTCGACGTCGCGCAGACGGACGGGACCCATGGTCTCCATGTCTTCGCGCATGATCTTGGCGGCGCGCTCCGACATGTTGGAGAAGAACATCTCGCGCAGGCTGTCCGAGGCGCCCTTGAGGCCCAGGGCCAGCTGGTCCTTCTCGACGCCGCGCAGCAGGGTCTGCACGCCGCCCGGATCCAGTTTCGACAGGTCCTCGAACACGAACATCAGCGCCCGGATGCGCTCGGCCGCCTCGCGGTTGCGTTCTTCCAGGGCGGTGATGAAGCGGGTCTCGGTCTGGCGGTCGAACGCGTTGAAGATGTCGGCCATCATCTCGTGGCTGTCGCGTTTGGACGTCCGCGCCAGGTTCGACATGAATTCGTTGCGCAGGGTCTGTTCGATCTTGTCGAGGATCTCGCGCTGCACCGGCTCCATGCGCAGCATGCGCATGACGCACTCCAGGGCGAAGTCCTCCGGCAGCGCCGCCAACACCCGCGCGGCGTGCTCGGACTTGATCTTCGAGAGCACCACCGCGACGGTCTGCGGGTATTCGTTCTTCAGGTAGTTGGCGAGCACGGCCTCGTTCACGTTGCCGAGCTTGTCCCACATGGTCCGGCCGGCCGGACCGCGGATCTCCTCCATCAGCGCGTCGACCTTGTCGGGCGGCATGATCGAGGTCAGCAGCTTTTGGGTCTGTTCGAACGAGCCCATGATCGCGCCCGTGCCGGCCGCGCCGGCCACGAACTCGACCAGCAGGTCCTCGACCACGCCGGCGGTCACGTTGCCGAGGCTGGCCATCGCCTGGGAGATCTCCTTGATCTCCTCCTCGTCCAGCGCCTGCCAGACCTGGGCATGTTCCTCGCCCAGCGCCAGCAGGATGACCGCGCACTTCTCCGCGCCGTTCAGGCGGGAGGGGTCGACGATGCTCTTCGAGGATGCGCGCGCGGCCGCCATCAGTTCGTCTCATGCAGCCAGGAGCGGAGGATCGCGACCGACTCGTCGGGGTGGCGTTCCACGAATTCGGACACCTTCTTCACGGCGCTGACCCGGACCTGACCGTCGACGCGGGCCATGTCGATACGGGCGTTGGCGTCGTCGCCGCCCGGGCCGGGCAGGGCGAGCTGCGAGCCGTCGGCGCCGAGCTGCATCGCCTGGCCGTCGGGCGTGACCATCACGCGGGCCACCTGGCCGGCGGGGGCGATCAGGGGGTTGCCGCCACCGCCGCCCGCTCGACCGATCGCGCCGGCATTCTTGCCGCCGCCCAGCAGCGGGCGCGCCACGAAGAAGATCATCAGGATGCCGACCAGCGCCAGGACGCCCAGTTCGGCGGCGCGCATGATGTCGTTCTTGTCGAAGCCCATCAGCGGGCTCGAGGCCACCACGCCTTCGCCGTCGTCGGCGGTGGGGAACTTGACGTTGATCACGCTGACCTGGTCGCCCCGCTCCTGGTTGAAGCCCACCGCGGTGCGGACCAGCGTCTCGATCCGTTGCATCTCCTCCGCCGAGCGAGGCGTGTAGGCGCCGGGCTTGCCGTCCTTGCCGGCCGCGGTGACCCCGTCGACGGCGACCGCCACGGACAGGCGCTTCACCGTGCCGGGCTCCTCGACCTTCGTCGTGACGGTCTTGGAGATCTCGTAGTTGGTCGTGGAGTCGGTGCGGCCGCTCTGGCTGGTGTTGGCGTTCTGGTCGCCGCCGGGGCCGCCGGGGATGTTGGCCGCGACCGACGCCTGGCCCGAGCCAGACTGGTCGTTCTCGCGGGAATTCTCTTCCTGCGTCGACTCCGAGCGGATCACCTGGCCGTCGGGATCGAAGCGCTCTTCCTGGGTGGTCACGCGGGCCAGGTCGAGGTCGGCCGTGACGTTGACGCGCGCCTTGCCCGCGCCCACCACGCCCTCGATCATCGTCTTCACCTGCTTGGCGATGCGCTGCTCGACCTCGGACTTGCGGCTGTCGGCCTCGGCGGCCATGCCGGTCTCGCCGCCCGACAGGGTCTTGGCGTGCTGATCGACAACGGTGACGCGGTCGGGGCGCATGTTCGGCACGGCGCCGGCCACAAGGTTCTGCATGGCGCGGACCTGCTCGGCGCTGGGCTCGCGGCCGCCCACGCCGATGGTCACCGAGGCGGAGGGTTGCTCCGCCTCTTCCTCGAAGAGTTGGCGCTTGGGCAGCACCAGGTGCACGCGGGCCGACTGGATGCCGTCGAGGCTGAGAATGGTGCGCGAGAGCTCGCCTTCCAGGGCGCGCTGGCGGTTCAGCTGCTGGACGAAGTCGGTCTGTCCCAGGGCGTTGGCTTCGTCGAAGATCTCGTAGCCGACCGAGCCGGCGGTCGGCAGCCCCTTGGACGACAGCATCAGGCGGGTGGAGGCGACCTGATCGCGCGGCACCAAGATGGTCGAGCCGTCGCCCTTGACCTCATACTTGATGCCCCCCTGGTCGAGCGCGGCGGTGATCGAGCCGGCTTCCTTCAGGTCCAGGTTGGAATAGAGCAGGGCCTTGGGCTGACCCAGGTTCATGAACACGGCCGCCAGCACGGCGGCGAGGCCGGCGCCGACGCCCAGGATGGCGGCCAGCCGGCCGATCCCGAACCTCTGCAGCATGCCAACGAACTGGTTCAACCCCGTCGTCCCTTCCCATCACGAAGGGGCGCTCGAAAGCGGTCCTCCCCCTCAGGTAGGCAGGATTTACCCAGTCCTTGGTTAAGGGGCCGTTTAAGCGGGGCCGTAGGGCGACGGGACAGGCTGTCGCAGGCGGCGCCTTTTTCCTACCGGCTCCAGGGCTCCAGGGCGCCGTTCATCGCGAGCAGCACCGAGAAGGCCGTATAGATCAGCACGGTCATCGTGAAGAACACCTTCCGCGTCGCGCTCCAGGAATCCACCCGCCGGCCGCCCTGCCAGATGGCCGGCACCGCGGCGATGGTGAGCAGGCTGAGCGCTGCGGCGACCAAGGCGCAGGTCGAAGCGGTCACGATCAACGGGCCCGGCCAGCCGTACATGATCCCGGCCAGGTTCGAGACCCCGCCAGCCCATGCGCCGAACAGGCCGAACGCGGCGAGCCAGAGCCCCGCCTGGATGTTTTGGATGAGGGCGGCCCGGGCCTGGATCTGGTTCTGACGCAGCTCGCGCCGGCTGCGGAGCATGAGCCCGATGAGCGTGATCACCGAAGTGACGGCGGTCAGGCCCGCCAGCGTCGCCAGCGTGGAGCGCCGCTGGGTAAAGGGCGTGCGCTGCAGGGTCTCGGCGTTCGTATCCTCACGGAAGCTGACGGCCGCGCCGTCGACCATGTGGAAGGCCAGCCGCCGGTCGCCCGTCGCCGAGATGAAGCGGCCCTCGCTGACCGGCCCTTCCGGGGCCCAGGCGCGGGTCTCGCCCATGCGGCTGGTCAGCAGTCTCCCGCCGGGCGTCACGGTGACGCTCGAGCCCCCGGCCATCAGGCCGACGAAGCCTTCGAGACCGCCATAGGCGCGCCGCGTGGAGAGATAGTCGCCGCCGAAGACGTCGGCCGCCGCCGCGAGCTCGCGCGAGCCGGCCCGTGGGAAGATCCCCGGTGGCGCGTAAAACTGTCGCACCAGGGCGGATGGCAAGAAGGCGGCGACCTTCCCGCCGGCTTCCCCGTTGGTGCTGATGAACACGCCCAGGTGCAGCTCGGGGATCAGGACCATGGCCGAGTGGAACGCCAGGGTGTCGCCCAGGTGGCCGAAGCCGCGGTAGCCGCCCGGCAGGTCGAAGGTCATGAAGCCGTGCGCCCAGCCGTTGATCCCTTCCGGGGTCATGCGCATGGGAGAGCGGAAGGCGCGCGCCGCGCGGGGACCGAACACGGTGGCGCCGTTCCAGCTGCCGTTGTTCAGCAGCATCAACATGTAGCGCGACATGTCGCTCGCCGTGGACGAGGCCGAACCTGCCGGCGCGATCTGTCCGATGTACTCATACTCGTCCGGAACGAACCCGGACTCGCGCCACCCATAGCCGATCGCCACATCGTCGCGCAGGCGCTCGGGCATGGCGGCGGGCAGACCGCGCCGCTCGGGCCGGGGTTCGCGGAACGTGGTGCTCGTCATGCCCAACGGTACGGCGATCTCGTCTTCCACCCGCCGTTCGAACGTCTTGCGCCCCACGAACGCCACGGCGGCGCCAGCCAGCGCCGCGCCGTAGTTCGAATAGCTGGAGATGGCGCCGTTGCGGCGCTCGCGGCTGGGGCGCTCCTGCCGAAGGTAGAGGTCCAGCGGACGGATGCGGCGCGGGTCGTTCTCGAACAGTTGGCCCAGCGCACGGTCCTCGAACCCCGAAGTGTGGTTGAGCAGCGAGGCCACGGTGACGTCGCGCGCATGGCCGGGCAGGCGCACCTTCTCCGGAAGGTAGAGGTTGATGGGGCGGTCCAGGCGGATCCGGCCCGCCTCGACCTCCTTCATCAGGAGGATCCAGGTGAAGGTCTTCGAGATCGATCCGATGCGGAACAGCGTCTTGTCGGGGTCGACCGCGCGCCGCGGCGACAGATCGGCGAAGCCATAACCCTTCTTCAGCACGACCTGGCCGTTCTGCACGACCGACACGGTGGCGCCGGCCACGTGCTCACGGGCCAGGGCGTCCGCGACCCAGCCGTCGACGAAGGCCTCGAGCTGAACGGGATCGATCGGCTGACCGGCTCCCAGCCGTGCGCCGCTGGGGTGGCGAGGCGGTAGGGCCTCCGCCGGCGTTGCGACGGGCGCCGGGGCGGCGGCGGGCCGGGGCGGCGTTGCGCGAGCGGGGCGAACCTTCGTGTAGGGCACGGGCTCCCTGGGCAAGCTTGTGGCCGGCGCCGAAGGGGTGTCCTGCGCAGCCGCCGGCGCGCCCAGAAGGAGCATCGCCGCCGCCAGCATCGCCTTGCCGAGCCTTTGCATCGCCCAGGATCACTCCACCAGCCGTCGCCAAGCCTATCACCTCGGTTGAGTCGCGGCGTGCGTCTCGCCCCATGGCTCCGGGGGGGCTAGTCTGTCTTGACCACGCTCTCGAAGGCGTAGAGTGGCAGGACCGGCCTGAGCTGCGGCCCCACCCAGATCTGCGGTTCGGAAGGCGGCGTCAGCTTCTCGGCGACTTCGCGCGCCCGCACGCACTCTCGCGTCGCGCTGGCCAGGCCGCCGAAGTCTCGCGCGCCGGGCATCGACGACAGCAGGCAGTCGTCGAAATAGGGATACTTGATATCCTGTCCGCAGCCGAACGACGTGCGGTCGGGGCGGGCCGCGGTGACGACCATCCGGTTGGGCTGCGCCAGGGTCGGCACGAAGACGCCCGAGAAGCAGGCCGAGATCACCACGACCGTCGGGCGTTTCCCACATGTGCGGTCCAGCATCGTCGCCAGGACCCCGGGGCGCAGCAGTCCCTGGTCGAGCTGGGCCCCCTCGGGCGCGCCGTGCGAGGTCATGTAGAAGATGCAGCCGCCCGTGGTGCGGCCCGACAGTTCGGCGAGGGCGTTGTAGATGCCGCGCAGCTCGCTCTTCTCCGGGCGCGTGTCCTTGTAGCGCTCGGGGCGTACGGAAAACTGGCGAATATTTTGCGCCTGGAAGCCGGCCCGGGTCAGGGCGGCGCTCACGTCGCGCCGCGCATTGTCGAAGCCCTCGGACGGCGCGCCGTCGTGGGCATGCCAGTCGCCGGCCACCACCACCGCCGACCAGTCCGCGAACGCGGAAGCCGCCTGTGCCCCGCCCGCCGCCGCCGCGAGCCAGAGGCTTGCGATGAAGGCGAGGAGGCGGGCCATCCGGTGCGCCTACTTCTTGTAGTTGCTGAAGGGGGTGGGGATCGCGGTGCCCGTCGCCTTGGCCAGGAGACGACCGTCGGGATCGTAGAGCTCGCCCTCGGTGAAGGCGACCTGGCGGCCCCACTTCACCACCCGGCCGATCCCCTTGATCTTCCCGGGCTGGCCCGGGCGGAAGAAGCTGGTCTTCATCTCAAGGGTCGGGGCCACCGCCGTCATGCCCGAGGCGACCATGCAGGCCACGCTCATGGCCTCGTCCAGCATGGCGCAGAGATAGCCGCCCTGGATCTGCTTCATCGGATTGAGCAGCAGTTCGGCCTTGGCGTCGAACTCGACTTCCACCGATTTCGTCGCCTGGCTGACGGACACCATGCGGAAGCCCAGGGTCTGCGAGCCGGTCGGCTGGTTCTTGGTGCGCAGGAACCGCTGGAGGATCGCTTCGTCGGTCATGGCCCCGTCATCGGCCTGAGACGGCTCGGGCGCGGCGACATCGCTCATGCGGTCATTTCTTCCGGAACTGGTCGAGGGAGACGATCGTCGCTTCCGACGCCTTAGGCGCGGGCTCTTCCGGCTTCGCGTCGGCCTTCGCATCGGGCGCGGCCTTGGCTTCCGGCGGCGCGGCGGGCGGCGGCTCGAACTGCAGCAGGAACTGCACCGAGGGGTCGTAGAACCGGGTGATGGCGGCGTAGGGGATCGACAGGCGCTTGGGCTGGCCGCCGAACTGCAGGGTCACCGAAAAGAAGGTCTCGCCCGGCGCCAGGTCCCAGTACTGGTGCTGCAGGACGATGGTCATCTCGTCAGGATATTTCGACAGCAGATCCACCGGGCCGGAGACCCCGGCCGCGTCGGTCTTGAAGGTGATGTAGAAGTGGTGCGAGCCCGGCAGGCCCTCTGGCGCCGCGGCGCGCTTCAGCGCAGCCTTGGCGACGCCGCGCAGGGCGTCCTGCGCGAGGGCTTCATAGTTCATGAGATCCTGGACCGGCGGATCCTGGGCCAAACCAAAACTCCGAAACAAAGCGAACTGTCGGAAGGTAGCGACTGCCGGCCCGCGCGCAAGGCTAGAAGGGTGCGGCTCATGCGCTTCTGTCGCCCACCGCACATACGCAGCTACCCGTGATGAGCCGGGGATGCGGTTGGCCGCTGGCTTAGGGGAGGTTAGAGGCCTCCGTCGGCAGGGGCCTGGCGCCCGTGCTTCTAAGACCGGAAGCGCCTGCAAATTAGGTGGGAGGCTTCTGTTGGCAGGCGCCTCCCGGGCCCCGCCTAAGGATCTGAACCCCTAGGACTTGGTTCGGATGTTACCGGACCGCATTACGCAGCCAGGCGAACTTCCTCAGCGAAGTTATCGTTCGCATTTAGTTTAAAACCCGGAACGGTGGGTCAGGCCGAGAGAAAGCAACGCCTTTACACGTCTGTCGATGCTGATCGGCCCCGTGCTTCCCCTGCGAAAACTCACTTTCCGGCGATAACCCGGGGGAAGATTGGTGGAGCCGCCGGGAATCGCACCCGGGTCCAGTCCGTTTATTACTCGCGCGTTTATCTCCATAGTCGGGCGAACCCGACAGCCCACATATAGGCGCTCCATCTCAGGATTTGAAGGACTTAAGGCGGTCCGCCGTTCGCGAAGCGTGGGCGGTGGGGTCGATTTTCGTGGATGACCGCGTGGCCTTCGTGGGCGGACTCACGACCGGCGGCGGCGGGCCGATACGCTCGCGGGCATCGAATTCATCCCTCTCGGAGCCTCCTGTGAACAACCTCGTCTATGCCGGCCGCGCCCTCGCGACCGATTTGCTGCCCACCCTGGTCTTCGCCGCGCTCGTGGCTCTCAAAGTCGACGTGGTGGTCGCCACGGGCGCCTCGATCGCCGTGGGCGTGGCGCAGATCGCGTTCATGAAGATCGCCAGCCGCGACATCTCCCGCCTCCAGTGGGCGAGCCTGGCGCTGGTGCTGACGTTCGGCACGGCCAGCATCCTGGCGCACGACCCGCGGTTCCTGATGGCCAAGCCGACCATTGTCTACGCCATCGTCGGCGTGGTGATGCTCCAGCGCGGCTGGATGCTCCGCTACATGCCGCCGGTCGCCCGGGGCTACGGCGAGCCGGCCATGATCGCCTTCGGCTATGTCTGGGCGGGCCTGATGTTCGTCAGCGGGATCGCAAACCTGGTGTTCGCGCTGGCGCTTCCGGCGCTGTGGCCGGCCTTCCTGGCGGTCTTCCCGCTGGTCTCGAAGATCGCCCTGTTCGCGATCCAGTACGTCACCGTTCGCTGGTGCTCGATCCGCGCGGCGCGGGCGTCGGGAGCGACGCAGGAACAGATCCAGGCGCGGATGACGCAGATGTCGGCGCAGACGGAGGCGGCGTGACCTCCGGGGTCGGCGCCTCGGGTTCGGCCTGGGGCGCGGGCTCGGCGCCGGGCGGCGGCAGGCGCGCGTCGGGGTTCACCTTGAGCCGGCCGCCCCCTTGGACGAGGTCGCGATAGGCGCCGCGCGCATTGGCGAAGTTGGCGCCGCCGGGGAACACCACGTCGAACCGCGGGTCGTGGCCCAGGGCCGCGCCGAGCACCGCTTCCAGCACATCGGCGGCCTCGCCCACCTCGGCGGGGTCGCAGGCGCGATGCACCGTGACCGCGCGCCCCGGCGTGACCAGGGTGATGTCGTAGGACGTCCCGACGAGGCAGAGCGCGTCGGCGGCCCCGGGCTCCACCACCCGAACGTCGCGGGGCGATTTCCAGAGCGGCAGGTCGCGCAGGGCCAAGAACCGCGCGGCCGATCCGGGCGGCAGTTCCTCGTCGAAGCCCATGCGCCGCCCGATCACCGCCTCGCAGCAGGCCAGGCCAGCGCGCGCCTGGACGAAGGCGTGGCCGTCGCTGCGCACCGTCACCCGCGTGACTGTCTGGCGCACGCTGTTGGAGGGGCGCGTCCAGACTTCGAGGATCATCTCCCCGTCGCGCACGAGTTGCCACTGCAGCGGCATGATGCCCCAGAGCCGATAGGTGGAGGGTGCTATCCCGTTATCAGGCGCGGCCTGCAGCTCGCCCCTGCGGATGCGCCGGCCGCCCAGCGGGTCGGACGCCTCGGACGGCTTCAGGCGCTTGTCGTCCCACCAGCTCTTCGGATCCGGAGCCGGGAAGGGCCAGACCTCCGCCTCGGCCGGCGTCGCGCTGGGCGGCGGCCCGATGACCGTCGGCGGAGCCTTCCTGCCGGGGATGGGCAGGATCAGCGGGATCTGGGCCGAAGCGGGCGCAGCCGCGCTCAGCGCGATCAGGCAGACGATGACGGCGCGTACAGACACGCCATGAAAGAAGTCGGGGCGGGCGCTGGTTCCCGCCGTCTCAGAAGACCTCGACGCCCCGCTGCAGCGAGAGTACGCCGGTGCGCGACACCTCCACTAGGCCCAACGGCTTCATCAGGTCGACGAACTTGTCGATCTTGGACGACGCGCCGGTCAGCTCGAAGACGAAGCTCTCGTGGGTGGTGTCGACCACCTTGGCGCGAAAGATGTCCGACACGCGTAGCGCTTCCACGCGCTCCACGCCCGATCCGCGCACCTTCACCAGGGCGAGCTCGCGCTCGATGCCGTTCGGATCGCGCGTCACATCCTGCACGTGGCGGGTCGAGACCATCTTCTGCAGCTGCGCTTCGATCTGGGCCAGCACCTGCGGTGTGCCGCGGGTCACGATGGTGATCCGGCTGGTGTGTACGTTGGCGTCGGTCTCGGCCACCGTCAGGCTGTCGATGTTGTAGCCGCGCGCCGCGAACAGGCCGACCACGCGGTGCAGCACGCCCGGTTCGTTGTCCACCAGCACCGCGAACGTGGCGCGGCTCTCCTCCTGCTCGGCGTGGGCGAGGTCGTAGACGGAGGCGGGCTGGGCGTCGGTCATCGTGCGGTTCCTGAGCGGTCGCGGCAGGAGGTGTCACAGGATCGTCGAGGCCGCAACCGACTGCTGCCAGCACGCTGTCACCATCGGCGCGCAATCTGTCTCCCGGCAACGCAAGGAGAACCCGATGCCCACCGTCAAGGAGATCGCCGAAGATCTGGTCGCCATGTGCAAGCGGGGCGAGTTCGACGCCTCGGGTGAGAAGTACTGGGCCGAGGACGTCGTCAGCCTGGAAGCCGGCGAGGGCGACATGGCCCGCGTCGAAGGCAAGGCCGGTGTCCGCGGCAAGGGCGAATGGTGGGCCGCCAACCACGAGGTCCACGACGTCCTGATCGAGGGACCCTACGTGAACGGCGACCAGTTCGCCGTGCGCTTCAAGATGGACATCACGCCCAAGGGCGGCCAGCGCGTCACCATGGACGAGGTCGGCGTCTACACGATCAAGAACGGCAAGATCGCCGAGGAACGGTTCTTCTACTGAGCCGGGCTGGAGCGGGGCGTGGCGTCGCCGCCACACCCGCCCGCTGTCTCGCGTGACGCGTTAACCTTTGCCTTGCGGGCGGCGGCTGAGCCGTGAGACACCGCCGGCCTCAACGAACGAAGAGCCATTCATGACGACGCGCAACTTCACGCAGGAAAAGGGTCGCCCTCGGGCTGGCCTCCGCGTGCGCGCCGGCTCCGGGTCGGACGCGCTGGCAATCAAGCGACGCTGACTTCGCCGTGCTCCTGAAGGGGTCATGGCGCACCCCTCGGAGCCTCAAGATGTTCAAGCTGTTCTCGGGCGTGGCCCCGGTCCCGGTGCGGACCGAACCCACCGCCCTCCTGAAGCTCGTGGCGGGCGACTTCGCGCCGGAGGTGGCGCGGCTTTGGCCCGACCCGCACACCGCCTTCCTGACCGCCGCTTCCGCGCGGCGCCACCTCGTGTGCCTGGCCCTGGCGTTGGGCCGCGACGTGGCGGCCGTCGCCGAGACCATCCTGCGCGGCCGGCTGCGCGCGGCGATCGGCATCGCGCTGGGCCGTACGCCGCCCGGGCTGGAACGGGCGCTGGGCCGGCTGGGCGAGACGGCTTGGACGGCGGGGGCCTACCGCCGGCTGGTCGAGCTGCTGGCCGAGCCCAGGGCCGCCAAGCTGCTGCGGCATGCGGAGGCCATCGACGCGGCCGCCGTGGCGCGCCTCGAGCTGCTGCCCGCGCCCATGCGCGGCGCGCTGGGCCTCTCGTGCCTGGTCACGGACGACGCGGCGATGGCGGTCGCCGAGGCGGCTGAGGCGATCGCCTGCCGGTCCGGCGGCGCGGCGGCGGACGCGGCCGCCCGTCGCTGGGCCGAGGCGGAGACCGAGGCGGCGCTGTTCGACGCGGTGCGCGAGGATCTCTACCCGGAGCCCCCGCCGCCGCCGTTCGAGGGCACGGCGAGGCTGCGTCCGTTGACCACCAAGGCGGCCTTGCGCGAGGCGGCGCGGCGGTACAACAACTGCCTCGCCACCCGGGTGACGCACGCGGTAGGGGGCTTCTCGGCCTACTATGAGTGGACGGCCAATCCCGGCGCCATCGTCGAGATCGGCCGCGACGCCATCTTCGGCTGGCGCCTGGAGGAGGCGAAGGGTCCCAACAACGACGCCCTCGACCACGACTCGCGGACCTCGCTGACGGCGGAACTGACCGCCATGGGCGTTCACGTGGGCCGCAGCGGCTGGCAGCTCGAGCGCGCGCTCTGCCCCGACGTGGGGCGAGGCTGGCGGCTCCCGTCTGTCGCCGACGACCTCGTCGAGGTGTTTGGCGGCTGATCGGGCGCTGTCCGCGCTGACGCTTGCCACGAGGACATCGGGCGCCGACATTGGCGTGCGATGTCCTCCCTCCGTCCGCCCCGCAGCATGGCGCGCCGTTTCGGCTTCGAGACCGGCGAAGCGATCCTCAACTACGAACTGATGGAAGAGCAGGCCCAGTCGATGGGTCGGGCGGGGCGCAAGGTCGAGGCGGCGCTGGCCGCGCTGCGCGACCATCCGGGGGGCGACGGGCGAGGCGAGGTGCTCAAGGCCGCCGCCGACGCCGTCTGGGGCTTCCTGGTCCAGCGCGAGGTGATGGGGCTCCGCGACCGCGCGGCCGTCATCGCCCTGTACGGCATCCCGCGGGAGGTGCTGGTCCGGATCGGGGCGCGCTGAAGCCGGACCTTGGCGCCCGTAGCGGCGCCTGCGCATGGTGGCCGCTTTCGAAGAAGGGCGGACCACATGGCGATTTCACTCTACGACTGCAGCGTCGCGTCGTTCCTGCAAGTGTTGGGCGCCGTCGAGGGCTTCCTGGAAAAGGGCCTGGCGCACTGCCGCGCAACCGGGCGCGATCCGGAGTCGATCGTCGAGACGCGCCTGCACTCCGACATGCTGCCGTTCCGCTTCCAGCTCGTGTCGGTCGCGCACCATTCGCGGGGCGCTCTGGCGGGCGCCAAGGCCGGCCTCTTCCTGCCGCCGGGGGGCGTGGGAGAGCTGGACTATGCCGGCCTGCAGGACCTTGTCGCCGAGGCGCGCGCCGAGCTGCAGGCGTTGTCCCGCGACGAGGTCGAGGCCCTCGAGGGCAAGGACATGGTTTTCCGCATCGGTCCGCGCGAGATGCCGTTCACCGTGGAGAACTTCCTGCTGTCGTTCTCGACGCCCAACCTGCATTTCCACGCCACCACCGCCTACGACATCCTGCGCCAGGAGGGCGTGTCGCTGGGCAAGCGCGACTATATGGGTCACCTGCGCCTGAAGGCCTGAGTTCACATAACCGGGAGCGGGGCGGCGGGTTCGCGCGTTGATGCTATGGTCGAGGTCGTGGGGGCTATCGAGAACCCGGGAGGCGGCATGTCCGCACTCAGACTGCCACAACATCTCGCCGAGCCGGCGCACGTCGACAGCGGTGAGGCCCATCTGAAATTCGAGCTGCTGGAGGAGATCGACGCGGCGGTCGGCCATACCGAGCGCAGCGTCGAGCGAACGCTCAGGGCCTTGCGCGACCACGACGCCGACCAGCGCGATCCGGACGACCGCCAGGCCCTGCTGGACGCCGCGGTCGAGGCGGTCTGGAGGCTGGTCGTCCAGCACGAGGCCTGCGACTGCGTCGATCACGCGGAACTGGTCCGTCGCTACCGCATCCCCGCCGAGGTGATGGCGCGGATCGGCGCAGCCCACTAGCTGATCGCGGCGACCTGCGCATTCAACACCCTGACCAGATCGGCCGGCGCAAGCCGCGCCTGCAGGCCGCGCTGGCCCCCATTGACGAAGGCGGCGGGCAGGGCCGCGGCCTCCGCGTCGATCACGGTCGGTACGACGCGCTTCTGGCCGAAGGGGCTGACACCGCCGACCCGGTAGCCGGTGATCCGTTCGGCGTCCGCCGGCTTCATCATCTCGGCCGTCTTCGCGCCCAACGTCGCCGCCAGCCGCTTCATGCTGACCTCGCGGTCCGACGCCAGCACCACGCAGGCCGGCTTGCCGTCGGCCTTGACCATCAGGGTCTTCAGCACCTCGCCGGGTGGGACACCCAGGGCCGCCGCGGCCTGCAGCCCGACCCGGTCGGCGTTGGGATCGTATGGGTAGGTGACCAGCGAATATGCGACGCCGGCCTTGTCCATGGCGAGTGTGGCGGGGGTCGTGCGGCTCATATCGTCACATCAGCGAGAAACCAGATCGACTTTGTCGGGTATCCTACAGAAACTAAAGCGAACGATCTCTATCGTGCTGGCTGGGACCCCTATCAAGAGACGCGATGATCAGCGACGCCCACCGACGGCTGCGTGACGCCACGCGGTCCGATCACCAGCGGCTTGAGTCCCGGATGGACATCCTGGCCCAGATCGCGACGCCGCAAGGCCGCCGCAAGCTGGTCGAGCGCTTCTACCGGCTGCATGCCGAGGCGGAGGCCGCCGTGGCTCCTTGGCTTCACGACCTGCCCGGTCTCGACTTCGACGCCCGGCGCCGCTCGGACCATCTCGAACGGGATCTGGTCGCCGTGGGCGGACAGGCCTCGGTGGCGCCGACCGCCGACATCGTCGTTCCGGACGTCCGAGAGGCGCTTGGGCGGCTGTATGTGCTGGAAGGGTCGACGCTCGGTGGGCGGATGATCCGGCGCGCGGTCGAAGCGCGCGGGGAGCGCATGGCTGGCCTCAGCTTCTTAGACCCCTACCGCGACCAGGCGGGCGAACGTTGGCGTTCGTTCCTGGCGGTGATCGATGGCCAGGCACGCTCGCCGGCGGACACCGACGCGATGGTGAGCGGCGCCGTGGCGGGCTTCCGCCACGCCGAGCAGCGGCTGTGCGGGCAGCACGCCGATGTCTGAGGCGCTGACGATCGAACTGGACGCCTGCGCGCGGGAGCCGATCCATATTCCCGGGTCGATCCAGCCGCACGGGGTGATGCTGGTCGCCGATCGAACCACCCAGGAAGTCGCCCACGCCGCGGGGGACGTGGCGGGCCTGTTGGGCGTCGAGGCCTGGATCGGCAAGGCGCTGGGCGCCGTGCTTGGCGATCCCCTGTCGGAACGGGTGGCGCAGGTGACGCAGTCGGGCGTGCATGGCGGCCATGCGGGCTATTTCGGCGCCAACGGCCGCCTGCTGGATATTTCGGCCCGCGTCGACCGAGACTGGTTGATCGTGGAGATCGAGCCGGCGCTGGGCCAGCCGCTGCCGGCCAGCGTGATCCTGGGTCAGCTTGAGAGCGCCGGGGCCGCGTTCGAGCGGGCTCCGAACCTGCAGGCGCTCTGCGAGCGCGCCGCCACCGAGTTTCGACGGCTGACCGGCTTCGATCGGGTGATGATCTACCGGTTCCTCGACGACGACGCCGGCGCGGTGCTGGCCGAAGACGTCGCCGAGGGGATGCCCTCGTTCCTGAACCACCACTTTCCCGGCTCGGACATCCCCGCGCAGGCGCGGGCTCTCTATGTGCGGAACCTGGTTCGGGTCATCCCCGACGTGAGCTATGAGCCCGCACCTCTCTCGCCGGCCTGGTCCTCGGCCGAGCCGCTCGACATGAGCGACTGCGTCCTGCGCTCGGTGTCGCCCGTGCACATGCAATACCTTCGGAACATGGGCATCGGAGCGTCCGCCTCGATCTCGGTGGTTAAGGACGGGCTCCTGTGGGGCCTGATCGCCTGTCACCACAGCACGCCGAAGCTGATGCCGTACGACATCCGCGCCGCTGCCCGCACCCTGGCCGGCGGTCTGGCGCGGCAGGTTCGCGCGAAGGAGGAGGCCGAGAACTATCGAGAGCGCCTACGCCTGCGCGGACTGGAGGACGAGGTCGCCTCGCGGTTCGTTCGCTCTGGGGGGCTGGACGTCAACCTGGCCGAAGGCGTGCAGGAACTGCGCCGCATGATGGGCGCCGATGGCGTGGCGGCGTTTCGCGCCGGCCGCCTGTACATGGACGGCGTCCATCCTTCGGAGAGCCAGGTCCTGTCCCTGGTGCGGTGGGCTCTGCAGCGCGGGCAGGAGCCGATCGTCACGGACCGGCTCTCGGAGGAGTTCGCCGACGCCGAGGTCTTCCAGGCCCAAGCGAGCGGGCTGCTGGCCCTTGTCGTCTCGGCCGACGAGCCCTTCGTCATCCTGTGGTTCCGCGCCGAGGAGGTCGAGGTGGTCAACTGGGCGGGAAATCCGCACAAGGCCGTGACCCTGGGGCCGGGAGAAAAGCTTACCCCGCGCTCGTCGTTCGAAGCCTGGCGCCAGACCGTGCACGGCCGGTCTCGCCGATGGACCCTGGCCGAGGTCGACGCGGCCACGCGCCTGCGCGAGACGCTGCTGGAGGCGCGCGGCCACCGGCGGCTGCACGAGCTGAACGGCCGGCTGAGCGACGCCCTCGACGAGAAGGAGGGCCTGCTGGAGCAGAAGGAGATGCTGCTCAAGGAGGTCAACCACCGGATCCAGAACAGCCTCCAGCTGGTCTCCAGCTTCCTGGGCCTGCAGTCGCGGGCCATGGGCGACCCGAAGCTGCACGAGGCGTTCGAGGAGGCGAGGCGGCGGCTGCAGGCCGTGGCGTTGGTCCACCGGCGCCTCTATCGCGCGGACCAGATCGAGGTGGTCGACATGGCCCGTTACCTCGAGGACCTGATCGGCGACATGAACGCCTCGATGGGCGGTGAATGGGCCGGCAAGATCAGCGTCGACGCCAGCCCCGTCCTGGTCCCCACCGACCGGGCCGTCACCCTGGGCCTCGTGGTCACCGAGCTGGTGATCAACGCCAACAAGTACGCCTACGCGGGCGCGCCGGGACCGATCGAGGTGAGCCTGGAAGAGCATCGGGCCAATCTGCGCGTCATCGTGGCCGACCACGGCAAGGGCAAGCATGCGCTGGCCGAGGGATTTGGCAGCCGCATGATGACCGCGATGGTCAAGCAGCTGCGCGGCGAACTCGCCTTCGGTGACAACAAGCCCGGCCTGCGCGCCATCCTCACCTGTCCGGTGTCGGCGCCGATCCAACCGGCGGGGGAGTAGGCCAGAGCCCTCGCGCTAGCCCGGGCCGGCTCCGGGATAGGTGGGCCGCCCGTCGTCCAGTTCGAGCCAGGCCGCGCGGTCGGCGGCCTGGATGTGCAAGCCAACCTCCAGGCCGTCGTCGTCGTCCAGGACGCCGACCCGCAGGCGCAGCGTCTCCGGCGCGTCGTCGCGCTGGCTGAAAATCGGTGATCCGCACGCGCTACAGAACACCCGCCGCTTGGCGGGCGATGCACGGAACTCGCGCAGGGTCTCGCTGCCGCAGGTTAGGCGGAAGGCCGCGCGGCGGACGGGAATATTCGCGCCAAAGGCCGAGCCCTGAGCCTTGTGGCACTGGCCGCAGTGGCAAAGCTGGATCGCGGCCAACGGGCCGTCCACCTCGAAGCGGACGGCCCCGCAGAGACAGCCGCCGCTGCGGGAAGCCACGATCAGACCAGCCGCTTGCCGGCGTCGTCGATGATCGAGCCCAGGTCGCGGGCTTCCTCGGCCATGATCATCTCGTTGTGCGCCTTGCCGGACGGGATCATCGGGAAGCAGTTCTCTTCCTTGGTGACCCGGCAGTCGAACAGCACCGGCTTCTTCACCGCGATCATCTCGCGGATCTTGTCGTCCAGCTCGTCGGGGTGCTCGGCGCGGAAGCCCACGCCGCCATAGGCCTCGGCCAGCTTCACGAAGTCGGGCAGGGACGAAGAGTAAGAGTGCGAATAGCGCTCGCCGTGCAGCAGCTGCTGCCACTGCCGCACCATGCCCATCCATTCGTTGTTGAGGATGAACACCTTGATGGGCAGGTCGTACTGAACGGCCGTCGAGATCTCCTGCATGGTCATCTGGACGCTGGCGTCGCCGCCGATGTCGATAACCAGGGCGTCGGGGTGCGCCATCTGCACGCCGACGGCGGCGGGCAGGCCGTAGCCCATGGTGCCCAGACCGCCCGAGGTCATCCAGCGGTTCGGCTGCTCGAACCTATAGAACTGGGCGGCCCACATCTGGTGCTGGCCCACCTCTGTGGTGATGTAGGTGTCGCGGTCCTTGGTCAGTTCGTACAGGCGCTGGATGGCGTGCTGCGGCTTGATCAGCCTGGTGTCGGGCCGATAGCCGAACGAGTTGCGCGCGCGCCAGCCGTCGATCTCGGTCCACCAGGACTTGATGGCGGCCTTGTCGGTGGCGAGGTTGCGCTGCTTCCACGCGGCGATCATGTCCTCCAGCACCTGGCCGGCGTCGCCGACGATGCCGATGTCGGCGCGGACGTTCTTGCCGATCGAGCTGGCGTCCACGTCGATGTGGATCTTCCGCGAGGTCGGGGCGAAGGCGTCCAGGCGGCCGGTCACCCGGTCGTCGAAGCGGGCGCCGATGGCCACCATCACGTCGCAGTCATGCATGGCGTTGTTAGCCTCGAAGCTGCCGTGCATGCCCAGCATGCCCAGCCATTTCGGATCCGACGCCGGAAAGGCGCCCAGGCCCATCAGGGTCGAGGTCACCGGCGCGCCGGTCAGTTCGGCGAACTCGCGCAGCAGCTCGGCCGCCCGCGGGCCGGCGTTGATGACGCCGCCGCCGGTGTAGAGGATCGGCTTCTTCGCCCGGGCGATCATGGCGACCGCCTCGGCGATCTTGCCCGGGTCGCCCTTGGTGCGAGGCGCGTAGTTGTGGGCGTGCTTCACCTCGCGCGGGCCCTGGTACACGCCCTTGCCGAACTGCACGTCCTTGGGGATGTCGATGACCACCGGGCCGGGGCGGCCGGACGTGGCGATGTGGAAGGCCTCGTGGATGATGCGCGGCAGGTCGGCCACGTCCTTCACCAGGTAGTTGTGCTTGGTGCACGGCCGGGTGATGCCGATGGTGTCGCATTCCTGGAAGGCGTCGGTGCCGATCAGGTGGGTGGCGACCTGGCCCGTGATCACGATCATCGGGATCGAGTCCATCAGGGCGTCGACGATGCCGGTGACCGCGTTGGTCGCGCCCGGGCCGGAAGTGACCAGGACAACGCCCGGCTTGCCGGTCGAGCGGGCATAGCCCTCGGCGGCGTGGGTCGCGCCCTGCTCGTGCCGGACCAGCACGTGCTGCAGCCGCGGCTCGGCGAACAGCGCGTCGTAGATCGGGAGCACCGCGCCGCCCGGATAGCCGAACAGCACTTCGACGCCCTGATCGATGAGGGCGCGCACCACCATCTCGGCGCCGGAGATGGTGTCAGCTTGGGCTTCGATCGTCTGGTGGGCGGTCATGGGAGGGGCTCTGGGTCTGGAAGCGACGATTTGGGCAATAAAAAAGGCCCGCTGGGGGCCTGGGACAAGCGACCGATCGGTCCTGACGCGTTCGTCAGTCCGTTACGGCCGCCCTACGAGTACAAGAATGCTGCGCACGAGATTTCCCGCGAAAGTCAGGATGCGGGATGTCGCATGCCCGGCTCAGGCCGTCAAGGTGGGGTGGAGCGCAAGAAACTGCCTCCATTGGTCGCGGGGGTCTATGGCGTCGATGCGCGGCCAGTCCGCCATCTGGCCGCGCATCCAGGTCGTCTGGCGCTTGGCGTAGCGGCGGGTCTCCTGCTGGGCGGCCGCGATGGCGGTCGGCAGGTCGGTCACGCCGCGCAGGTGGGCGGCGAACTCGCGGACGCCCACGGCCTTCATGGCCGGGAGGCTGAGCGCGAGGCCGCGGGCCATAAGCGCCCGCACCTCGTCAAGCGCGCCGTCGGCGACCATGGCGTCCAGCCGCGCATCGCAACGGGCGTAGAGCGCCTCGCGCGGCGGCTGCAACGCGACGGCCGACCACGATCCGGCGGGCAGGGCGCCCGAGGCGTTGGCCTGGTGGTCGGTCAGGGAGACGCCGGTGGCGGCATGGACTTCCCACGCCCGAGCCAGCCGCTGCCGGTCGCCGGGTGCGATGCGGGCGGCGGCGGCGGGGTCGACATCCGCCAACCGTGCGCGGAAGGCGTCCTCGCCCAAGGCGGTGAGGTCGGCGGTAGCCTGCTTGCGCGCGTCGGCCGGTATCTCGGGGACCTCGGCAAGGCCCTTGGTGAGGGCGCTGAAGTACAGCCCCGTGCCGCCCACGACGATCGCGTCACGGCCACGATCCTTGATGCCCGCGATGACCTCGGACGCCGTCCGCAGCCATCGGCCGACCGACCAGCCGTCAGCGGGATCCACGGTCCCGAACAGGTGATGCGGCGCGGCCGCCAACTCCTCGGCGCTCGGCCCGGCGGTGATCACCGTGAGCCCGGCATAGAGCTGCATCGAGTCCGCGTTCACGATCTCGCCGCCCACGACCTGGGCCAGCTTCTGCCCGAGGGCGGACTTGCCGCTTGCGGTCGGTCCGGCGATCAGCCAGATGCGGCCCGTCATGGAACTGGTCCTCACCCTCGTCAGCCCCGATCCGGCCGAAGCGGCCTCGGCCGCGGATCGCGCGGCCTCAGCGCTCGCAGCCGCGGGCGCGGGCGTCAAGCCGCCCCGTCCGCTCGGTCCTGGCGCCCTGGACCTGCCGGTGATCGGCGCGCCGACGGACGCCGAAGCGCGGGCCGTGGCCGCGATCGCCGACGCTCGGGTAGACTGGGCGCTGCAGCCCGCGGCCGGGCGCAAGAAGCGCCTGCTGATCGCCGACATGGACTCGACGATCATCAACGTCGAATGCATCGACGAACTGGCCGACTTCGCGGGCGTGAAGGACCGAGTGTCCGAGATCACAGAACGGGCCATGCGCGGCGAGCTCGACTTCGAGGCGGCGCTCCGCGAGCGCGTCGCCATGCTGAAGGGCCTGCCGCTGGCCGACCTGCAGCGGGCCTACGACGAGCGCGTGAAACTGAACCCCGGCGCGCGGACCCTGGTGCGGACCATGACCGCACACGACGCCAAGGCGTTCCTGGTCTCGGGCGGCTTCAGCTTCTTCACCAGTCGGGTTGCCCGGGCCGCGGGCTTCGACGCCAACCGCGCCAACACCCTCGTCGAGGCGGGCGACGTGCTGGCTGGCACGGTCGGCGAGCCCATCCTGGGCCGCGAGGCGAAGCTGGCGGCGCTGAAGGAAGAGGCGGCGAACCTCGGGCTCCCGCTCTCGGCCACTCTCGCCGTGGGCGACGGCGCCAATGACCTCGCGATGATCGAGGCCTCGGGCCTCGGCGTCGCCTACCGCGCCAAGCCGATCGTGGCGGCGCAGGCCCACGCCAAGGTCGACCACGCCGACCTCACCGCCTTGCTCTACTTCCAGGGCTACACCGAAGCCGAGTTCGTGGTCGACTGATGGCGCTTCCCCGCATCCCGAAGGCCGTGGTGTTCGACATGGACGGCCTGCTCGTCGATACCGAGCGGGTGTTCCACCTGGCCATCGTGGCCGCCGCGCGCGACCGCGGGCAGGAATTCCCCCGCCAGCTCTTCCTCGACATGATCGGCCTGACCTGGGCCCACAACGAGCACCAGCTGATCGCGCACTTCGGCTCCGGGTTCGATCCCACGACCTTTCGCGCCGAGGCCAGTCGCTATTTCCACGAACTGGTCGACGCGGAGCTCGCGCTGAAGGCCGGCGTCGTCGAGATCCTGGATCATCTGGACGCCGTGGCGCTGCCGCGCGCCATCTGCACCTCGTCACAGCGCGCCGAGGTGGACCGCAACATGGCCCGCTTCGGCCTTTCGGGGCGCTTCCACCAGATCATCGCCAACGGCGACTATCCGAAGCCGAAGCCCGACCCCGCGCCTTACCTGCTGGCCGCCAGCCGGCTGGGCCTCGATCCGGCCGAATGCCTCGCGCTGGAGGACAGCCACAACGGCGTCCGCGCCGCCGCGGCCGCCGGCATGATGACCGTGATGGTGCCCGATATGCTGGATCCGAACGAAGAGATGGAGACGCTCTGCGTCCGCATCGCACGCGATCTCCACGAGGTGCGCGGCTGGCTGGCCGCCGCCTGACGAAAAATCCCCTCCTCCCGGCCGGGGGCAAGGAGGAGGGGCGTCAGTCACCGGACCTGCGGGCTTGGGGCGCGCGGGTCCGGCTCCGCGGAGAGCCATTCGGAGTAGGCGAGGGTCAGGCGGGGCGCCTTCAGTCGCTCGACGGCCGTTTCCAGCGCCTCGCGACGGCAGCGCCACTCGCGGCCTTCCGACCCCGGAAACAGAGGCGAGGGCGGCAGTTGGCAGACGGCCCGCGCCGCGCTCTTCAGGCGCCGAAACATCTTGGCCGCCCCGTCCTCGGTCGTCAGGTCCAGGTCGCCGACCGTGACCCTAGTGAAGATCAGCTCGCGCCGTGGTTCGGCCGCGGCGGGTGACCCGAGGAGGGCGGCGAAGGCAAGCAGGACAGCGAAACGCATGAGCGACCTCGTTTGCTACATGCGTAAATTACTACAGATGTAATAATTCGAGTCAAGCCAGTCCTGGGCTCGCATCGCGCCGTCAGTAGAGAGGGATCAGCGCCCGGTTGGACCGCGTTCGAAGTAGCGGAAGAAGGCGCTGTCAGGGGACAGGACCAGGGTCGTGTCGCCGTCCGCCAGGCTGGCCTCGTACGCCTGCATCGAGCGGAAGAAGGCGGCGAACGATGCGTCCCGGCCGAAGCTGTTGGCGAAGATCCGCGTGCGCTGGGCGTCGCCTTCGCCGGTGATCTGACCCGACTGTTCGCGCGCGGTGGCCAGCGTGATCGCCACCTCCTTGTCCGCCTGGGCGATGATCTCGCGCTTCTTTTGCTCGCCCTGGGCGCGGAGTTGCGCGGCGACCTGCTGGCGCGAGGTGGACATGCGGCGGAACACGGCTTCACGGTTCTGGGCCGGAAGGTCGGCGCGTTTGATCCGCAGGTCGATCACCTGGATGCCCAGGCGAGACGCGCGCGCCCGGCGGTCCACATCCACCTTCGCCTGTTGCATCAGCTGGGCCCGGCGGCCCGAGATGATGTCGGTCGAGGTGGCCGAACCCAGCACTTGGCGCAACGAGGAGTTCACGAGCCGCTCGATACGGTCGGCGGCCGTGGTTTCGTCGCGCAGCGTCCGGTAGAACTGCAGCGGGTCCGAGATGCGGTAGCGGATGAAGGCGTCCACCACGAGGCGCTCCTGGCCCGCGGTGATGATCTCCTCCTGGTCGGCCTCGATCGCGATGTTCCGCCGGTCCAGCTTGATGACCTGCTCGATGAACGGGACCTTGAGGTTGAGGCCGGCCTGGCTGCGACCGGGCGCATTCACCACGCGCACGGGGTCGCCGAACTGGACGACGATGGCCTGCTGCCGCTGGTCGACGACGTAGAAGGTCTGAAACACCAGGGCGATCAGGAAAAGCCCCAGCAGGCCGTAAACGAGGTTGCGCGTGCTCATTGGGCGCCGCCCTTCACCTGCGGTTGGGCGGGCGCGACCGGCGCCGCCGGCGCGGGCTGGCTCTTCGGCCGGAACACGTCGGGCGGCAGGATGATCGGGGCGGTGGCGCCCTTGGCGTCGATCACCACCTTGTTGGAATTCTGCAGGATGCGCTGCATGGTCTCGATGTAGAGGCGGTCGCGCGTCACGCCGGGGGCGCGGCGGTATTCGGTGTAGATCTGGTTGAACCTCGCGGCTTCGCCGGTGGCCTCGCGCACGGCTTGCTCGCGATAGGCCTGGGCGGCCTGGGTAATCCGCGCCGCGTCGCCCTTGGCTTCGTTGATCACCCGGTTGCGGTAGGTGTTGGCCTCGTTCTCGGCGCTGTCGGCGTCCTGCTGGGCGTTGTTCACCTCTCGGAACGCGGCGACCACCTCGGGCGGCGGACCGGCCGAACGGATCTGGACCTCAACGATGCTGATGCCGGCGCCCCAGGAGTCGAGGGTTCGCTGCATCAACTCGGCCGTCTGCTGCTGCACCTGGCCGCGGCCGGTGGAGATGATGGGCTGCAACTGGGTCTTGCCGACCACCTCGCGCATGGCGCTCTCGGCGACGTCCTTCACGGCGTCCTCGGGCTGGCGGGTGGCGAAGAGATATTTGGCGGCGTCGGCCACGCGCCAGGTCACGCTGAAATCGACATCGATGATCTGCTCGTCGCCGGTCAGCATCTGGCTGGCGGCGGTGGATTCCGCATCGCCGCCCACCCCGCCCACGTCCGTGCGCTTCAGCTCGGTGACCGCCACCTTCTCCACGCGCTCGATCGGCGAAGGCAGGTGGTAGCGCAGGCCCGGCGTTTCCGAGCGCGAATAGGCGCCGAAGGTCAGCACGATGGCCTGTTCGCTGGGCTGCACGATGTAGAAGCCCGACAGCGCCCACAGGCCGAAGGCGCCGCCGATCACGATAGGGATAAGCCCGCGACGGGGCCGGCCGCCGGGGCCGCCCATCAAGTCGCGCAGGCGTTCGCCGAGACGATCGAAATTGGCGTTGAAATCGGGGCCGCCCGGACGGCGAGGCCCGCCGCCGGAGGGCCGACGTGGTTGGTCGCGCTTGTCGTCGCCGCCGTTCGGCGAACCCCAGGGGCCTGGGTTGGCGTTGTCGTTCCAGGGCATCAGGTGGTTCGCGCGGAGCTCCCTCGGGACATACATGTATCCCTTGAACGTCACTCCTTAAAGCCCCCGGCGGGCTTGTAAACCGACGCTGTCAGCCGGATATGAGACCCCCACCCAGGCAAAGCAAGACAAAGCGGCATGAGCGAACCGGCAGGTCCGGACCGGACGGCGATCCTACAGGCCCTCGATAAGGTCCTCGATCCGAAGTCGGGGAAGGGCTTGGCCAGCGCGGGGCTGGTGCGCGGCCTGGTGCTGCGCAGCGGCCGTGCGGCGTTCATGCTGGAGGTGGCGCCTGGCGACATCGACCTCTACCGTCCGGTTCGCGACCGGGCCGAGGAGGTGTTGGCCCTGGCCGATGGCGTCGAGACGGCTCAGGTCGTGCTCACCTCGGAGCTTCAGGCGCCGTCGGCGCCGCAGCTCAAGGTCAGCCCAAGGCGGCCCCAGCCGGGTGAGACTCGCCCCGCGCGGCGCGCCCGCATCGCCGAAGACCCACAGGCGCAACTCCATCCGATGGTCGACGCCGTGAAGCCGGCGCATGTGAAGAAGGTCATCGCGGTCGCGAGCGGCAAGGGCGGTGTCGGCAAGTCCACCGTCTCGACCAACCTGGCCGCCGCCTTCGCGGTGCTGGGCCAGCGCGTAGGCCTTCTGGACGCCGACATCTACGGACCTTCGGCCCCGACCATGCTGGGCGTCGACGGCGATCCGACCTTCGATGAGGAAAAGCGCCTCAATCCGATGGAGGCCTGGGGTGTGAAGGTCATGTCCATCGGCTTCATCGTCGAGCCGGGCACGGCCAACATCTGGCGTGGTCCCATGGCTTCCTCGGCCCTGCGGAGCCTCCTGAACTCCAACTGGGGAACCGAGGCCGAGCCGCTGGATGTGCTGGTCATCGACCTGCCGCCGGGCACCGGCGACATCCAACTCACCCTGGTCCAGAAGCTGAGAATGGACGGGGTGGTGATCGTCTCGACGCCGCAGGAGATCGCCCTGATCGATGCGCGGCGGGCGGCCCAGATGTTCGAGAAGACCGGCGCGCCGATCCTGGGCGTCGTCGAGAACATGGCCTATTTCGCGGACAGCTCGGGCGTGAAGGTGCCGATCTTCGGATCCGGTGGGGCGCGGCGCGAAGCGGAACGGCTGGGCGTGCCGCTACTGGCGGAGATCCCCATCGAGGTGCCGCTGCGCGAGGCCTGCGACGCTGGCCGCCCGCTGGTGGCGACCAATACTGAAAGCGCCGCGGCCCAGGCGTTCCTGGAGCTCGCGCGTAAATTGTCGGACTAGCCGCGGGCGGGCGCGATCGGCTCCTCGCCGGTCAGCCCCTCGAGCGCCGCGGCGGGGTCGGGCGGCAGGCGGTCGCGCACTTCCAGCTGGCGGCGCACGTCCGCCGCGCGCTCGGCCGTCAGGCGGTAGCCGATGAGGCAGGCGGCGCCCAGCATCACGAATACGATCGGCCCGACGAGGAACGACAGCAGCAGCGCGTCGATCGCCTCGGGCGTGTTCTCACGGCCGAGTTTCGGATCGTAGCCCACCTTCGCCAGCACGTTGAAGGTGAGGAAGATCGAGACCCCGGAGGCGAGCTTCGTGGTCAGGGTGGTCAGCGCGAAGAGGAGGCCGCTGCGTTCCTTCCCCTGCCGGAGGCGGACCTCGTCGGCGACGTCGGCGGTCATGGCCCGCGTCAGCACGTTGAAACCCGCGGCCATGAAGCCCGTGAAGAACAGGGTGGGCAGCGAGGCCAGGACATTGCCCTTCGGCAGGAAGGCGAGGCTGACCAGCAGGAGCGAGTAGCAGACCGCCGTCACCATCACGGTGCGATGCTTGCTGATCTTGGTGGCGAGCCAAGCCAGGGCCGGTGCGCCGGCTACGCCCGACAGGACGTAGACGGCCAGCAGGATGTTGGCCTCGCCGGAGGTGAACTCCATCCGGTCGCGGCTGTAGAAGATGTAGAGCGCGGCCATCCAGCCGGGACCCAGCGACAGGGCCAGGTCGGCCAGGAGAATGCGGGCCATGTTCCGGTCGGTGATCAGCTCGAGATAGTCGCGCAGGCGGAACCGATGCCCATGGGCCTCGGGCGCAATCGTCTCGGGCGTCCGCCAGACGACCAGCGCCACGGCCAGGGGCGTGAGCGCGATCAGGTACCAGACCATCGCCTGGATGCCCTCGGCTTCGCCCTTGCCTATGCGTTCCATGACGATGGGGATCAGCAGCACGCTGACGGCTCCCGTGACGCCCACCGCCATCATCACGCCGAACAGGCGGGCGCGGTCGTCGTAGCTCTTCGCCAGGGTCGCGGCCCACGCCTGGTGCGATAGCATCAGGATCGAGGAGCCCAGGTACATCACCAGCAGCCAGGCGATGAGATAGGAAGTGCCCATCCCGTCATCGGCCACCAGCAGCATGTAAAGACCCGCCATCAGCAGCGGCGCGCCGACCACCGTCCAGACGCGGTAGCGGCCCCAGCGCGTGCGGGTGCGGTCCATGGCGATGCCGAGCAGCGGCTCGATCGGTACGTCGATCAGGCGCACCGTCGCGAACGCGGCCGCTACGACGACCAGCTCGACCCCGATGTTGGCGGCGAAATAGGCGGGCAGGTGAACCGCGGCGGCGATAAGCGCGGCCTGGATCGGCAGGCTGGTGGCCGAGAAGGCCAGCGCGAGGCTGAGCGGGAGTCGTGCGTCCCGTCCGGTGGCGGCAGTCAAACAGCTCCTCCCTTTGCGTCCGCGCCTCTCCGACGGGCGCGTGGCGCAGCTCTGCGCAAATCAGGTCACGAGGGGCGTCCCAGTGGCGCGATCTCCTCGCCGGTCAGGCTCTCGAGCGCACCGCCCGGATCCGCCATCGCCTCGCGTTCCTCGAGCAATCGACGGATTTCGGCGTGGCGCTCGGGCGTCAGCCGGTAGCCGATGAAGCAGGCGCCGGCGAGCATGACGAAGACGATCGGGCCGACGATGTAGACCAGTTCCAGGGCGTGGATCGCTTCTGGTGTGTTTACCGCGCCGGCCTTGGCCTGGTAGCCGATGGCCGCGAGCAGCACGAAGGTCAGGGCCGAAAGGCCGGACGCGATCTTCGTGGTGCCGATGGTCAGCGCGTACATCAGTCCCATCCACTCGCGGCCGGTGTCCAGGCGCACTTCGTCGGCGATGTCGCCGGTGAGGGCGCGGATCATCACCACGAAGCTGGTCGACATGGCGCCCACCAGGAACATGCCGGGCGCGAAGGCGGCGAAGTTCCCGGCCGGCAGGAACGGGACGATGATCAGGCCCAGGGAGTAGATCGTCGTGCTGACCATCAGGGCGCGGTGCTTGCCGACCTTGTTGGCGAGCCAGGCGGCGAAGGGTGCGCCCACGAAGCCGGCCGCGATGTAGATCATGAGCAGCAGGTTCGCGGCGGTGGTGTCGAAGCCGCGGCTGTCCTTGAAGTAGAAGAGATAGAGCGCGGCCATCCAGCCCGGACCCAGGGTGGCGCAGAGGTCCGCGGCCAGCAGGCGGATGACGTTCCCGCGCTTCAGGAGGGTGATGTAGTCGCGGGCGCGGAAGGCCTGGCCGGTCTCCTTGGTGATGGGTTCACGCGTGGTGGCCAGCACCAGCAGCACGGTCACCGGGATCGCCCCGATGATGAACCAGATCATGGCGCGCACGCCCTCGCCGTCGGTGTGCCCCAGCTGCTGCATGACGATGGGGATGATCAGCACCGCCATGGCGCCCACGACGCCCAGGCCGATCACCGCGCCGAACACGCGCGAGCGCTGCTCGTAGGAGGGTCCGAGCACCCCGCCCCAGGCGAGGTGCGACAGGTAGACCATCGAGTAGCCGATGTAGAGGAACAGCAGGATGCCGCTGAGCCCGATCTGGCTGGTCGACGAGTTGGCCATCAGGACGAAGTAGAGGCCCGCCATGAGCACCGGCGCGCCCAAGGCCAGCCAGATGCGATAGCGCCCGAACCGGCTGCGGGTGCGATCCATGGCGGCGCCGAGCCACACGTCGATGGGGATGTCGACCAGGCGCACCATGGCGAAAGCGGCGCCGACAGCGGCCAGCTCCAAGCCGACGTGGCTGGCGAAGTAGCGGGGCATGTGGACGCTGATGGCCAGGACCAGCGCCTGGATCGGGATGCTGGCGCAGGCGAACGCCATCACGGCCGGCATGCTCATGTTGGGCGCGGTCGACGACTTGGCCTGTGACACCTGCTGACCGCCTGACACCTGCTGACCGCTCCTCGAAATCGTCTCTGCCGGACGTTGGACGCTAGGTTACGCGCGTTCACGAACCCCCGCGCAAGCGGTTTCCGATTACAGAAATGAAAAGGGCGGCCATATGGCCGCCCTTCTTGAAAGTCCGGTATGCGGAACGATCGGATCAGCCGCCCTGCAGCTTGCGGAAGAATTTCCCCGTCTGCTCGCCGCCGTTGACGTAGGCCTTCTGCCCGGCCTCGTCGGTGATCTTGGTCCAGTTGTCACGGACCGCCTCGACCGTGGCGTTCGGGCCGATGGCCACGCCTTCAGTCTCCACGATGCGCGACAGGGCGAAGGCGCCCGCGCCGGCCGTCAGGATCGCGCCAGTGGGCGCTTCGTCCGAGCAGAGGAAGACGACGCCGGGAGTCACGAGTTCCGGCTTCAGCTGATCCAGGACCTGCTGCGGCATGCCCAGGTTCTCGGTCATCCGCGTGGCGGCGACCGGGCTGATGGCGTTGACGTGGATGTTGTTCTTCTGGCCCTCGAGCTTCAGCGTGTTCATGAAGCCGATGACGCCCAGCTTCGCCGCGCCGTAGTTCGACTGGCCGAAGTTGCCGTAGAGGCCCGACGACGACGTCGTGACGACGATGCGGCCGTAGTTCTGGGTCCGCATGATCTCCCAGACCGCCTTGGCCGGCTTCACCGTGCCCATCAGGTGGACGTCGAGCACGATCTCGAAGTCCGCGATCTCCATCTTGGCGAAGGTCTTGTCGCGCAGGATGCCCGCGTTCGCGACCAGGATGTCGATCCGGCCCCAGGCGTCCATCGCGTCCTTGACCATGCGGGCGACGCCCGCGTCGTCGGTGACCGACGAGCCGTTGGCGATGGCTTCGCCGCCGGCCGCCTTGATCTCCTCGACGACCTTGTTGGCCGCGTCGGAGCCGCCGCCCGAGCCGTCCATCGAGCCGCCCAGGTCGTTGACCACCACCTTGGCGCCGCGGCGCGCCAGCTCCAGCGCATGCTGCCGGCCAAGGCCGCCGCCCGCGCCCGTCACGATCGCCACTTTGCCGTCGAAGCGGATGTCCGCCATGAGATCCCTCGTTGAACAGGTGTTCGAAATTCGGCGCGCGTTGTGCGGCGCGGCGAAGAGGGCGTCAAGCTTACGAAGGGGGAAGGCCTAAGCCGCCGCCGCCTCGGGCTGGCCCGCCGAGCAGGCCTCCAGCGCGCGCTCGATCGCCTCGAACAGTTTGGCGGCGTCCAGAGGCTTGGGCACCACCATGTCCATGCCGGCCGCCTCGTAGTCCGAGACCTGATGGCTCATGGCGTTGGCGGTGACGGCGATGATCGGTGTCTTGGCCCGCGCCTCGGCGGCCTCGCAGGCTCGGATCTCGCGGGTGGCGGTCACGCCGTCCATCACCGGCATCTGAATGTCCATGAGGATCAGGTCCCACGGCGCGGACTTCCAGGCCTCGATGGCCTCGGCGCCGTTCTCCACCAGGGTGGGCTCCAGGCCGGCCTGGCTGAGCAGGGTCTTGAGGACCAGCTGGTTCACCTGGTTGTCCTCGGCGGCGAGGATACGGATCGGCGGGGCGTCGGCGTTGGCGGCCGGGAGCGGCGCGGGGACGACGACGGGCGCCGGCATGGCCAATCGCTCCAGCGGCAGCAGCACCGTGAAGATCGAACCCTTGCCCTCGACGCTGCTGACCTCGATCTGCCCGCCCATCATTTGAGCCAGCGATCGGCAGACGGTCAGGCCCAGGCCGACACCGCCGTGCCGGCGCGTCGCGGAGGCGTCGCCCTGCACAAACTTCTCGAACAGGCCCTCGATCCGGTCGGCGGGGATGCCCACGCCGCTGTCGGCCACCTCGATCTTCACGAGGCCGTCATCGCGCGATACCGCCACGCCGACCCGGCCGGTATCGGTGAACTTCACCGCGTTGGCGGCCAGGTTGTAGAGGATCTGGCGCAGCCGCACGGGATCGCCGCGGAAACGCCCCTTGGCCTTCCCGTCGATCGTGAAGTCGAACGACAGGCCCTTGCGCTCAGCGAGCGGCAGGAACGTGGCCATCGCGCCGCGGGTGAGGTGCTCCATGTCGAATTCGGTCACCTCGAGGGTGAGCTTGCCGGCCTCAATCTGCGAGAAGTCGAGCGCGTCGTTCAACAGGCTGAGCAGGCCCTCGCCCGAGCGGCGGATGATCCGCAGGCGATCCTTCTGCGCGTCTGGCAGGCCGTCCCTTTGCATCGCCTGGGCCATGCCGAGGATGCCGTTCAGCGGGGTGCGGATCTCATGGCTCATCACCGCGAGGAAGTCGGACTTGGCGCGGCTGGCCGCTTCGGCGGCGGTCTTGGCGTCCGCCAGCCTGTTCCAGGCGTCGGCGAGTTGCTTCCGCGTCGGGGCGAGCAGGATCACGTAGGTGATCAGGACGGCCGGTGGCGTCAGCGCTTTCAGATACTCACCGGCCGCCAGATGCTTGGCAAGGATCCCCCAGCTCACCCAGCCTAGCACCAGGGCGTGGGGCGCCAGCGCCGCCAGGAACATGCGCGGCGAAGAATAGAGCCGGAGCAGGATGTTGACGCACGAGAAGCCGATCAAGGCCACTGCGAAGAGGCGCGAGCCCCCGTCGCCGACCACGATCAGAACCGCCGCCGCCCAGGCGTGCAGCGCCGAGAGGGCGAAGGTGACGGCGAGGCCCGCGACATTGCTGCGGATGTAGCCTTGGCGACGGATAATCAACCGCTCGGCGACGGTGATCAGGATGTAGAGGACGAGACCCACGAGGAGGAGCGCCGCCGGCGCCACGGGCGCCGCCACCACGCCGATCAGCCCCGCCATCGTGAAGCGGCGCCAGAGGGCCGGCTGAGCCAGCAGCTGCTCCGGCGCGAGCGCTCCGTCCCCCGCCGCCGGCCGTTCCCCGTCAGGCCTTTTCACGCGCATGACTGTCTCCCGCAGGAAGACTAGCCGGCCCCTCGCTTAACGAGAGTTTTACGCGGGATGGTTGAGGCGAAAAAAGGCCCCGAAACCGGAGTCTCGGGGCCAAGTTGCTGGCGAAGCTTGGTAAATCAGCTGCTGGGGTTGGCTGAGGCATTGGCCTGTTGCTGGCCATGTACGAACTTCACCAGGATACGTTGACCCACCAGGAACGGTGCGCCCGTGGAGTCCACGACCACCTCGACAACCCGGTCGTCGGCGCGCTCGGTGGGGTCGTCGGACTGCAGTTTGCGGGCGCCGAACACGCCGGCGCGGCGGAGAACCTTGCCGGGGTAGACCCTGGTCGGATCGCTTTCGGGCGACATCTGAACGGTCTGGCCGATGGAGACATTCGAAAGGGAGCCTTCCGCGATCTCGGCGCGGACGATGCGGCCGGCGCGCGGCTCCAGGTCGAACATGTTGGAGACGTTCAGGGTCGAGGCGCCCGCGCCCGGATTGGCGTAGCGGCGCACGATGCGGCCGTCGGACGGGGCGCGGATCAGCGACAGTTCGCGGTCGTAGTTGGCTTCATTGGCGCGGGCCTGGGCGGTGGCGACGCTGGCCTGTTGGGCCATGATCCGGGCGTCGGCCTCGCGCACGGCGTCGCGGGCCTGGTCCAGCCGCTGGGCCGCGACGAAGTTGTTGGGAGCCAGGCCTTCCAGGCGGCGCTGCTCGCGCTGGGCGGCCGACTTCTGCACCTCCAGCAGGGCCAGCGCGGCGCGTGCCTGGCGGACCTCGGCGCCGGCGCGTTCCGAGGCCAGGCGCAGTTCGTCGTCCTCGAGCCGGGCCAGCACCTGGCCCTTCACCACGTCGTCGCCCTCCTGGACCACCACGTCGCGGATCACGCCGGCTCGTCGCGCGGCGACCTGGATGATTCCGCCTTCGACGTCGGCCTTGCCGTTGGCGATGGCGGCGTAAGGGCTGGGCTTCACGGCTGCGGCCGCCTTGGCCTCCTCGGCCTTCTTCGCCTTGGCCTGGCCGGACATGAACATAAAGCCGCCGCCGCCCAGCAGGGCGAGGATCACGACGATCCAGACGAAACGGTTGCGGAGGAGGGCGGGCATGGTCTTCAGGCCTCGATGAGCTCGGGTTGTTTGTGGGGCGGCGTAGCGCCCGGGTGTGCGCGGCCGCGGTCCACGCGGCGGTCGTCCAGGATGCGGCCGTCCTCCAGGTGGATGACGCGGTCGGCGTAGGCTTCCAGGCGCGGGTCGTGGGTCACGCAGATCACGGCGGCGCCGTGCTGCTTGGCCGCTCGCTGGAGCAGCTTGATCACGACCTGTCCATTCTCGCCGTCGAGCGCGCTGGTGGGCTCGTCGGCGAACAGCAGCTGTGGGTTCTTCGCGAGGGCGCGGGCGATCGCCACCCGCTGCTTCTCACCGCCCGACAGCTCGGTCGGCCGCTGGTGCATGCGGGTCTCCAGACCCACCTCCGTTAGGGCGTTGGCCGCGCGCTGGCGGGCCTCCGGCTTGGGTAGGCCCTGGTACTTCAGGATGATCTCGACCTGCTGCAGCGCGGTCAGCGCCGAGAAGAGGTTGAAGCCCTGGAAGATGAACCCGCAGTGGTCGAGGCGGAACTTGTCCCCCCGGCCGGATCGCAGGTTCCAGATGTCCTGTCCCAGGGAGGTGACCTTGCCCTCGTCCGGCTTGAGCAGGCCCGAGAGCGCCGCCACCAGCGTCGACTTCCCCGAGCCGGACGGGCCCATGACCATCGTCACCTCGCCGTGGTTGGCGTCGAAGTCGACGCGCTTCAGCACCTCGATGTGGCTGCGCCCGGTCTTGAAGCGCTTGTAGATCCCGTGGGCCACGATGGCCGGCTTGCCAGTGCTCATCGCAGCAGGTCCGCAGGTTGGCTCTTCTTCAGGACGCCCAGGGCCAGGATCCCCGAGACGCCCGAGATGAAGAGCAGCAGGATGGAAACGCCGATCACCCAGGCCGGCGGGAAGCCCATGGGCACGCCGCCGTTGGTGGCCAGCAGATAGACGCCGAACGTGAAGAGCGCGGTGGCCATCAGGCCGACGATGCCGACCCAGAACGAGAGCTCCAGCACGATGATCCGCAGCGAGCCCATGCCGACCCCAAGCGCGCGCAGCGAGGCGAACTCCTTGATGCTGGAGAGCACGGCGCCGCGCAGGGTCTGCGAGGTGATGCCGACGCCGATGAGGAAGCCCAGGAACACCGAGAAGCCGACGAAGAGGCCGATGATCTGCTCGCCCATGATCGCGCCTTCGTTGGCGTCGGACAGCTCCTGGCGGGTCCAGGCGCGGAACGCCCCCTTGGAGGTTTTGTTGAGCTGGTCGCGGACGATCTCGGCGCGGGCGGGGTCCTTGATCCGCACCATCAGCGGCCCGGTCTTGCCGTCCTTGGTGAGCATGCCCATCAGCCGGAACGAATCCCGCGACATCGTCACCGAGGCGTTGTTCATGTCGGGGTAGCCGTGGAGGACGGCCCGCACGCGCACGGTCTTGCCGCGCAGCGAGGCCTCGTCTCCGAGCTTCACGCCCAGCCGCTTGAGCTGGCTCTCGTCGATGGCCACCGAATAGGGCTCCAGCAGTGCGGTGCGGGTCGCCTCATCGAAGTCGGTCGGCAGGTTTACGGCGCCCGGCCGCGTGTCCACCATGTTGACGTTGACGAATGTGGTGACTGCCTTCGTCCCGTCCGTGGGGCGGTTGATCCACCGGCCGCCGTCGTTGTCCATGGCGGCCACTTCGACCACCTCCGGATGCATGTAGATCTGCGGCTGGAGCCGTGCCGGCAGCGAGCCGCCGCCCGAGTTGATCAGGCTCTCCATCTTGGCCGGCAGGATCATGATGTCGGCGCGGCTGCGGTCGATGGTCGCGGTGGCGCCCTTCACGATCCCGGTGAACATGCCGACCTGGGCCAGGATCAGCAGCCCTGAAAAGGCCAGCGCCACGACGGCTGCGGTGTACCGCCGCCACTCGTAGAGCAGTGTTGCAAGCGCCAGAGACATTGTGACGAACAGCCCTCAACCTTCGAGCGCGGAGTTCGCCGCCGCTCGGGTCTGCCGGGCCAGTTAAATCGCGGTAAGGCCGGCCGCCCGAACGCGCATCGGAGCGCTCGTCTTCAAGAGGCGCCGTAGGCGCTGGGCGGATGCGGAGCGGCCTATTAAACCTTCGTAATCCGGGACCCTCAGGCGAGGCCCCGACGATTTCTTAAGGCCTGCGTTCTATCGGTTGGCCGACACCGCCGAACGCCGACCTGCCACGACCCAATGGACGCCACGTCTAACGCCACCGCCGCCTATCCGATTGCGTCGGCCGCACCGCGCGTCGCGTCCGGCCCGAGCTCGCCGGATTACGTCGGCCGAATGGCGCGCTTCGACGAGCTGTCGGCGGCGATCCTCGATACGAGCGGCAAGGCCGACGATCCCCGCCGGACCCAGGCTTACCAGGCCCTGCAGGCGATGTCGGCGGGCGGCCAGCTAGCCGGCCTCGACGAGAGTCGCCGCAAGGTCCTGGACCAGGCCACCTTCGACAGCGATATCGGCCAGCGGGCGCAGGCCCTCGGGCGGGCCTTCGTGCAGAACCTCAACGCCGCCACCCGCGCGGGAGGGCCGCAGGCCGCCCTCCAGGCGGCGGCCAGCAGCTTCGACAACCTGTCGTCCGCCGACCAGGATCTGTTGTTCCAAACGACGATTAACGTGGCGGGCCGTTCGGGAGCCAAGCCCTTCGCGGATGCCGCCGCCTGGCGGTCAAACGTCGACGCTCAGGCCAAGGTGGTCGGCTTCATGAAGGACGCGGGCGTCGTCGGCGCCAATGGCGCGCTCGACCAGAAGGCCGCCCAGGCAAAGGCCGCCGCGGATCCGAAGTTCGCGGCCGCGCTCCGCCTCTCGCTCCGCGTCGACAACAACTCGCCCGACTGGACCCAGTCGGTGATGCAGTTGTTCGGCGCCGCCGCGCCGAGGGACACCGTCCAGCTCTCCGAGGCGGCGCAGGCTTTCCTCGGCGCGACGCCGTCGCCCGCGTCCGCGCCGCCCCCGCCGGCCTACCGCGAGGGTTCGACGATCTCCATCAAGGCCTAGCCCTGCGCCCCATCGGGAGCGGGCCGGCGCATCCAGTCGATGAAGGCCCGCAGCGCGGGAGAAACCTGGCGGCGGCTGGGGTAGTAGATGCTGTAGCCCGGGAACGGCGGGCACCAATCCTCAAGGAAGCGCACCAGGGCGCCCCGGGCAAGTTCGTCACGAACGGACGGCTCCGCCACGAACGCGATCCCGGCGCCATCCACGGCGGCCGCCACCAGCAACTGCGTATCGTCGACGATGAGTGGCCCGCTCACCGCGATGCGCCGCGCGTCGTCGCCTCTTTCCAGCTCCCAATCGTAGAAGGCGCCCGAGGGCCATCGCAGTCGGAAGCAGGCGTGGCCGGCCAGGTCCTCCGGCGCCGTGGGGACGCCGTGCCGGGCCAGGTAGTCCGGCGACGCCACGGCCGCCATGCGCAGGGGCTGGCTGACCCGGACGGCGACCATCTCGGACGGTAGGTTCTCGTCGAGGCGGATGCCAGCGTCGAACCCGCCGGCCACGATGTCGATCAGGGCGTTGTCGCTGACCACCTCGACCCTGATGTCCGGATAGGCCTCTAGGAAGCCGCCCAGGCGTGGCGCGATGGCCAGCCGCGCGGCCGATCGCGGCACGCTGAGGCGCAGCCGCCCGGCAGGACGCTCACGGAATGCCGCCACTTCCATAAGGCCTGCCTCGATGTCAGCCAGCGCGGGGCTGAGCCGCGCCAGCAGGCGCTCCCCGGCCTCGGTGGGCGCCACGGCGCGGGTGGAGCGGTTCAGCAGCCGCACGCCCAGCGCCGTCTCCATCCGCCGCAGCCGGTGGCTGAGCGCGGAGGCGGAGACGCCCATCAGCTCACCGGCGCGCCGGAAGCTGCGAGTCTCGGCCAGGAGGGCAAAGGCGGCGAGATCAGGGATCGAGCGACGGTCCATTGCTGAAATTTTCTCAATGGACCGATGACGCTGCAAGCGGTTTCCCGGATCGCCGCGCCAGACCACCTAGGGGTCACCGCACAGGATGAGGAGGATCGCCATGCAGATGCGCAAGCTTGGAACGCAAGGTCTCGAGGTCTCGGCCATCGGCTTCGGTTGCATGGGCCTGTCCGGCGTCTACCAGCCGGCCGCCGAGGAGGCCCAGGCGATCGCCGTGCTGCGGCGCGCGGTGGAACTGGGGGTCACCTTCTTCGACACGGCCGAGATCTACGGGATGCAGACCAACGAGGTGCTGGTGGGCAAGGGCCTGCAGCCCTTCCTCGACAGCGTCGTCATCGCCACCAAGTTCGGTTTCGACCTGGAGACCGCCCGGAAGATGGGCCGGCCGGCCGGCACCAACAGCCGCCCTGACAACATCAAGGCGGTGGCCGAAGCCTCCCTGAAGCGGCTGGGCGTCGAGGTGATCGACCTCTTCTACCAGCACCGGGTCGACCCGAACGTACCGATCGAAGAGGTGGCCGGCGCGGTGGGCGAGCTCGTGAAGGCGGGCAAGGTGAAGTACTTCGGCCTGTCGGAGGCCAGCGCCGAGACGATCCGCAAGGCCCACGCGGTCCATCCGGTCAGCGCGGTGCAGAGCGAATACTCCCTGTGGTCGCGCGATCCCGAGAAGGCCGTGCTGCCGGCTTGCCGGGAACTGGGCATCGGCTTCGTTCCCTACAGCCCGCTGGGCCGCGGCTTCCTGGCGGGCGGCTTCAAGGGCCAGCCGAACGAAGCCGACTTCCGCCGCTTCATGCCGCGTTTCCAGGGTGAAGCGCTTCAGAAGAACCTAGGGCTGGTCGAGACCCTGACGGCGCTCGCCGCCGAGAAGGGCCGCACCCCCGCCCAGCTCGCCCTGGCCTGGCTGCTCAGCCGCAGCGAACACATCGCCCCGATCCCCGGCACGACCAAGATCGAGCGTCTTGAAGAGAATGTCGCCGCCGCCGACATCGCGCTGACGGACGAGGAGCTGGCCGCGATCGAGGCTGCGGTTCCCGAGACCGCGGTGGAAGGCGCCCGCTACGACGAGCGGGGCCTTTCGATGGTCAACCTCTAGGACAGTCGGGCGCAGGCGCCACGCCGCGCTTGCGCCCGGATCGCTTTCGGCGTGGATTGGCCGGCCAGGCCGCTGAATCGGCGGCGCATCGGGGGATGCATGTTCGGTCCGGAAAACGCCCAGAGCCTCGTCGGCGTGGCGGTCATCCTGTTGGTCTGCTGGGCGGTCTCCGAGAACAAGGGGAAATTCCCCTGGAAGCTCGCGATCGGCGCGATCCTGGTCCAAGGGCTGCTGGTGCTGGCCCTGTTCGGCCTGCCCGCGTTGCGCTCTGGGCTCCAGGGCGTGGGCGTGGCGGTGGACGGCCTGGCCTCGTCGACCCAGGCCGGCGTCGCCTTCGTTTTCGGCTTCCTGGCCGGCACGCCCAACCAGCCCTATCCGCTGACCGATGCCGGCTCGCTGTTCGTCTTCGCCTTCCGCGTGCTGCCGGTGATCCTGGTGGTCTGCGCCCTGGCGGCCTTGCTCTGGCACTGGAAGATCCTGGTCTGGATCACCCAGGGGTTCGGCTTCGTGTTCGAGCGCACCATGGGCCTGCGCGGCCCGCCGGCGCTGGCCACCGCCGCCACGGTCTTCATGGGCCAGGTCGAAGGCCCGATCTTCATCCGCAGCTACCTGCCCAGCCTGTCGCGGTCCGAGCTGTTCATGCTGATCGCGGTGGGCATGGCCTGTGTCTCGGGCTCGACGATGGTGGCCTATGCGACGATCCTGGCCGGCGTGCTGCCGGGGGCCGCGGCGCACGTGCTGACCGCCTCGATCGTGTCGGCGCCGGCCGGCGTGCTGCTGGCGCGCATCATCGTGCCGCGCGACGCCGCCATCGAGCAGGCCCAGGCCTACGATCCCCTGGCCGCCAAGAAGTACGACAGCTCGATCGACGCCCTGATCAAGGGCACCACCGACGGGCTTCAGATCATGCTGAACGTCGGCGCCACCCTGATCGTGTTCGTGGCGCTGACGGCCATGGTCAACAATATCCTCGGCGCTTTCGGCGACGTGGCCGGTGCGCCGCTCTCGGTCGAGCGCGGACTGGGCGTCGTGTTCGCGCCGCTGGCGTGGGCCATCGGGGTGCCCTGGCACGATGCGCCGGCCGCCGGCTCGCTGCTGGGCGTCAAGCTGGTGCTCACCGAATTCACCGCCTTCATCAAGATGGGCGCGATCCCGGTGGACGCCATGGATCCGCGGACCCGCGTGCTGATGACCTATGCGCTGTGCGGCTTCGCCAACATCGCCTCGGTGGGGATCAACCTGGCCGGCTTCTCGGTGCTGGTGCCCGAGCGGCGCAACGAGATCGTGGGCATGGTCTGGAAGGCGATGATGGCGGGCTTCCTGGCCACCTGCCTGACCGCCTCGATCGTGGGCCTGCTGCCGCCCAGCCTGTTCGGCTAGGCCTTCTGGAGCACGCAGACGGATTGGCCGAGATTTCCCTCGGCAACGACGGCGTCCGCGCCGTCTCGGATCTCGACGACCTGCAGATCCAGCGCCTGGGCCCAGCAGCCGATGGCCTCGCGATCGATGAAGGTGTTCATCGGCATCTCGACCTTGCGACGGGTGGCGTCCACGGTGTCCAGGAACACCTTCATATGTGTCGGCTCGCGGAACTCCAGGAAGGAGAAGACGATCCGGCCGCCCGGCCTCAGCACACGGCGGGCCTCCTCCAGGTACCAGTAGCTCTGCTCGTGCGTCAGGTGGGTCAGCACCGAGAAGAAGCAGACCATGTCGGCTTGGCCGTCCCGTTCCGGTATGCCGATGTGGTCGATCACCTGGAAGCGCCAGTCGGGCCGCGCGGCGACCTTCCTCGCGTGGGCCACCAGCGCCGGCACCAAGTCGATCCCCAGATAGCGGCCCTCAAGCCAGGCCGCGAGCGGCTTGGCGAGCCGTCCTGAACCACAGCCGACATCGATTAGGTAGCCGTCCCGAGGCAGGCCGTAGTGTCGGAGCAGGCCGACCTCGATGGGGCCGATCAGCTCGAAGCCGCCGCCGATGGCTAACTCCATGGCCTTGTCGTGCGGCATCTGGCTCGCCACCGACGCCACGAACCGGACGTTGATGGCCTTGAGATCCTGCTGGCTCACCGGCTGCAGGCGGGCGCGCGCCCTGTTGATGAGCCGACGGCCCCTGCGGACCGCCCCTGCCAAACTCGCCATGACGCGTGCGCCTCGCCCGAACTCAACGACTGGTAGTCCTGGGCGCCAGTTCGTGTCCAGCCTCGGCGCTTGCCTGACGGCGGGGGAATGGCTCTAGCTTGTTCGCTGAGCAGGAGGATCCCATGAAAGTCTACGACACGCCGCTCGCGCCCAATCCGCGCCGGGTGCGCTGGTTCATGGCCGAGAAGGGGATCACCGACATCGAGGTGATCACGCTCAACCTCATGGAAGGGCATCACAAGACGCCGGATTACCTGGCCAAGGCCGGCCTGCCGAACGTGCCCATGCTGGAGATGGACGACGGGACGTGCGTCACCGAGAGCATCGCCATCTGCCGGTACCTCGAGAGCCGCTATCCCGAACCCAACCTGTTCGGCCGCACGCCCGAGGAGATCGCCGTCATCGAGATGTGGATGCGCCGCGCCGAGATGATGGTCGCCACGCCGATGATGATCGGCGTGCGCCACACCCACCCGGCCATGGGCGCGCTGGAACAACAGGCGCCGGCGGTGGGCGAGCACAATATCCAGGGCGCCACGCGGGCGCTCAAGGTGCTGGACCGGCGCCTGGCCGAGAGCGAATGGCTGGCCGCAGATCGCCTGACCATCGCCGACATCGTGGCTTTCGTGGGCATCGACTTCGGCCGCATGATCAAGTTCCGCCCGCCCGAGGAGCTGACCCACGTCGCGCGGTGGGCCCAGGCGATGCGCGAACGTCCCGCCGCCGCTGCCGGCATGCCGCAGAAGGCGCCGGCCTGATGGATCGCCGGGCGGTGCTGGCGGCTTGCATCACGTTCGCGGCCACGCCGGCCCTCGCCATCGATCCCGGAACCGCATCCGGCCGCTACAAGGACGACGAGGCTGAGTTCAGCTTCTCCCACGCCATCGCGCTGGAGCTGGACAACACCGAGGGCCTGCTCGACACGCCGCAGGAGATGCGCGTGCTGCTCACCGACCGCGAGCTGCCGGCCGCCGTGCTCTACGGCCAGTCGTTCCCGCCGGTCTGGACCCTGGCCCAGGAGGGCAAGGTCCGCGGCCTCTTGCTCAAGTTCGACCCGTCCGACCGCACCAGCGTCGTCGTCACCGTGCTGACCAAGCCGGAGCCGGGCTATTCGCTCGCGACCCTGTCCCTGTCGCACTCCGAAGGCCTCTGGTCGCGGCTCGACGCCAGCCCGTCGCGGGTCGCGGGCGAGTTCAAGGCCGACGCCAGCGAGAAGATGCAATTGAGGTTCAGCGCGCCGGTGTTCACCAATCCGGTCGAGGCCGACCTCAAGGGGGCGGCGGCGGCGGCATCCGAGCCGGTGAAGGTGATCCTCGCTCGCGCGGAGGCCATGGCAAAAGGCGATCTCGCGACCGCGGCCAGCCTCTCGACCGAGACCTCCGCGGCGCGACTGAACGACGTTCCGCCCGAGTTCAGGAAGATGATGGCGAAGGAGCTGCCGAAGCTGGTCGCGCGGCTCAAGGCCACTAAGCGCGTGGTGATCCGCCGCGAGACCGCCGTCGTCATGCTGGGGCCCGGCGAGTACGCCAGCGCCGCCAAGGTGGCGGGCGTCTGGAAGGCCGCCGACTGATGAGCGACCGGGAGGTCTGGTTCGAGTACTGGCAGGAGCGCCACCGGTTCAAGGCGATGCCGATTCATTGGAAGGGCTGGGTGAGCCTGATCCTGGTGACCGCGGCGCCGGGCGCGTCCATGGCGTTCGGCGCGCGTTGGCTGGGCGACCGCTATGGCGCGGTCGTGGGGCTGCCGGCGCTGATGGTCACCCTGGCCCTAAGCTTCACGTTCATCATCCTGCTGGTCCGGGTGCGCGGGCGGCGGCGCAAGGCCTAGCGCCGCGCCGCCCGGCGAAGCGCAAATTCTCACCGGCCGCACAGCTCCGCCCACCGCTCGCGTGGCACGCGCATGAAGTAGTGGACGGCGTCCTCGTCGTACTGGCGAAAACCCTCACGCTCGTAGACGTGCTTCGCCCGGGGATTGCCCAGGGCCACGTCCAGCTTCATCGCGACCGCGGGCGTGGTTTCGAACACCCAGTCCATGACGCCGCGCACCAGGCGCGTGCCGACGCCCTGATCCACCGAACTCACCGCGACCCGCCGCAGCAGCACCGTGGGTTCGTTGAACTCTTGCAGGATGACGAAGCCGGCCAAGCCGTCGCCCTCGCGGATGCCGACGTAGCGAACCTCGCGCGAAGCCATCTGGGCGGCGTGCTCGTCGGCCTCGAACCGGCCGACCACGGCGTCATACCCGGGCATGCGCTCGATGCGCATCACCTCGGCGATGTCGGCGGGCGTGAGAGGCGAGAGTTCCATCGCCACAGACTTCGTGCAGCGGCGCGCAGGGCGCAAGGCCCTGCTTATGGTTCAGTCGGCAGCGGCGCCGATCCTGCGCCACGTCTGCGCCTTGCAGAACACGCCGGCGACCAGACAGCCCTTGGCCTTCAGCGTGTTGGTGTCGACCAGCTCGGCGCGGCCTGAGAAAGTCGCCTTCAGGTCGGGGACGAACACCTTGCCCTTCCAGACTCCCGGCTTCTCCGGCCCGAAGTCGCGGAGCAGCTGCAGGCCGATAAGGTTGTCGGTGCCGCCCTTGCGCGCGTCTTCCTGCGCGTCGGCGTTGGCCCAAACCACGTAGCCGCACAGCTTCTGGCCGCACGGCTTGATGTTCACATGCACCGAGTTCTTGGGATTGCGCCACACGCCCTCGACGCCGGACGCGGGTTGCGCGTGCGCGGCGGGAGCCAGGGCCAGGCCGGCGACGGTGGCCAGGCCAGCGAGGGCGGAGAAGATCTTCATGCGTGTCCTTGGGGCGCGTCCCTGAGTTCGCCCATGTAGTCGAAATGTGGGGCGAAGCTAGGGCAGGGGGATTCTATGTCGCGGATTTAGCATGCCGTTCGGCGAACGCAGCGACCAAGCCGGGATAGGCCTCCTGCGCCGGAAACTTCTCGAAGCTGTGGACCGCGGGCGTCTCGGCCCAGTCGAGCTTCTCGCAGGTGTAAGTCTCGATGAACGGCGTCGAGGCGGGCCCGCCGTCCAGCATCGTCGAACGGACGTTCACGAACCAGCTCATCGCCGGCGGCTTCGTAAAGAGCCAGCTCATGCAGTGTGGGCAGAAGTAGTGGTGGACGTCCTCACCGTGCAGCCCGCCGATCACCGGCTCGCCTTCGGTGACCTCGAAGGCCTCGGCCGGAACGGCTACGCTGAGCGAGAAGGCGCTGGCGGTCATCCGCTGGCAGCCGGTGCAGTGGCAGGCCATGGTCAGCAGCGGCGGCGCGCCGACCTTAAGCTTCACCTGCCCGCAGCGACAGGCTCCGGTCCATGGCAGCTTCCAGTCGGTCATCGCCGTCTCCTTGCGCTCAGGCTTGCGGACGCCGTGGGCCGCGCTTCTTGAGGACGGACGAGAAGCTCATGATCGTCTCGCCCCCCACCTTCATCAATCCGCGAATGAACACCATGCTGCGCGTGTTCTTCACGACGTCGCCGCGACATTCGATCACCTGGCCTTCATAGGCCGCGCCGACCAGTTCGCAGTTGAAGGTTGCGGTCACGGCGTGCTGGTCCTGCAGCGCTTCGCGGCCGATCACGAACAGGCTGAAGTCGGCGAACGTCATGAAGCAGCCGCCGTGCAGGAAGGCGCCGCCGTTCAGGTGCTTCTTCTCGACCTTGAAGGCGCAGACGGGACCCTGGTCGTCGATGCGAAAATAGAATGGGCCCGCCAGGTCCTCGAACGGATCGCCGCCGGGATACCATTGCCACCCGGCCCATTCGCCCTCGGTGACCGTGGTCAGCTTGGAGACGTAACTGCTCTCACTGGTGTCGCCGCCGTCCATTCCATCCCCTCGTTCTTGCCTGGGGGCGTCTAAGCATGTGCTCGCCCGATGGGGAAGGGCGGCGCACCGCGCCAGCGCCTAAGGGTTTGCCGACCGCTCGTTCAAACACTAGTTTGCCGGCCCGCTTCCAGCCGATCCAAGGACCCATCCATGCAAGGCCGCCCCGTCTATCTCTGCGCCGGCGTCCGGACCCCGATCGGCCGCTACGGCGGCGCGCTGGCCAAGGTCCGCGCGGACGACCTCGCCGCCCATCCCCTGAAGACGCTGATGGCCCGCTTCCCGCAGATCGACTGGGCCGAGGTCGACGAGGTGGTCTATGGCTGTGTGAACCAAGCCGGCGAGGACAACCGCAACGTCGCCCGCATGGCGCTGCTGCTGGCGGGCCTGCCCGAGTCGGTGCCCGGCCTGACGGTGAACCGGCTCTGCGCGTCGGGCCTCGACGCCACGATCACCGGCGCCCGCTCCATAGCCACGGGCGAGAACGACCTCGTCATCACCGGCGGCGTCGAGAGCATGACCCGCTCGCCCTTCGTGATGGGCAAGGCCGACAGCGCCTTCTCGCGCAGCGCCGAACTGTTCGACACGACCATCGGCTGGCGCTTCGTGAACCCGCAGATGCAGAAGCAATACGGCACGCACGCGATGCCCGAGACGGCTGAGAACGTGGCTACCGACTACCAGATCGCCCGCGACGATCAGGACGCCTTCGCCTTCCGCTCGCAGCAGCGCGTGGGCAAGGCCCGCGACCGCGGCTTCTTCGATGGCGAGATCGCACCCGTGACGATCAAGGACCGAAAGGGCGACATCGTCGTGTCCCAGGACGAGCATCCGCGTCCCGACACGACGCTCGAGGCGCTGAAGGCGCTGAGGCCCATCGTCCGCGAGGACGGCACGGTCACCGCCGGCAATGCGTCGGGGGTCAACGACGGCGCCGCGGCCCTGATCCTTGCCTCCGAAGCGATGGTGAAGAAGTACGGCCTGGAGCCGATCGCCCGCATCGAGAGCGGCGCCTCGGGCGGAGTCGCGCCGCGCGTGATGGGCGTCGGGCCCGTGCCGGCGGTCGACAAGCTGACCACCCGTCTGGGGATCACGCCGCGCGATTTCGACGTGGTCGAGCTGAATGAGGCCTTCGCGGCCCAGGCCCTGGCCTGCACCCGCGCCTGGGGCCTGGCCGACGACGCCGAACATGTGAACCCGCACGGCGGCGCCATCGCCATCGGCCATCCGCTGGGCGCCTCGGGCGCTCGGATCGCGCTCACCGCGGCCCGCGCGATGCAGGAACGCGGCGGCTCGCGGGCGCTGGCCACCATGTGCGTCGGCGTCGGGCAGGGTTCGGCTCTGGCGCTGGCCAAGGCTTAGGTCCGATGCTCGCGACCGTCCTGGCCGCGATGGCGCTGGCCGCCCAATCGGCGCCGCCCGATGACGACGGCCCGCTGCAGACCGCGCCCCGGGAGCGCTCCGCCAGCGAGATCCCCCTGCCGGGACTCGATGAGAAGCGCCTCGACATTCCACCTCCGGCGAAACCGATGGACGAGGCCAAGGCCGCGCCGGCCAAGACGGTCACCATCGAGCCCCGGACGATGGTGGAGGGCGACACGCTGCAGGTCGTGCTCGGCCAGCGCGCCGTTTTCCACCTCGATGACAAGGGCCGACCGGTTCTCGACCGGGTCGAGACCGGCAAGCTCGCCGAAGCCCATCCTCCGGGCGAGGTCGTCGAGACGTTCGAGGCGCCCGCGGACGGCCAGCTCGCCATCGCCCTGGACGGTTCCGCCGAGAAGCGCGCCACCGTGCTCAAGATCTGGAACATCACGCCCAAGGGGCTCGACTACGGCGCGATCGCCCTGATCCCGCAGCAGGGGCAGATCGTGCCCGTGCCGGCGCCTGTTTGTGGCGTGTCGGCCGGCTCGCTGCGCACCGAGATCTGGCCCCGCCCCGTCCTGGCGATTGGCCTGGTCCGCTTCCGGCCGGTCGACGCCATCAAACCTTGCCCGCAAAACTGACAGACCGAATTCGAAGGGGGATGCCACATGGCGCTCGACGCCGAGACCCGCGATCAGCTGATCGACACCGTCCGCCGCTTCGTGACCGAGCGCCTGCGGCCCCTAGAGGCCAAGGTGGCGGAAGACGACGCCATGCCCGACGACGTCGTCGAGGAGATGAAGGGCCTGGGCCTCTTCGGCCTGTCGATCCCCGAAGAATACGGCGGCCTGGACCTGTCCATGGAGGACGAATGCCTGGTCGGCGTCGAGCTGGGCCGGACCAGCCCGGCGTTCCGCTCGGCCTTCGGCACCAATGTCGGCATCGGAAGCCAGGCGCTGGTGATGTTCGGCACCGAGGCCCAGAAGAAGAAATTCCTGCCCGGGATCGCTTCGGGCGCGATCGTCACCTCGTTCGCCCTGACCGAGCCGGAGGCCGGTTCTGACTCGGCCAACGTGCAGACCCGGGCGGTGCGGGAGGGCGACCATTACGTCCTGAACGGCGCGAAGCGGTTCATCACCAACGCCAACAAGGCCCACCTCTTCACGGTGATGGCGCGGACCGATCCGTCCAAGCCGGGCGGGGGCGGGGTCTCGGCCTTCCTGGTCGAGCGTGACAGCCCCGGCCTCACCGTCGGCAAGTCCGAGAAGAAGATGGGCCAGCAAGGCGCGCACGTGTCGGAGGTGTTCTTCGACAACGTCCGCGTGCCGGCCGAGAACCGGATCGGGGCCGAGGGCGAGGGCTTCAAGGTGGCGATGCAGGTGCTGGACCGCGGCCGCCTGCACATCTCGTCGGTCTGCATCGGCGTGGCCGAGCGGCTGATCGCCGATTGCGTCGCCTATGCGTCCGAACGCAAGCAGTTCGGCCAGCCCCTGTCCTCTTTCCAGCTGCTGCAGGGAATGATCGCCGACAGCAAGACCGAGGCCCTGGCCGCCAAGGCGCTGACCATGGAGACCGCGCGCAAGCGCGACGCCGGCCAGAACGTCACCATGGAGGCGGCGGCCGCAAAGTACTTCGCTTCCGAGATGGTCGGCCGCGTCGCCGACCGGGCGGTGCAGATCTTCGGCGGCGCCGGCTACATCGCCGACTACGGCATCGAACGCTTCTACCGCGACGTGCGCATCTTCCGGATCTACGAAGGCACCAGCCAGATCCAGCAGGTGATCATCGCGCGCGAGACGCTGAAGCGGGGCGGCTAGGCGCGGAAAGGCCCCGGAATTTCTCCCGGGGCCCTCGGCTGCGCGGACAGTTCGGGGTTGTCAGGCGGCCGCGCCGACCAGGCGGCGACGGCGGAGCGCCGTTCCCGCCAGGCCGAACCCGGAGATCATCAGGGCCCAAGTGGTGGGCTCGGGCACGGCCCCGGCCTCTGGCCCGATGACGCTGATGTTGTCGAGATAGACGCCCGCGGCCGAGCCACCGGCGATGTTCGTGAAGAACAGGGTGCTCATCGATTCCGTGGCGGTGAACTCGAACGCGTAGTTGGTCCAGTTCATGTTGCCGAGCACCGAACCGGCGTGGGTGACGGTGTCCTGGAACAGGTCGCCACCCGCGCCGCGGACGCCGAACATCATGGCGGCCGACGGGATGAAGGGGTTGTTCGCGTAGTCGAACGCCAGAACGTATTTCGCGCCGATGACCGTTGCGAACGACTGGGCGATTCCGCCGCGGCTCCCGACGCCGATGAGGTCGAGGGCGCCCACCCCGGCCCCGGCGGGGTCAGGTTGGCCGCCGAAGGGGCCGTTGGTGTTGTGAACGTCGACGGAACCCTCGGTGACAGTCCAGCCGAAACCGGCCGGCTCCTGCCCGGCATAGATGACGACTGAGGCTCCGCTGGTGTCGACGGGGGTCTCGAAACCCCCATTCTTCAGCAAGCTGGCCGCCGCTGCCGGATTGGCGGCGACGAAGGTGGCGGCCACGATGGCCGGGAGGAGGATGCGCCTCATGTTTTTCAGGTCCTTGTTGCGAACCCGGTGGGGCTAGCCCGGCGCGCGGCTCTGGATGAACCCGTCACGCGACGAAGTCGGGCCGCGGGGAGACGAACGCGGTTCGGGTTCGCCTGTCGCGGGAGTTTCCGCGGAGCGTTCGCCAGTCGGGGGAGCGAAAACCGTGGACCCCGCCTCGCGTTGGTGGGAGTTAGCGCGCGTGAGTGATCCGATCGAAACGGCCATCTTCGACCTCCTGGCCAAGGTCCCGGCGGGCAAGTCCATCGCGCCGGAGGACGTGGCGCGGGCCATCGACGCCGAGGGCTGGCGACGCCAGCTCGGCCGGGTGAGGGGAACCGCCGTTGGCCTGGCGCGCCAGGGCAAGGTGGTCATCCTGCGCCACAACAAGCCGGCCGATCCCGACACGTTCCGCGGCGTCTGGCGCATGCGGTTGCCGCAAGACGGCGACGCCGCCTGATTGCGGTCTTTTCCTAGGGTTAATCGCCCACGGCTATAGTCTCTTCCCGACATGAAGCGCCTCGCCCTCGTCTTCCTGCTGTTCGCCCTTTCCGCCTGCACCCCCTTGCTGGTGCAGCAGGCGGGCACGCCTCCAGCCGGATTCCAGGGCGCGCATTTCGAGCCGGACTCGGTCGTCAGCTTTGACGGTGCGCGCCTCGGCCTTACCCGCTGGGACGCACAGGGCGAGCCCTGGGCCGTGGTCGTGGCCGCGCACGGCATGAACGACTACGCCAACGCTTTCCATTTCGCCGCCGAGGACTGGGCGAAGCAGGGTGTCACGACGATCGCCTACGACCAGCGCGGCTTCGGCCGCTCGCCGGGCCGCGGGATCTGGGCCGGCGATGACCTGATGATCGAGGATCTGCGCACGGTGACGGCGCTGGCGCGGGCGAAGTACCCCAAAGCCGTCATCACCGTGGTGGGCGAGAGCATGGGCGGCTCTGTCGCGGCCGCCGCGTTCGCCACCGACAATCCCCCCGCCGCCGACCGGTTGGTGCTGCTGTCGCCCGGCGTCTGGGGCTTCAAGTCGCAACCCCTTCCCAACAAGACCCTGCTGTGGCTGGCCGCCAACTTCACGGCCTCGAAGGTCTATACGCCGCCCCGCTGGGTCACCGACCGCATCTACCCCACCGACAATCGCGACGAGCTGATCGCGATGGGACGCGACCGGCTGATGATCTGGGGCGCCCGCTCCGACACTTTGTACGGCCTGGTGCGCCTCATGGACCGGGCCGCCAAGGACGTGGGCGAGGATCGGGTGCCGACGTTCTATCTGTACGGCGCTAACGACCAGATCATTCCCAAGAACGCCGCGTTCAAGGCGGTGAAGCGCCTGCGTCCGGGCGATCGCTCCGCCTACTACGCCGCCGGTCACCACCTGCTGACCCGCGACAAGCAGCGCGCAGTTGTGATCGCCGACGTCCTGGCCTTCATCCGCGATCCCGAAGGCCCGCTGCCCTCGACCGCGCCGCCGATCCCGGGCGCCGGCGTGAAATATGCCGGGCAAGCGGATGAGACACGTCGCTCAGGAGGGTTGTGATATGCCCCATACGCGCGTATTCCCCGCCAAATTCCTCCCCCAGGACATAGAGTTCACGGCATGACCTTGTTCGATTCTCCGGCCTTCGAGGGACATGAAGGCGTCCACGCTTTCTCGGACGAGAAGACCGGCCTGAAGGCGATCATCGCCGTGCACTCCACCGCTCGGGGCCCCGCCGCGGGCGGTTGCCGCATGTGGCCCTATCCCACGGCCGAGGATGCGCTCACCGACGCGCTGAAGCTGTCGCGGGCCATGTCCTACAAGAACGCCATGGCCGACCTTGAGCTGGGCGGCGGCAAGAGCGTGATCATCGGCGACAGCCGCACCCAGAAGACGCCGGCGCTGTTCGAGGCCTTCGGCCGGGCGGTCGAGGACCTCGGCGGGAAGTATTGGACGGCCGAGGACGTCGGCGTCTCGGTGGCCGACCTGACCCACGCCCGCAAGCACACCCGCTACGTCGCCGGCCTCGAAGGTCACGACGCCGCCTCTGGCGACCCCAGCCCGGTGACCGCCGAAGGCGTGTTCCGCGGCGTACGCCTCTGCGTTCAGCGCGCCCTCAAGCGCGACCTGCAGGGCGTCCGCGTAGCGATCCAGGGCGTCGGGAACGTCGGCGGCTACCTCGCCCAGAAGCTGCACGCCGCGGGCGCCAAGCTGGTGCTGACCGATGTGAACGCCGAAACCCTGCGCCGCGTGGCGGCCGCGACCGACGCCGAGATCGTGGCGCCCAGCGCCATCTTCGACGCCGACGTCGACGTCTTCGCCCCATGCGCCCTGGGCGGCGCCATCAGCCTCGATACCCTGCCGCGTATCCGCGCCCGGATCATCGCCGGCGGCGCCAACAACCAGCTCGCCGACGTCGAAGCCGGCCGCGAGCTGTTCAACCGCGGCATCCTGTATGCCCCCGACTACGTCATCAACGGCGGCGGCATCATCAATGTCGCCGGCGAGATCCGCGCCCTGGAGCTGGGCGAGGCCTTCGATCCCGCATGGGTGGACGCCAAGCTCGACCGCCTGGCGCTGACGCTGGAGGAGGTCCTCGAACAGGCCCAGTCCGAGCGTCGTCCGACCCACGAAGTCGCCAACGAAATCGCTCGGGCGCGCATCGTCGGCGCAGCGAAGACTCGCGCGGCCGCCTAGGGGCCGTCCGGGCGCTCCGCGTCTTCCGACAGGTTGGTCGCGCCGACGATCGGAGCCGGCGCGCGCCGCAGCGCCCGGCCGCCGGCGAAGAGGCCGAAGCCGACCAGCGCCGGCACGCCGCCCAGGATGACCGGCATGATCACGAACGCCAGGTCCTCGCTGTTCGAAGACGTCAGGCCGCTGATCAGGAAGCCGATGAAGAACAGGGCGCCGCAGCCTCCGCAAAGCGCCATCATCAGGGCGCCCACCCCGATCAGGGCGGCGCCGAAAAACCTCTGGACCGCATTCGGTTCGCTCATCGCGCTTGCCCCCGCCGCAAGGCTCCGGCGCCCGCAGCGCCGGGCCGGTAGAAGGTGTTGAAGGTGTCGAACGGGATGATCGTCCCGTCCGGCTGGACGAAGTGGACGCAGGAGCGCTTCACCGCGCCCAGGTCGAAGTTGAAGCGGTCGAGGAACTGGCTGACCACCACGCGGAAGGTGTTCTCGTAGGCCACCTCCTGCGGCACGGCGGCCTCGGGCAGGCAGCAGAGCAGGCTGGCCAGCTTCTCCGAGGTGTCGCCCTGGGCGGTCGACAGCGACAGCAGCTCGAACACCTGCTTGCGCAGTTCAGGATAGCTCTCGAAGGTCACGGTGTTGGGCGCAGCGGCGACGAACAGGTCGCGGGGCAGCATCGCCGTCACCGGCTGCACCTGGGTCCCGTTCCGCAGGCCGTAGCCGATGCAGATCTGGTCCGGATTGCAGGGCAGGGGGATCAGGTCGTCCAGGGCGAAGACGCCGGCCTCGGCGATCGCGCGGCGCACCTCGGTCAGCACGATCCGGTGGCGCTTGGCGTCGAAGCCGTCGTTGCGGCCTGCGTCCTGGATGGGCTGGAACGTCACGCCCCGCACGCAGCGCCACTCCAGGGCGAAGCGGACGATGTCGGCGATCTCGTCGTCGTTCACGCCCTTCTTCAGAGTGACGACGAGGGTCGTGGAGATGCCGGCGCGCTCCAGCGCCTCCAGCGCCTCGATTCGCACGCGAGTCAGGTCGGCGCCACGCAACTCCATCAGGGCGTCGCGCTTCAGGCTGTCGAACTGCAGGTAGACCTCGAACCCCGGCATATAACCGGCCAGCCGCTCGGCGAACCCGACTTCGCGGGCGATACGCAGGCCGTTGGTGTTGATCATCAGGTGGCGGATCGGCCGCGCCTTGGCCGCGTCCAGGATTTCCCAGAACTGAGGGTGGATCGTGGGCTCGCCGCCGGAGATCTGCACAAGATCGGGCTCGCCCTCGGCCTCGACGATCACATCCAGCATCCGCTCGATCTCGGCCAGCGGCCGGTGCGCATCGCGCTTCACCGAACTGTCCGCGAAGCAGACGGGGCAGGACAGGTTGCAGGCCTCGTTAACCTCGATGATCGCCAGGCAGGAGTGCTGCTCATGGTCGGGGCAGAGGCCGCAGTCGTATGGGCAGCCATGGTCGGTGCGCGTCGCCACCGCAAGCGGCCGGTCGCCGGGCTTCAGCCAGTCGCGCTGCGACTTCCAGTAGCCGATGTCGTCGGCGATCAGGGTCTTCTGCACGCCGTGGTCGCGGCAGCGCTTGAGGTAGAAGACGGCTTCGCCTTCGCCGATCACCTTGGCGGGGACCAGTTCCAGGCAGGTCTCACACAGGCTCGTGGTCTGGCCCAGGAACAGGTACGGCGCGGTCTTGCGCAAGGTCGCGGCGGAGGCTTCCGCGGTAGAAGATCCATCCATAGGCGACGAGGGCTCCGCACAGCAGGTGGAACAGGTTAAGCGGCCCGATCAACGGCGGATAGGGCTTGAAGAATTCCCAACCGAAGCGGGTCGCGCCGTACCAGAGGCAAAGGGCATAGAAGCCGCGTCGCATCGCCCAGGGCCGGCGCCGCGCCAGCCCCTCGAGGTACGCCGCCAGGAAGACGGCCATCGCGAGGCTCTCGTAGGCCTGCACGGGATGCCGCCCGATACCGTCGCCGAGATCGACGGCCCAGGGCAAGGCGGTGGGTGAGCCATAGGTCCCGTCCGGCAGTCCGGCGAAGAGGCAGCCCCAACGGCCGATGACCACCCCTAGGGCGAAGGGGCCCACGAAGACGCCGCCGGTGGAGCCCTTCACGCCGCGCAGGGCCTTGTAGACTTCGACCCCGACGATCGCGCCGACCAGAGCGCCGACGATGCTGTGCGACAGCGCGGGCTGGGCTTGCTGCAGGCTGTTCAGCGATCCCGCGAGCCAGGCCCCGGGCAGGGCGCCAGCTACGAGCGCCGCGAAATAGCCGCCCCCCACCCTGCCGGCGACCTGCTCGGTCAGGCCCCTGAGCCGCCAGCGATAGAGGCCGATGCTGAGCGCCAGTCCGCCGCCCCAGGCGGCGAGGTCGAAGGCGATGTGCGCCCAGGTCGCGGTGGGGACGTGGATCATGCCGGAGGATCAGGCGCGCGGATTCGCCCGCGCTCAAGGTCAGCTCTGGTAGGCGCGCTCGCCGTGGCTGTGCATGTCGAGGCCGTCCTCGATGGCTTCCGGCGTGGCGCGCAGGCCGACGGTGACCTTGCAGAGGAACAGGATGGCGGCCGAGGCCAAGGCCGACCAGCCGCAGACCACCAGGGCGCCCAGCGCCTGCACGCCGAACTGGCGGCCGGCGTCCATGCCTTCGCCGTAGCCGGCGCCGCCCAGCGAGGTCGTCGCCAGGAACGCCACCAGCAGCGTCCCCAGCAGGCCGCCGACGCCGTGCACGGCAAAGACGTCCAGGCTGTCATCCAGCTTCAGGCGGTGCTTCACCAGATCGACGCAGTGGAAGCAGACGAGGCTGCCCAGGGCGCCCAGCACCACGCCGCCCACCGGCCCGATGAAGCCGGAGGCGGGCGTGACGGTGGCCAGGCCCGCGACCACGCCGGTGACGACGCCAATCATGCTGGCGCGCTTGAACTTGAGCTTCTCGATGAGGGCCCAGACCAGGCCGGCGGTCGCCGCCGACAGGTGGGTGGCCACCAGCGCCGAGCCGGCCGAGGCGTCGGCGGCCAGGGCGCTGCCGGCGTTGAAGCCGTACCAGCCCACCCACAGCATGCCGGCGCCCATCATGGTCATGCCCGGGTTGTGCGGCGGATGCAGGTCCTTGGGGTAGCCGTCCCGCGCGCCCAGCATCGCCACCGCGACCAGCGACGAGACGCCCGCCGTGGCGTGGACGACCAAGCCGCCCGCGTAGTCCATGACCTTCATCTGGGCCAGCCAGCCGCCGCCCCAGATCCAGTGGCAGACCGGCGCATAGACGAGCAGCAGCCAGAGGGCCGAGAACAGCAGCACCGCGCCGAACCGGATCCGCTCCACATAGGCGCCAACGATCAGGGCCGGCGTGATGATCGCGAAGGTCATCTGGAAGGCGAAGAACACCGTCTCGGGCAGGGTCCCCACCACGCCGGCCCGCGCATCGGGCAGGCCGAACTTGGCGAGGTCGCCGATCAACGGCGCGGCGCCGGAAAAGGCCAGGCTGTAGCCGCCCAGCAGCCAGATCACCGAGGCGACGCAGGCGATGGCGACGCAGTGCATCATCACCGACAGCGCGTTCTTGGCGCGCACCAGGCCGGCGTAGAACAGGGCGAGCCCGGGCAGGGTCATGAACAGCACCAGGGCCGTCGCCGCCAGGATCCAGGCCGTGTTCGACGGATCCGCGACAGGCGCCGCCGCCTGTGCCAGCGCAGGTCCCCCGAACGCCGCCAGACCCATCCCGATTGCCGAAGCGGCGAGCACTCGTGCGCGGCCCATGCGTCCATCCCCCGGCCGGCGCGCTTCGCGATTTTCCGCGATTTGCCTACGCGCCGTGCATGGTCTGCATAGGCAGCGGGCAAGATGCGCGACAACGGCCTATCGGATGGGCGCCGTGGGGGCGCGGCGTCCATCCGAGGTTTCGCCGAAATTATGGGCAAGCGGCGCCGAAATACTGCGCAAACGACCTAGCCCCGATCAGCCAGCCAGGCGTCCCGATCCAGCCGCCAGACCTGGCCGTCGGCCGGGCCGCTGACGTACTCACGCCGTTCGACGTCGACGAGCCTGGCGCCCTGCTTCTCCTTCACGCGGGCCGACGCGCGGTTGGCGACGGCGTTGGTGAGATACAGGAAGGGCCATTCCAGCACCCGGAACGCATAGGCCGTCACCGCCTGGGCGGCCTCGCTCATCAGGCCCTGGCCATGGAGCTCCGGATCGAGCCAGAAACCCCGCATGTCGCGCGTCTCGCCGTCGAAGGGCCACAGGTCGATGCGGCCGCGAAGGGTGTCGTCGCCCTTCAGCGTGATCGCCCAGTAGAACCGTTCGCCTTTGGCGCGCTTCTCCAGGCTGTCGGCCATGTTGGTCGCCGCGCCGTCGGCGGGGTAGGGCCATGGGATGCCGGCGTGCAGCCAGCGGACCACCTCCCACTGGGGGAAGAGCCGCTGAACGGCGTCGATGTCGCGCTCGGCATAGGGCCGCAGCACCAGCCGCGCTGTCTCCAGCACGGGCGTCGGCGGCAGGGGTTGTCGAAAGATCATCTCCGGTTTCCTTGGGAAATGCCGGAGGCCGGGCGCGCCTTCCTGTCAGATCGTGGAGCCCGGCCGGTCCGGCGGGGCTCGTCTGGGAAGGCTAGGCCGCGTCAGCGCGAGCAACACCGTCCCGACGCCCCACGGGGGCGGCGGTCATACCCGACGGATTGTTGGCCTTCTGGCGAACCATGGGCGCGCTGTAGCACGGTCGCGCGGCGTCGCCCAGGTCTAGGCCGGCGGGGAGAGGTCCATCCCCGGCTCGGCCGTCGCCGGCCGGCGGCGCGACGACTTCGGCGGTTCCAGCGGCTCGGCGTCGCCGCCGTCGTGCAGCCGCGCGCGGATGGTGCAGACGACGCCGTCGATCGGATAGTCGATGCGCACCTCGCCGTTCAGGTCCGCCGCCAGCCCTCGCTCGATCAGCCGCGTGCCGAAACCGGCGCGGCTGGGCGGGGAGACGCGCGGGCCGTCGATCTCCCGCCACGTGGCCGTCAATTCCCGCGCCCCGCGGCCCTTCAGGAGATTCCAGGTGAAATCGATGTGGCCGTCGGACGTCGAGAGGGCCCCGTACTTGACGGCGTTGGTGGCGAGCTCATGCAGCGCGAGCGCGATCGCGATAGCGGTCTTGGGCTCGAGGCGCACCTTTGGTCCCTGGGTGCGGATACGGCTTTCGCCGAGGCCGAGACGGAACGGCTGCAGCGCCTGGGCGACGATCTCGTCCAGGTCGGCCCCCGACCATTGCTCGTTGGTCAAGACGTCGTGGGCCTTGCTGAGCGCCACGATCCGCGCCGTGAGGGTGTCCCGCGTCGACAGCGGCGCCCCGCCGCTCCGCAGCGTCTGCGTCGTGATCGACTGGACCGTGGCGAGCGTGTTCTTCACGCGGTGGTTCAGTTCGTTGATCAGCAGGCGCAGGTGCGACTGATCCCGCTGCTGCCGGGCGACGGCGGCGCGAAGCGTCTCAAGGCGTTCCCGCGCCTCATACTGCCGGCGTCGCCCTCGCAGCGCGGTCTGGACGACGCTGACCAGGGTCGTCGGGTGGAACGGCCGTTCAAGGAACGTCACGTTCCCCAGGGCGCGGCTGTAGCGTTCGGCCGCCGGGTTGCGTTCGAGACCGCCGCCGCGCTGGGCGAGGATGATGATGGGCAGGTCGGACCACGGCGGCTGCCCTTCGACCCAGCGGGCGAGGGGGCTGTAGTCCTCGTCCTGCAGCACCTCCTCGACGATCAGCACCACGCCGGCGCCATCCTCGCACTCCCGCCGCACGCCGGGCAGGTCGGTGCAGATGCTGGCGGCAAGCTCCGCCTGCCGCAGGACGGTGGCGGCGACGGACGCGTCGCGTCCGTACGGGGCCAGGATCAGCGCCCGTTCGGAGCCGGAAGCGGCGCCTTCGGTCATTTCGGCGGGCCGCCCATCAGGCCGGACTGCTCGCCAACGAAGTGAGGCACGCCGCGCAGCACGCCCTGGAACTGGGTGAGCGGCGCGCCGAGCGTGACGCCATGTTCGTCGATGTCGTACTCACGGATGGTCCGTTCGTGCTCGCCCGCACGCTTCTTGACGACAGAGATGGCGCGCCGGACCTTGCCCATGGCCTCGAAGTAGCGAAGCAACAGGACGGTGTCTGCCAAGTAGGTGACATCCACGGGCGACTTCATCTCGCCCACCAGTCCGTGCTGCGCGACCGTCAGGAAGGTCGTGGCGCCCTGGCGGTTTAGGAACTGCAGCAGCTCGTGGATGTGCAGCAGCAGGTAGTGTTCCTGAGGCATGGCGGCCTGGTAGCCATTGAGGCTGTCGATCACGACGGTTCGCGCCCCGGAACTGGCCACGCATTCGCGAACGCGGGCGGTGAACTCGCCGGGCGACATCTCGGCGGCGTCCACTTGCTCGATCAGCAGCTGGCCGCTCTCCTGCAACGCTTCCAGGTCGAGGCCGAACGTGCGGGTCCGCTCGATGAGCAGTCCGAGTTCCTCGTCGAAGATGAACAGCGCGGCCTTCTCGCCCCGCTTGATCGCCGCGACGGCGAACTGGAGGCTCAACAGCGACTTCCCGGTCCCGGCGGGACCCAGCACCAGGCAGGCGGTGCCGCGCTCAATGCCTCCGCCCAGAAGCTCGTCGAGGCCGGGGATGCCGCTGGGCAGGGGTGTGCGCCCGAAGTCCGTGCGATGTTCGCTGGAGACCAGGCGCGGGTACACTTCGAGTCCGCCGGTCTTGATGGTGAAGTCGTGGTAGCCGCCCCGGAACTTGCGGCCGCGGTACTTGGTGACGCGCACGCGCCGCCGCTCCGCGCCGTACTCCGGCGCCAGCTCTTCCAGCCGCACGACGCCATGCGCCACGCTGTGGACGGTCTTGTCGGAAATCTCCGCGGTCAGGTCGTCGAGCAGGACCACGGTGGCCCCGTGCTTGGCGAAGTAGTGCTTCAGGGACAGCACCTGCCGCCGATAGCGCAGCGACCCCTGCGCCAGCAGGCGGATTTCGGACAGGCTGTCGATGACGACGCGGCTCGGTCGCACCCGCTCGACGGCTTCGAGGATCATTCGGGTGGTTTCCCCGAGCTCGAGGTCCGACGAATACAGCAGGCTCTGCTGATGGGTCTCATCGAGCAGGTTCTCGGGAGGCGCCAGTTCGAAGATGTCGATCCCGTCCAGGGACCAGCCGTGCGAGGCCGCAGTGTCTCGCAGTTCCTCTTCGGTCTCGGACAGCGTCACGTAGAGCGTCCGCTCCCCGCGCGCAGCGCCCGCCATCAGGAAGCTGAGCGCGGCCGTCGTCTTGCCGGTGCCGGGGCTGCCTTCAAACAGGTAGACTCGGTCGCGCTTGAGTCCACCGCCAAGGATGTCGTCAAGGCCAGCGATTCCCGTAGCTGCATCGTCGGCATGCGTTGCCGCCGGAATCTGGTCCATCGCTCCTCGTCGATGCTTCGCGTCGCGGCCAAGCCGCTCCACCCCCGCAGGCTAATGCCTCGGGCCGCGCCAGGTTCCCATTTCGCTTGTTAAGACGGCAGGCGTCGTCGGGGGTCGCGCACCGCCAGCATGAGGATGACGAACGCCGCCGCCAGGAAGCCGAGCGAGGCCAGGAACACCACGTCGTAGCCGAACGCCTCGGCGACTAAGCCGCCGATCAAAGGCCCGGCCGTGGCGGTGATGCTCTCAGCGGTGGCCGACACGGCGATGCGCATCGGCAGGTCGTCGCGGTCGCCAAATTCGAGGATCATGGTTTGGGACGCCATCATGTAGCCGCTAAGCGAGGCTCCCAGCAGGGCGAAGGCCGCGAAGATCGGCATGGGCGAATGCATGTTGAGCAGCATGATCGTGGCTCCCACCCAGCCGGCGATCGAGGCGACAAGCACGGCTCGGAAGCCGACCTTGTCGCCCATGTAACCCCACAGCAGGTTCGAGACCGTGTCGGCGCCGAGGAAGGCGAACGACAGCAGCCCCAGCGTGGCCCCGTCATGTCCCAGCACCTTGCCCACGTAGAGAATGTAGAAGGGGGTCGCGATCCGCGCCGAGGTGGCCAGCATCTGCACGACCAGGAAGAAGCCGTAGGCCCTGTCCTGGGCGATCAGGGCGGGGAAGTCGCGAAGGCGGTCCCGGAACCTGGCCTGCGGCCGCGTGGTCGGCGGCTCGGGCTCTTTCAACAGGATCTGCAGGGCCCATAGGCCGGCGCTGGTCAGCAGGAAGGCGAAGACGAACGTCGTCGAATAGCCGTTTCCGAACAGGTTCGCGCCGATGAAGTACTTGCCCGCCACCCAGGCCAGGATCGCGGCGATCAGGCCGCCGGTGGCGTTGCGCCAGGCCTGCAGGCGCCCGCGCCGGCTGATCGGAATGACCTTGGACATCAGCAGGCTGAACACCACCCGCTGCGCGCCCATGAAGATGCCGAACATCAGGATGAAGAACAGCAGCGCCCAGACCAGCGGCTGGCCCGACAGGAACCAGCCGGCCAGCGCCATGCCCAGGATCGCGAGCCGGCCCAGGCTGCCCATCCAGATCGCGGCGGGCATCACCTTGGTGCGGTGCTCGACCTTCGTCGCGCCGAAGATCGGCGAGATCACGCCGCCCAACTGCTGCAGGGCCAGGCCAAGGCCCACGATCACGTTCGAGCCCGAGACGGCCAGCAGGTAGGCCGGCAGGAAGGTCGGGGCGTTGACCAGCCGGAAGCCGGTCATGCCCAGCATGCCGTGCAGATAGTTGCCGAGGTAGTTCCGCTTCAGGTTGTCCCAGACGAACTTCTCATAGGCCGCCTCGCGCGCGGCGAGGTCGCCCCCGCTGTCCCGGGCCGCCGCGACCAGCGTCTCCTCTTCGGTCTCGTCCAGCTTGGCGTCCAAACCTCAGCCCGCGGCGCGGGTCTTTGACGCCCGCGTCCCACGGCTCCCTCGCGCAGTGGAATTTTCGAAGGTCGGGTCTGAAAACGCCCGCCCTCGCCAATGCTAGGAGGATTTGCTGGAGGCGCAACGGCCTATCGTGGCCGGCCCGCACCGCGCGCCTGCGTTACGCTGGCTGCGGCTCAGCCAGCCCGTAGCGGCGCCACAGCAACACGAAGGCCGCGACGATTCCGACTAGCCCGACGAGGATCGGCGCAGCCATTGTGTGGCCCGCGGCGACGATCGCCGCGCCGAGGAGGCAGGCCAGACCGCAACCCAGGTCCCAGCCCGCCTCGGTGGCGACACTAAAGCGGAGCGGGCAAGGCGAGGCCTTGGCCAGGTTGTAGACCGGGGTCATCAGAGCCGGGACCCACAGGGCCGCGACCAGGGCGCCCATGGCGTTGGCCGTCACCGCCAGCCACGGCGATCCCACGCTGGCCGCGCGCAGTCCGAGCACGCCGACGGCCACGGCGAAGGCGATCGTGGCGGCGGTGCGGCCCTTGCCCGCGTCGATGTGACGGCCGATCGCCAGGCTGAAGGCGGCTCCGACCAAGGCGGCGAGGGCCAGCGCGCCGCCATAGGCCGTGAAGCTTTCGCCCAGGGAGGTGAACAGGGCGAGCTCCCAAACAAAGTAGTAGCCACCGGCGAAGAGCCCGTCGCAGGCCATCAGCCCCATGCCCGCCCAGGCGAATTTGAGACCTCCCGGCGCTTCTGGGGCCACCGTCACCTGCGGTCCGCCGATCAGCGGCAGGGCGGCGGCCGCCTGGATCACGGCGACGCCTGGGAACGCCACCCACGGTCCTTCCGCCGCCAGGACCCAGCCGCCCAGCAGCGGGGCGACGATACCGACGACCAGAGTGATCGCTTCGCGCGCGCCCACCTGACCGCCCCGGTGCTCATCGTCCCCGACGCTGGCGAAATAGGCGTGGTAGCTGGTCCAGTAGAGGACGCTGCCCACCGGCCCGATCAGCACGACGGCCAGAAGCGCCAGATCGACCCCCTGGACCAGGGGCAGGACCGGGAAGCTCGCCGCCTCCAGCACCGTGCCCCAGACAAGGGTGGCGCGCAGGCCGATGCGGCGGGCCAGGGGCAGGATGAAGGGGCGCAGCAGGAACCGGCCCGCATTCATCGCCGCCATGGCGACAAGCACCAGCGGCGCGGGCACGCCCGCATTGAGCAGGAAGACCAGGACGAAGACGCCGCCCGCGCCCTGGGCCAGCGCCTGGACGCCGGAATGCAGATTGAGGCGATTGATCGCCGCGTTGCCGAAGAAGCTCATGGAAGATCCGTGGACAGATGCGCATGGGGGCTCGCGTCCGCGCGATGGCGGCGGAGCCCGGGCGGGGCGGGACTTACGTCAGTCGCGCGTGCGTTCTGTACACATGTTGGAAGTTGCGCACGGCCGGCGAGCCGGCGCAACGGCGTCCTCAGACCTCGACGGTCGCGCCCCGCGGCGCGTGGGCGATGTCGCCTTCACCGAACACCTTCGTCGTCGCGGCGAACTCCATCATGATGCCGTTGGGATCCGTGAAATAGACCGAGCGGACGAAGACGCCCTCGTGCATCTCGCCGGCCACGCCCATGGGGCTGTCGTCGTGGTTCACGACCACCGGGATGTGCGGAACGCCGTGCTCCTGCAGCCGCGTCAGGCAGGCCGACAACTCACCTTCGGCCACGTTGAACGCCAGGTGGTTCATCGAGCCCACGGCGGTCTTTGACTCCTCGGGGAATTTCTTCACCGAGGCGATGCCCGGCGCGGCCGCCGGCGTTTCCGGCCACCAGAAGAAGGCCACTGACGCCCCCCCGCCGCAGTCGAAGAAGAAGTGCTGGCCGCCGTCGGGCAGGGCGACGGTCTTGAAGAGGGGCATCTCCAGCACCTCGGTGTAGAACTTCACCGTTTCCGCCATGTCGCGGCAGACGAGGGCCATGTGGTTGATGCCCGTGGTTTTCATTCTGGCTCTCCGGCCCTAGCGTTTCCGATCCCGCCCAAGGCTGGAGGGGCGCGCCAAATTCGTCAACCAAACTGATAAAATCAGCTACGGCCGCCGAGCGGCGAACCGCGTTGACGGGGCCCGCGTCACACCTACTGTGACACCCTTCGCCATCCGAGACAGCCGAATCCCATGATCGCCGCCGAGACCCTCCTGGTCCCCCTGATGAACGCGTTCCTTTGGTTCGACGACGGCCTGCAGAGCTACCTCCAGGCCCAGGGCTGGAACCAGGTCACGCGCTCGCAGTCGATGGTGATGGCGAACGTGGTCGTGGGGGTGAGCAAGCCGTCCGACATCGCGCGCAACCTCGGCCTCAGCCGCCAGTCGGTGCACACCACGATCATGCAGATGGTCAAGCTGGGCATGGTCGAACTGAACCATGACCCAGAGGACGGCCGCGCCTGGGTGGTGACGGTCAGCGAGAAGGGCCGGGCCATGGGCCGCGACGCCGACGACGCGATCGCCGCGCTGACCGCCGAGCTGCGCCGTCGGATCGGCTCGCGCAACGTCGACAACCTGATCAAGGCCTTCCGCGAGGAGTGGGGCGTGGCGCCCACGACCTGGCCGATGGCGACGCCCAAGAGCGCCTGAGATCAAAGGGCCCGACGCCAAGCCGGCGCGTCCGGCGCCGTAGCGTCATCTGTGGCAAGTTTGTCAGCTTAGATGACGAAGTAGTACCTAAAGTTGTCAACTGGATTGACAAAAAACAGCCGTGGCCGGACCCAGGGCGCAAGGCCCTCGACGGCCAAGCGACAAGACTTTCGGGAGGACTGACCATGAGCCGCAAGGCGACCCACACACTCTTTGCGTCCGCCGCAGCCCTGGCCCTTTGCGCCGGGATCGCCGCCCCGGCCTTCGCGGCCGACGGGGCCGAAGCCGCCCAGGTGGGCGAGGTGGTCGTCACAGCCCAGAAGCGCGAGCAGAAGCTGCAGGATGTGCCGCTGGCGGTCTCGGCGTTCGGGACGGAGCAGTTGGAGGCCCAGTCGGTCCAGAGCCTGACGGACCTCTCGGCCAAGGCGCCCAACGTCGTCCTCGCGCCCGTGGGGGCCTATCCCTACGCGTCCGCCTTCTACATCCGTGGCCTGGGTTTCGCCGACGTGGAGTCGACCTTCGAGCCTGCGGTTGGCGTCGAGATGAATGGCGTCTACCTGGCCCGCAACAGCGGAGCCCTGCAGGACTTCTTCGACATCGAGTCCGTCGAGATCCTGCGCGGGCCGCAGGGCACGCTCTACGGCCGCAACACCATCGGCGGCGTGGTCAGCGTCCGCACGAAACAGGCCCGGCCGGGCGACGCCTTCAGCGGTGAGGTCCAGGGCACCGTAGGCGACCACGGCCGGCGCGAGGCGCGCGCAGCGCTCAACATCCCGTTGGGCGAGGTGTTCGCCGTCCGCGTGTCGGGCCTCTACAAGAACTACGACGGCTTCACCCGCAACGTGACGCGGAACGAGAAGCAGGGCGACAACGAGACCCTGTCGGGCCGCCTCACCCTCAGCTTCAAGCCCAGCGACAGCTTCGATGCCTCGCTGGTCGTGGACGGCGACCGCGAGCGAGGCTCGGGCGCGCCATTCCGCAATGCCGCCCTGCCCGGCAACGTCTACTACAACTTCAGCCCGGACACCGGCACGGCGACCCCGCTGTTCCCCGCCAACGGTTCGAACCCGAAGGACCCCTATACGGTCTACGGGAACACCCCGATCTTCGCCGACGTCGACACCTGGGGCCTGGCGCTGACCGCCAACTGGCATACGGCGATCGGCACCGTGACCAGCGTCGCCGGCTACCGCGAGTTCGACGACCGGGTGCAGAGCGACTACGACGCCAGCCCGGTCAACTTCTTCTACGCCCTGCGCGACCAGACGCACGATCAGTTCAGCCAGGAACTCCGGCTGGCGTCGGACGGCGGCGGCAAGGTCGACTACGTCCTGGGCGCGTACTACCTCGACCAGAGCTACGACATCACCAACGCCCAGGGCGGCGCCATCTACGGCACGGCCACGCCGGCCCAGATCGCCAGCCAGAAGAACACGGCCTACGCGCTGTTCGGGCAGGTCGACTTCCACGCCACCGAGGCCCTGACCGTGACCGCCGGCGGTCGCTACAGCTACGAGAAGAAGACCTTCACCAACCAGCCGCTCTTCTTCCCGACCAGCCGCACCTACAAGGACCACTGGGACAATTTCTCCCCGAAGGTCGGCCTGAACTACAAGTTCAGCGACACGGTGATGGGCTACGCGAGCTGGTCCAAGGGCTTCCGCAGCGGCGGTTACAACGGCCGCGCCGCGTCCTTCACCTCGGCCGGCCCCTACGACGCCGAGACGGTCAGCAGCTTTGAGGCCGGCGTGAAGACCGAGCTGTTCGAGCGCCGCCTGCGCCTGAACGGGGCGGTGTTCCACTCGACCTACAAGGACATGCAGGTCGGCACGCAGGGTCTCACCAGTGGCGGTGTCTACGAGTCGATCGTCACCAACGCGGGCAAGGCCAAGTTCGACGGCGTCGAGGCCGAAGCCCTGTGGGTGGTGGGCGGCGGCTGGCGGATCAACGCCAACGTCTCCTACCTGGACGCCCGCTTCGTCTCGAACTTCACCGACTTCACCAGCGACGGCATCAACAACCCCACCGACAACAGCGACCTGCCGCTCAGCTATGCGCCGGAATGGTCGGGCAGCCTCGGAGTGAACTACACCCGCGACCTGTCGTTCGGCGCTCTCACCTTCGCGGCCAACGCCGTCTACATGGACGACATCTACACTTCGGGTGGCGTGCTCAACCGAACGTCCGACGTCCAGGTGCGCCCGGAGAATACCCTGTTCGACGCCACCCTGGCGATCGAGACGGAGAACGGTCTGCGCGTCGCGCTGTGGGGCAAGAACCTCTCGGACAAGAAGGTGATCAACAACACCTTCGGTCTGGGCGCGCTGGGGAACCTGCGCATCTACCAGCCGCCGCGCACCTGGGGCCTCGACGTCGGCTACAGGTTCTAGGTGGCGCGCGAGCCTCGCGCCGTTCGGGAGCCCACCGCCGCGGACCGGCGGTGGGCGCTCGTCGTCCTGCTGGCCATCTCCACCGTGGCCTTCATCGACCGTTCGATCCTCAACACCGTCGGGCAGGCGATCAAGGACGACCTGAAGGTCTCCGACCTTCAGCTGGGGCTTCTGGGCGGCGCGGCCTTTGCCGTGCTGCACGGCCTGCTGGCCATCCCCGTGGCCCGCTGGGCCGAGCACCGGAGCCGGGTGGCGATCATCAGCCTGGCCGTGGCGGTCTGGTCGGCCATGACGGCGCTGAGCGGTTTCGCCGGAACTTTCGCGCACCTATTGCTCGCCCGCATCGGCGTGGGTGTCGGAGAGGCGGGCGCCGGGGCGCCCTCCCAGTCTCTCCTGTCGGACTACTACCCGCCCGAGAAACGCGCCTCCGCCTTCAGCATCCTGGGCCTGGCGACGCCGCTGGGCATCGTGCTGGGCGGCCTGGGCGGCGCGGTCGTGGCGCAGCAGTTCGGCTGGCGCGCGGCCTTCCTCATCGTCGGCCTGCCCGGCCTGCTCATCGCGCTGCTGGCCTGGCTCACGGTGAAGGAGCCGCCGCGCGGCTTCTCCGAGGGACGGCGCGACCTCGATCCGCCGCCGCCGTTGTCGTCGGTGCTGCAGCGCCTGGGCGGCAGCCGCGCCTTTCGCCACATTCTGGTCGCCGCGGTGATCGTGAACTTCGTCGGCTTCAGCGGCATGAGCTTCCTGCACCCGTTCATGGTGCGGACCTTCAACGTGGACTACACGACCGCCGCCCTCGCCTTCGTGATCGTCAACTCGATCTCGCTCGCCGGCGGCTACCTGATGGGCGGCCTGATCACCGACCGGCTCGTGAAGAGCGATGTGCGCTGGTACGCCTGGGCGCCGGCGATCGGCATGGCCCTGGCCGCGCCCGCCTACATTCTGGGCTTCGTCCAGACCCAATGGATCGCCGCCATCCTGGTGCTCATCCTCCCGGGGCTGTTCTCCGGCATCTACTTCGGGCCGACCTTCGCGGTGACCCACAATCTGGTCGAGCCCCGGATGCGCGCCTCCGCGACGGCGCTCTTGTCGGTGGTGATGAGCCTGGTCGGCATGACCACGGGGCCGGTGGTCACAGGTTGGCTGAGCGATCTGTTCGCCGCCAACGCCTTCGCGGTGGGCGATTACGCGACAGCCTGCAAGGCGCCCGCGGCCGACGTCGCCGACGCCTGCCGCTCGGCCTCCGCCGTCGGGATCCGCAATGCCCTGGTCGCGATCGTGACGCTCTTCTGGTGGGCGTCGCTGCACTACCTGCTGGCGGCGCGGACTCTTCGCACCGAACTCGCGTCGCGCTGAGGCCTTGGCCGGCTAGATCCGCCGGTATTCCATCTTCGAACCGTCCTCCAGCTTGCCCTTCAGGGCCAGCCAGTTCCCGGAGCCGTCATAGAAGTCGTCGATCTCGGCCTCGCCGCGGATCTGCCAGTGGCCGGGCTTTACCTTGGCGCAGACCACCTTCAGCATCTTGGCTTCCTGCTGGTTGAACAGCGGTTTGCCGAAGCTGGCCTGGTTCCAGTGGCTGAGCGGCACGGCGTCGGCCGGCCCGCGCACCGCGCCCTTGGGCCCAGTGATCTGCACATAACCCGGCATCGCGCGCGCCGAGGTCTTCTGGATCTTGCCATTGCCGTTGGTCGTGGCGTCGATGCTGACGAACTTGCCGCTCGCCCAGCGCTCGACCGCATCGTGCCTGTATTTGTAGACCGGCACCGGCCCGACCTTCACCACCATGTCGACGTCGGTCGTGACGGTCTGGGCGCCTTCGTCGCCCGCGAAGGTCATCTGGTGCTCGCCGACCTTCGTGCCATTGCGGAAGACCTGGAAGGCGAGCTTAGCCGGCGCTGCCAGCGCCATGCCCGGGACTATCAGGCCGGCGCCGCCCATGATCAGCTCGCGCCGACGCACCATCAGGCTCATCTCGAAAGTTCCTCTACGCCCACGCGGGCAAATCTAGTGGCCTATACGCGCGCCGCTAGTGCCCCGGACGCGGCTTATAGCTGCGGGGCGCGCGGACGGGCAGCGGCTTCTCGGGCGGCTTCTGGCCGTGCTGCGGCGTCGCCGCCGATTTCATGAAAGGAGAGGCCTGGGCCCTGTCCTGTTGCTGGAAGCCGTGCGTCATCGACAGGTCCTCCTGTCCAGCCGGGATTGATGACTCATGCCGCCTCCTGAAGCGAATCGGCCGGACGCACATCCACGTGAACGCTCAGGCTCGTGGCGCCCGGGTCGCCGTAGATGGAGCCCGAGATCGGGGCGGCCTCCAGCGGGGTTCGCGCCACGGCCACGGGGATCAGGTCGCCGCTCTCGGCCAGGGCGTTCGTGGGGTCGAACTCGGTCCAGCCCAGCTCGGGCAGGAACACCTCGCACCAGGCATGGGTGGCGCCCGCGCCGCGTATGTCCCCATGGCCGGGGGAATACAGGTAGCCGGTGACGAACCGCGCCGCGTAGCCCAGCCGCCGCAGCGCCTCGACCAGCAGCCAGGCGAAATCACGGCAGGTCCCGGCGCCCAACTTCACGGTGTGCGAGGGCTCTTGGGCCGCGCCCAGGTCGCGAGGCTGATAGTCGAACTCGTCGTGGATCGTCTGGTTGAGCCGCAGCACGAAGTCGAGCGCGGGTTCGTGCGGACTGCCCACGTGGCCACGCAGCCATTTCAACAGATCGCTGTCGGCGTCCTCCGTCGCCGGCTCTATGAACGGGGCCAGCACCGCGCGGTCGCAGGGGGAATAGACGATGGGCGTCGCGGTCTGCGGGTCGTCCACCTTCAGGTCCGAGAGGTCGGCCGGGTAGCGCTCGATCACCAGCTCGCTGGTGATGGACAGCGCCGTCGAGTCCCCGCGCGGCGTGAAGCAGCACACCGAATTGCCCAGGGCGTCGTAGATCCAGCGCGTCTCGCCCGGCGGTGAGACGGTGAGCACGGCGTCTACAACCCGGATGGCGTGGCTATCGCGCGGTCGCAGCAGCAGGCGATGCTGGGCGAACGAGACCGGCCGCTCGTAACGGTAGAACGTCTCGTGGCGGATGCGCAGGCGGGTCATGCGGGCGGAACCGTTCGCGAAGGCTCCGGTTCCGCGCGGTTGCGGTGCAGCCTGTCGGTGTGCGAGCACAGGCCATGAGCGACGTGATCATCATCGGCGGCGGGCATAACGGCCTGACTTGCGCGGCGTACCTGGCGGCGAGCGGTCTGAAGGTGACGGTGCTGGAGCGGCGCGGCGTCGTGGGCGGCGCGGCGGTGACCGAGGAATTCCACCCCGGTTTCCGCAACTCGGTGGCCAGCTACACCGTCTCGCTGCTGAACCCGAAAGTCATACGCGACCTGGAGCTTCACCGGCATGGCTTGCAGGTGGTCGAACGGAAGATGGCCAACTTCCTGCCGTTGGACGGTGACCATTTCTTCGTCGGCGACGGCCGTACCCAGGCCGAGACCGCGCGGTTCTCGCAGAAGGACGCCGAGCGGCTGCCCGCCTACTGGGATCGCCTGGACGCCATCGCCGACGTCCTGCGCGAGCTGGTGATCCAGACGCCGCCCAACCTCGTCGAGGGTGGGCTCAAGGAGGCCATCCCCGAGCTGATCAAGAGCGCGGTCATCGGCCGCAAGCTTTCGAAGCTGGACCTTACCGCCAAGCGGGACCTGCTGGCGCTGTTCTCCCAGTCGGCCGGCGACTGGCTGGACGGCTGGTTCGAGAGCGACCCGATCAAGGCCGCCTACGGCTTCGACGGCGTCGTGGGCAACTACGCCAGCCCCTACACGCCCGGCTCGGCCTACGTGCTCCTGCACCACGTGTTCGGCGAGGTGAACGGCAAGAAGGGCGCGTGGGGCCACGCCATCGGCGGCATGGGCGCGATCACCCAGGCCATGGCCGCCTGCTGCCGTGAGCGCGGCGTGGAGATCCGCACCGACGTGACGGTGGCCGAGGTGCTGACCGAGAAGGGTCGCGCGACCGGCGTGGTCACGGCCGCCGGCGAGACCCTGAAGGCGCGCGCGGTCGTCTCGAACCTGCACCCGCAGCTGCTGTTCCAGAAGCTGGTCGACGCTGCCGTGCAGCCCAAGGACTTCTTGGAGCGGATCGACCGTTACCGTTCGGGCTCGGCGACCTTCCGCATGAACGTGGCCCTGTCCGAGCTGCCCAGTTTCACGGTCGCGCCCGGTCCTGGCGACCACATGACCGGGGGCATCATCATCGCCCCGACCATGGCCTATATGGAACGCGCCTACGATGACTGCCGCGCCCACGGCTGGTCGAAGGAACCGATCGTCGAGGCGCTGATCCCGTCCACGCTGGACGACAGCCTGGCGCCCCCCGGCCAGCACGTGGCCAGTCTGTTCTGCCAGCACGTGGCGCCACAGCTGCCGAATGGCCGCTCGTGGGACGACCATCGCGAGGAGGTGGCCGACCTGATGATCGCCACGGTGGAGAAGCATGCGCCGGGCTTCGCCAAGTCGGTGGTGGGCCGGCAGGTGCTGTCGCCGCTGGACCTCGAGCGTACGTTCGGACTCGTGAATGGCGACATCATGCACGGCCGGCTCAGCCTGGATCAGCTGTTCTCGGCGCGGCCGCTGCTGGGCGCCGGGGACTACCGCACACCGGTGAAGGGCCTCTACCAGTGCGGCGCGGGCACGCATCCGGGCGGCGGCGTCACCGGCGCGCCCGGCCACAACGCGGCCCACGAGGTGCTCAAGGACGCCCGGCGTCGGCGCATCTGACCCCGGGGCGCTGGAGCGCGTTGGGCGAAAGTGGAAGCCGGCTTCGCCCCTAAAACGCGCTCTAAATCAAAGAGATCGAGCCTGTTTATCGGGTTCAGATGATTTCATCTGAACCCGACAGGCTCTAGCGCGCCCGCCAGTGCGCCGCCACGAACTCGCGCAGGTCGCGGTAGGCCACGACCTCCATCTCGCGCAGGGCGGCCAGCTTCTCGGGCAGGCCACCGGCGTCGAAGCGGTCGCGCGCCTTGCGCACGGCCGCGGCATAGGCGGCGTAGCGGCCGGCGTCGCCGCTCAGCAACCGGTCGTCGTTGATCACCCTGAGCGCCAGGGCGGCCACGATCGCGCCGACCATCACCTCCAGCGCCAGCTTCACGTCGGTGTCCTGCGGGGTCTTGCCCGTCGCCAGCAGCACGCCCGCGACCACGCCTGTCACCACGCCGGCGGCCAGCAGCAGCTTGCCCAGGGTGCGAACCGTGGCCGCCCGCCGTCCCGGCGCTCCGAGGGAATCGCTCAATTTGCGCTCCACATAGTCGAGCTGTGAGTTGAGCCGCTGGCCCCGCAGCAGGGACAACAGGAGGTTCAGCTCCGCGGCGGGCGCTGGCGGGGAGGGCGGCGCCGTCCAGTCCGGAACCACCCAGGTCTCGTCGTCGCTCGCCGGGCCGGCGAGCTTGGGCACCTGCCCCGGCAGATCCTGAGGGTTGGGCAGGTAGGAGAGCATCCGGGCCCGGGCGACCTTCCATTCCCCCAGCGCCGCATCGTTGCTCATCGCGCGCGCCACGAGGTCCAGGTTGTTGGTCACCGACTGGAAGTACAGCGCCCGCACACGCTCGGCGCCGAAGCGCTGACCCAGCCAACGCGCCTTCGAATTCTCGCCGAACTCGTGGAGCGCGATCAGGCCCAGGGCTGTGATCGTCACGGCCGCGGCGGCCATTTCCATGTAGCGCTCGAAGCCCACCGCCAGCGGGGCAAGGACGGCCAGGACCAGCCCCAGGCCGGCCAGCGCCACCGAAAGCACGCCATAGCGCCGGTCGCGACGCCCGTGGCGCGTCGCGGGCGGATCATACTTGGCGAACAGCGCCCGCAACTCGGGCCAGTCGAGCACGCGCAGGCCGGTCGGGTGCCGGGCTCCCAACGCGCCGCGGGCCTCCTTGGTCAGCAGGACGTCGTCGTTGGTCCAGTCGGCCAGGGCATCCTGGAACAGGCCATGCCGCTCCTCTGGCCCCTCGACGGGCGCCTGTGCTCCGGCCGCTGTCATGCCCCGCCCCTTTTCGAACCCCCTGCGCCCCCCGGCGCGATAACGTCACTATAGCCAACTTGCGCCGGAGGCGTGCTTCCAAACACCCACCTCGCTGGATATGCTTGGTCATCAGTCAGAGGGCCCACACGGTGAACCAGCCGCGGAGCGAGTGGGCCCGTCGCGACCGGGACAGCGAGGCCGGGGCGTCGTGGTCCTGGGGACCTCACGAGTGGAGTTGGACTCCTTCGCGGGAGCCTCTCGGCCACCGTCTCAGCACCGCGCCCAGGTACGCGCGCATGAGCGTCGACACCGACCTCGTCCCGCCGGCCGAGCGATACGAGTTCTGGCGCAGCATCGTCTGGCCGGATTGGGACGGCGACGCGCCCACGGCGGCCCAGCGGCGAGACTTTCGCGCTCGGGCGCAGGGGCTGTTCTGCGGCGCGCGCACACTCGTGCTGTTCGAGTCCGATGCGACGTCCGGCGGCCGGGCCCAGCCGCCGCCCGGCGACCGCGGCGGCGCGCTGCACCTGGGCCTGGTCCTCAGCGGTCAACGACGCAGCCAGTCAGGCCGCGATCGCCCGCACATCGCCCAGGCTGGCGATCTCTATGCCTACGACCCGGATCAGGACGCCAAGGTCGCCTGGCCTCGCCGGCATCGGGGCGTGAACGTGATGATCCCCCGCGGCGCCCTCAACGAGATCTTCGGCGCAGACATCCCGCCGCCGACCGTTCTGTTGGGCGCCCTGTCGCGCAGCGCGCTGGCCCCTCTCGTCACCGCCCAGTTCCGCCTGCTGGCGCGCCAGGCGCCGCACTTCAACGACCTGGAGGCCGAGACCGCGCTGGGCGGCGTCATCGACCTGATCCTGACCGGCCTGCGCAGCGGTCGATCCGCCGTGGCCGAGGCCGCCGGGTCGGGCGACACCGCGCTGCTCGCGGCGGCGCGGCGCTACATCGACATCCATCTGTCGGAACGCGACCTCGACGCCGCCCGGATCGCTCAAGCTCTCGGCTGCTCGCGGGCGACCCTCTATCGCGCCTTCGCCGAGCGCGATCTCACGGTGGGAGCCGCGATCCGAGATATCCGGCTGGGCCGCTTCCGCGAGGCGCTGCGGCGCGGACGCCCCACGAGCATCGCCGCCGCCGCCGCCCAATGCGGCCTGAACGACGCGCGGACGGCGCGGCGGCTGTTCAAGAACGCCTACGGCCTGTCGCCCCGCGATTTTCAGAGCGCGGACGGCTCAGACGACAGCGTCGGGTAGCGCCCGCCGCCGGCGCAGCAGGCCGCCGGTCAGCGCAAAGCCGCTCAGCATCATCGCCCAGGTGGCGGGCTCGGGCACAACGGTGGGGTCGGTGCTTGTGGTCATGGTCCACACGCCGGGCGCGAAGGTGTTGCTGGCGCCGGACGACGGTGCGGATTGTGAAACGGAGTCCAACGATGCGTAGTCCAGAACCCCGCCGTAGACTCCGAATTGATTGACTGCGGTGTTGGAGGTGGTGAACGAGAAGTAGTCATCGCCAATCAGCGCATAGATGCTGACTTGCCAGTTGACGATCTCGCCTGCCGCGTTGGTGGCGAACCTCGCGCGGCTGAGATTGGGCGTGCTGAGCGCCATACCACCCACCGTCAGCGTCATCGACAGGGGGGTCGCCTCGCCGAAGAAGTTGGCGCCCAGCGGATCCTCCAGTTCGACGGTCCCGGTGACCCTATCGCCGAATTGGTAAGGCCCGACGCGGTAGATAAAATCGTTGCCGACATAGGTCAGGGTGGTTGTCGCCGCAGCGGATCCAGCAAGCGCCACGGCTGCGCCGAGGGTCGCGGCGCCAAGGGCCAGCGTCTTCAGAAAACTCATCGGTCTCTCCATGCGGTCTGGCGAACCGACACGGTGAGCCGGCGCGGTCAGCTTGCGCTGATGCCGGTGGGTCCGAGAGGACGCAGTGTATCAAATGCGGTCAGATCGTCTCACGCGGACGGTTTGCCCGAGAAGAACCGCGACTTGGGCGCCGTTCGCTGCGGCGCGTCTACCAGCTCAGGTCCGACAGCAGTCCTGCGTAGACCTCGATCCCGCCCCACAGCGCCTGCAGGGTGATGTTCTCGTTCACCGAGTGCTGGTTGTTGTCGTAGTTGGCGATGCTGACGCCCACCATCGGGACCTCCAGCGCATTGACGATCTTGGCCATGCCGGAGCTCGCGCCCACGATCGGCAGCCGCAGGACCGGATAGCCGACCGTCCGCCCGATCGAGGCCGAGACGGCCGCTGCCGCGGGCCCGTCCATCGGGGTCTTGGTGGCCTCGCTCTCGCCGTCCTCCCAGTTGATCCGCACCACCTTCGGGTTCGCGAGCCGGGTCGCGGCGTCAGGCGTGTCGCGGACGATCTTCCAGCCCTGCGAGGTCAGGTAGGCCTCGGTCTTCTCGCGCGCCCTCTGTGGCGTCATGCCAGGGGCCAGACGGATGTCGAACGAGGCTTCGGCCTCGGTGGCGATGGCGTTGGCGGCGTCGGGGCCGGTGTCGCCACCATGGATCGCCCGCACGTTGAAGGTCGGCGCCAGATAGCCGTCGGCCAGACGCGGCCCGCCGACGTTGCGGCCCAGGCCCAGGTTCTTCTTCAGGTCGGTCTCGACATCGGGCAGTCCCGCCAGCGCCGCCTTGTCCGCCGCCGACACCGGCGTCACGTCGTCGGCGAAGCCGGGGACCAGGATGCGCCCCTCGTCGTCGCGCAGGCTCATGACCAGCCCCGCGATCATCACCGTGGGGCTGGGCGCCCAGCTGCCGTAGTGGCCGTCGTGCAGAGGCCGGGTCGGACCGTAAACGGTCGCCTTGAAGCCCGCGATGCCGCGGTTGCCGAAGTTGATGATCTGCTTGCCTGACTGATGCATCGGCCCGTCGCCCATGATCAGCAGATCGCCCTTCAGCAGCGCCTTGTGCCGGGTGACCAGCGCCTCGAAGTGGGGCGAGCCCTGTTCCTCCTCGCCCTCCCAAAGGATCTTGATGTTCACCGATGGCTTGCGGCCCACCGACTTCAGCGCGTCGAGCGCGCTGAGCATGGCCTGAACCGAGGCCTTGTCGTCGCCGGTCGAGCGCGCGAACAGCCGCCATGCCGGGTCGAGGGGACCGGCGGCGCCTTGCCAGTCCACAGGCTTGGCCTCGGGCAGGGCGGTGCGCATCGACGGCTGGAACGGCGGCGTCATCCAGCCCTTCTGGCCGATCGGCTGGCCATCGTAGTGCGCGTAGAACACCACCGTCCGCTTCGTCCCCGGCGTCTTCAGCTCGCCGAACACCGATGGCGGTGTGCCGGGCTCCGCGGTCAGCAGCCGGGTCTCGAACCCGCGGGCCCTCAGCTGGTCCTGCAGGTAGGCGGCGTTGGCTTCCACGTCGGACACGGTGGTGGCGACGTTCGGCATCGACAGCAGCTTGATGAAGTCGCCGACGATCACCTTTTCGTTCGCCTGCCGCCACGCCCGCACCTGGGCCGTCGGGCTGGCCGCCTGGGCCGTCCCTGCCAGAGCCAGCGCCAGACCCAGTCCCGCCATCACGCCCCGAAACGCCATACGCTCAACTCCCTGTGCCAGGCACTTGTACCGCGCTGGCGCTGGATGGCGAGGGCGGTCAGGCTTCGGCGCGGCGCCAGCGGAACAGTTGCGGAAAGCGTGTGCGGATCCACCAGAACGCCATCAGCGGCAAGGGCGAGAGCCCAAGGAGCGATGGCAGCGGCGTACCGAGGATCGCCGCTGGGATGCGGTCCTGCTGGCCGAAGAAGAACGAGCCGCTCGCGACGAACAGCGCCGCCCCCATTCGCCAGAGGTGACGAACCAGCCGGTCGCGGCCGACCACGCCGCCGCGTCGGATCACAGCGATATCGCTGGCCGCCGCAAGGGTTGAGACCAGGGCGAAAACGTACACGGTCGCGAAGCCTTCCATCCGCCCGGCGGCCGCCCCGAAGGGCACGAGGGCCAGGCCCATGACGGCAATGGCGATGGGGACAGCGACGACCCAACGCTCGAAGCCGCCTATGCTGCCGGGCCTCCGGCGCACCGTCGCCCAGGCTGTAACGACGAGATAGAGGGTGAAGACCGCCGCCGTGGTATTCGTCCAGCGCCCGTCGGCGAGAAACGGAGCCGTGACGGCGGCGACGCCGGTCATGGTCAGCATGGCCACGAAGAAGACCGTTCCGGCCAAGGCGTGCTGGCGGCCGCCCTTGCGGGCGAACATCGCGACACCGCCGGAGAGGATGCCCATGGCGCCGCCGGCTATATGAAGCACCAGCAGCAGGGTGGCGGCGAAATGCAGGATCCAGGGCGAACCCTCGGGGGCTTCGAGCGTCATGACGATGTCTTTCAGAGCCTGGCGAGGACGTTGGTCAGGACCAGCCAGAACATGCCCATCCACGTGCCGAAGATGCCGATGGCCATGAGAAGCGCGCCGAGCGCGATCGCGCCGGCCGCGGCCACGCGTAGCGCTGGCCCGCCCCCCGCCTTGGCGCGCAGGTAGAGTTCGAGGATCAGGAGGGGAACGAGGTAGCTCCCGAAGCTCCACAGGTCGAAGAAGGCGCTCGGACCGGGCAGGACCTTGCCTGTCAGCGTGTAGGCCATGCCGTAGGTCGCCATGCCAAGCCGCAGGAACCAGACACCATTGGCGACCAGGAAGGTGCGAATGGCCCAGCGGCGGTGGGCCGCGAAGTCGCGGATCGCGGCGGTGCGCCAGGCGAGTCCGCCGAACGCCAGGATCAGGGCGGCGTCCAGGCTGATGGCGATGGCGCTGGGCAGGCCTGACCAGGTGGGCCGCCCCCAGGTCATCCAGAGGCCTACGACGCTGGCCAGCATGGCCGTGGTCATGAAGGCGCGGCCGATCCACCGGTGGACGGCGGGCGCCCGAGCGCGGATCTGCGGCACGAGCTGGAGCGTTCCGCCGAAGGTCACGACCGCCGCCATCAGCACGTGCGCGGCGAAGGCCAGGTTGCCCACGTTGTCGCCGGGCACATAGCCCTTGATGAGCATCTTGTTCTCATTCCACGCCGCGAAGTTTCCGCTGAGCGAGGTCGGGGCGTAGACGGCCAGGATGTAGATGGCGAACAGGGCCTGGCCGATCACCGCGACGGCGAACCAGAAGGCTGCGGCGGCATTCAGGGCGCGTTCCGCCGTCGCCCGGGCGGACCCGCCGGGCGTGAGGATTGCAGTGGTCATGGGTATCTCCGGAGGGGAGGGGCTAGGTCAGGCCGGCTCGCGTCGTCGTCGGAGCCAGATCGCGGCCGCCAGGAACGCGGCGGCGAATAGCAGTCCGATCCAGAGGTCCGGCTGGGCGAGGACGTGGAAAGGGTCGAGCTGGCGGGGGCTGTCGATGGCCTGCTCGGCCTTGCCTCCGACGCTGAAAGCCATGGCGTAGCCGCCGAGGAGCCGCTCGCCGACGAACTGGGCGACATGCGACGTGCGGAAGGCGATGCCCTCGACGATCGCGGGCGCCGCGAAGGGCCCGAGCGCCCAGAGGATCGGCATACGCCGCGCCCACGCCGAGACGAGCAGCAGCCAGCTCCAGACGGGCGCCATCCAGAGAACGTTGACCAGCAGGCCGTAGGGCAGGACCACCCACATGGTCGTCAGGTTCACGTGCCGCCAGAGCAGCAGTGGGCTGATGCCGTTCGCGAGGGCCGCGAGGGTGCTCCACGCCAGCATCAACGCCTGGGTTCCAAGGGTGATGGCCAGCGTCACCAGGGGGATCACCAGAACCGGCACGACCACCTTGGACAGCACCGTCATCCGATCGGACACCGGCATCGATTTCCAGAACAGGAGGCTACGGTCCCGCCGCTCGCCTTGCAGCGCGCCGGCTGCATAGAACAGGCCGACCAGCAGGCCGGTCGCCAGCACAGCCAAGGCCACGAAGCTATAGGGCCCGAGGAGCAGGGCGGGACGCTTGCCGCCCGCCGCCACCGCGCGCAGCGCCTCGGGCAGGCCGAAAGCGCTGATGACAAAGCCAAGGAAGCCTATCGTCGCGGTCGCGGCCGGCGCGAGTATGATCGCGCGGTTCTCCCAGAGCTCGCGGCGGACCTGCCAGTACAGGACGCGCCGCCACGGCAGAGCGGCAGGGGGCGTATCGTGGACCGCCGTCATTGGGCGCCCCCGATCACGGCCACGAAGATGTCGGCCAGGCTGGGCGTCCGCACATCGCCCAGGCCCGACAGCCGCTGTCGGTCGACGCCATCGAAGATCAGCAGGCTGCGGCCGAACAGCTGCCGCTCGTGAATCGGGCCGAAGGTGCGCGCCTCGGCCAGCCCGTCCGGCGCCGCCAACAGTTCGACGTAGCGCTGTTCGAACGCCTCCATCGTCGAGTCCAGCACCACACGGCCGCGGTTCAGGAACACGACGTCGGTGAGGATGTGCTGCACCTCCTCCACCTGATGGGTGGTGACCAGGATCGTGCGGCTCCCGTCGAAATAGTCGTTCAGCAGGCTGTCGTAGAAGGCCTTGCGATACAGCAGGTCCAGGCCCAGCGTCGGCTCGTCCAGCACCAGTAGGCGCGCGTCGATCGCCATCACCAGGGCGAGATGCAGCTGGGTCACCATCCCCTTGGACAGCTCGCGAACCCGGCTCTTCTTCTGGATCTGCGTCTTGGCCAGGAAGCCCTCGGCCTTGGCCCGGTCGAAGCGCGGATGCACGCCCTCGACGTAGTCCAGCGCCTGCCAGACCCGCATCCAGCGGGGCAGCACCGCCACGTCGGCGATGAAGCAGACGTCGCGCATCAGTTCGTCGCGCGCGACCCAGGGATCGCGGCCCATGACCCGCAGTCCGCCCTCGTAGGGCGTAAGCCCCAGGATCGCCTGCAGCGCGGTGCTCTTGCCGGCGCCGTTGGGGCCGATCAGGCCAACGATGCGACCTTCCTCGACGGTGAGGTCCACGCCGTCCAGGGCGATGGTGGTCTTGTAGGCCTTGCGGAGGCCGCGGGCGTCTATGCAGGCCATCGGTTCAGCCCTCGCCCTTTGGCGGCTTGCCCAGCAGATCGCCAGTCAGGCCCAACCGCTGGATGGTGGCCAGCACCTCGGGCCACTGCTCGTCCAGGAACTTCTCGCGTTCGGCCGAAAGCAGCAGCGCGCGAGCTCCGGTGTTGACGAACATCCCCAGCCCGCGACGCTTCTCCACCAAGCCCTCGTCGGTGAGCTGTTGGTAGGCCTTCAGAACAGTCAGCGGGTTGACCCGGCTTTCCGCCGCGACGTTGCGCACCGAGGGCAGCGGGTCGCCCTCCTTGAGCAGGCCATCGAGGATCATCGCGACCACGCGATCGCGGATCTGGCGGTAGATCGGCTGACTGTCGTTCCACTCGGGGTCCATCGCCTCGTCCGAACCGCCTCCCCGTCCCGCGGAGGCGACCGTGACGGTGAGTCTTCATCATCCGCCATCTGATCTGGTGTTATATATGACTATAACACTTAGGGCGCAACTGCCTTGTATCGGCCGCGAAACTATACAGCGCTGACACGAACCCGCCCTACTGCGGCCAAGCCGTGGGGCGATGGTGTCCGGGCTTGAGGGACGCCGGTCCATCTCTCCCCCCGGACCGACCGCCCCGAAGCACTCCTGAACGCGGCTCCCCCGCCCGAACGCCCCCACGTTGGGGGAGCCGCAACCGGGTCCTTCCGAAAATCGCGCGAAAATTCCCGTACGGCCACGCTTGCGTGAACAAAGATAGAACAATACCTTTTCGAGGTGCCCACCCTCGATCTCAAGCGCAAGCTCGCAATCCTCTCCGACGCCGCAAAGTACGACGCGTCCTGCGCCTCGTCGGGATCGGTCAAGCGCGACTCTCGCGGCGGGAAGGGCGTCGGCTCCACCGACGGCGGGATGGGCATCTGCCACGCGTATGCGCCTGACGGTCGCTGCATCAGCCTCCTGAAGATCCTGCTGACCAACTTCTGCGTCTACGACTGCGCCTACTGCGTGAACCGCGTCAGCTCCAACACGCCCAGGGCCCGCTTCAGCGTGGACGAGGTCGTCGACCTGACGCTCGGCTTCTACAAGCGCAACTATATCGAGGGCCTGTTTCTCTCCTCCGGCATCATCCGCTCAGCGGACTACACCATGGAGGAGATCGTGCGGGTGGCCCGCACCCTGCGCGAGGTCCACGACTTCCGCGGCTACATCCATCTCAAGGTGATCCCCGAGGCGTCGCCGGCGCTGGTCAACGAGGCGGGCCTCTATGCCGACCGGGTGTCGATCAACATCGAGTTGCCAAAGGACGAGAGCCTCGCCGCCTTCGCGCCCGAGAAGGACGTGGTCGGCATCAAGAAGGCCATGGGCGCGGTTCGTGTCTCTGAGGACGCTTCGAAGGAAAAGGGACGCAAGGCCAAGCCGCCGAAGTTCGCGCCCGCCGGTCAGTCCACCCAGATGATCGTCGGCGCCGACGCCGCGACGGATGGCGCGATCCTGAAGCGGTCGGAGAGCCTCTACGGCGCGTACCGCCTGCGGCGGGTCTACTATTCCGCCTTCTCGCCGATCCCGGACTCGACCTCGCGGCTGCCGCTGCAACGCCCGCCGCTGATCCGCGAGCATCGCCTCTACCAGGCCGACTGGCTGATGAGGTTCTACGGCTTCCAGCGCGCCGAGATCATCGGCGAGACGGAGGACCTGGACCTGGCCATCGATCCCAAGCTGGCGTGGGCGCTCCGGAACCGCGGAGACTTCCCGGTGGACGTGAATACGGCCGACCGCGAGCGCCTGCTGCGTGTGCCAGGCCTGGGCGTCCGAGCGGTCGACCGCATCCTCGACGTCCGCCGGTTCAAGCGCCTTGAACTCGCCGATGTGAAGCGGCTGTCACGGGGTATCGAGAAGCTGAAGCCGTTCCTGATCTGCGCAGACTGGAGCCCCGGCGGCCTCACCGACCGCGCAGACCTGCGCCAGCGCGTCGAACCCGTACAACTGGGCCTCTTCTGATGCAGGTGGTCCGCCTGGCCCACGAGACCGACTTCGACGGTTGGCGGCGCGCGGCGCGCGGCCTGCGCAGCGGCAGGGTTCCACCCGAGGCGGCGCTTTGGACGGTGGACGGCGCGGCGACGCTCTTCGACGGCCTTCGGGCCCCCCTGCCGAGCCGCGACGCAAAGGCCACGTTCACGGCGCCGAAGGCGTTCGTGGATCTGGCCGCGCGGGTGATCCTGCACCGGTCGGACGAACGCTTCGCCTTGCTCTATCGCCTGCTCTGGCGGCTGCAAGACGAGCCGAACCTGATGCATATCAGCTCGGATCCGGAGGTCGGCCAGGCGAACCACTTCGCCAAGGAGGTCAACCGCGCGGCGCACAAGATGAAGGCTTTCGTCCGCTTCCGCCTGGCGTCGGACGAAAACGGCGAGGCCTATGTCGCCTGGTTCGAGCCGGCGCATCGCGTGGCCGAGGCGACGGCGCCGTTCTTCGCGCGCCGCTTCGCCAACATGCGCTTTTCGATCCTGACGCCGGACGCCTGCGTGCACTGGGACATGTCGGAGTTGACCTTCACGCCGGGCGCCGATCCCGCAGACGCGCCGTCGGAGGATGCTCTCGAGGAATACTGGCGCACCTATTACGCCTCCATCTTCAACCCGGCCCGACTGAAGGTGGGCGCCATGCAGAAGGAGATGCCCAAGCGCTATTGGCGGAACCTGCCCGAGGCCGCGCTCATTCCCGAACTCATCGCCCAAGCCCAAGGCCGTACCGACGCCATGGTCCGCCAGGCCCCTTCCGAACCCAACCGCCGCGTGGTCAAGGCGGCCGTGCGCAACAGCCGCGATGCGCCGTGGGACGGCCAGGCGCCGACCTCGCTCGAGGAGGTGGCGGCCGGGGTCGATCACTGCCGGCGCTGCGACCTCTGGCGCGACGCGACCCAGGGCGTGGCGGGCGAAGGACCCGGCAAGGCGAGGCTGCTGTTCGTAGGGGAGCAGCCAGGCGATCAGGAAGACCTGGCCGGAAAGCCGTTCGTCGGACCCGCCGGCCAGGTGTTCAACAAGGCGCTGGCCGAGGCCGGGGTGCCGCGGACCGAGACCTACGTCACTAACGCGGTGAAGCACTTCAAGCACGAGCTGCGTGGCAAGCGGCGCATCCACAAGACGCCCGAGACGGGCGAGGTCACTGCCTGCCGCTGGTGGCTGGACGCCGAGCGGCGGATCATCCGGCCTCGCGTGATCGTCTCGCTGGGCGCGACGGCGGGGTTGGCGGTGTTCGGCAAGCCCACCCCGATCGGCAAGTTCCGCGGCCAGGCGCTGCAGCTCCCTGACCAGGCCCAGGGCGTCGTGACCTACCACCCGTCCTACCTGCTCCGCGTCCCGGACGCCGAGGCAAAAGCGAAGGCCTACGCCATGTTTGTCGAGGACCTGAAGTTCGCCTGGCGCCTCGCCGCGTGAGGTTCGCGATCCAACAACTCTAAGCCCGACGTGGCCCGCGGACCAAACTTGTTGTGGCGTAGGCGAGGCCCAGCAGCATGAGCGCCGCACCGTAGGCCAGGAACGAGGCGCGGTACGAGCCGGCCTGGGCGATCAGGCCGAAGCCCAGGATCAGGACGCCGTTGGCGCACTGGGTGACGAAGCCCTTAACCGACGCGACGGTGGCGCGGGTCTCGACCTTCAGGGCGTGCTGGAAACGCGCGTCGGCGCTGACGTCGACCAGGCTGTAGAGGCCCATGTAGAGGAGCGGGAAGGCCACGGCCCATGGCTGGTGAATCGCCGCCGCCGTCACGATCGCGAGTCCCGCCAGGGTGGCGGCGCCGTACAGCCAGCGGGGGTCGGGCCGGCGCACGCGGTGCGACAGGATGCTGCCGGCGACCTCGGCGCAGGCGATGGCGGCGATGAACACGGCGATGGCGGGCTTGGGGAGGCCGATGTCGCGTCCGAAGAGCTGCCAGTAGTCGGCGGTGGCGTAGGCCACGGCCTGCACGCCGGCGATGAAGGCGATCAGCGCCGGCACGCCGGGCAGGGTGAGCGCCTGGCGGGCGCCGCGGGCTAGGTGGCCGAAGTAGCTCCAGTCGACGGCGTGGGCGATGCGCGGCGCCGAGGGGAGGCTGAGCGCGGCGAGCGCGGCGGTCACGCCCGCCACGGCGCTGGCCACGATCAGCGGGCCGTAGCCTAGCGGGGCGGCGAGCGCTGCGGTCAGGGACGCGGCGACCAGACCCACGCCGCGGGCGGCCTTGGCGCGGCCGAACACCTTGGCGTACTCTGCCTCGCGCCCCAGGGCCTTGAGCTCGTCGTAAACCAGGGCCTCGAAGGCGCCGTTCATGGTGGCGCTCTTCATGCCCCAGAGCATCAGACCCGCCAGGAAGCCCCAGAAGCTGGGGAAGGCCAGCCAGACGAGGAAGCCGCTGGCCCGCAGGAGCTGGGAGATCGCCAGCAGCCAGCGGCGCGACATGCGGTCGGCCAGCACCCCGCATGGCACCTCCAGCACGACGCCGACGGCCGACCACGCCCCGAGCACCAGGCCGATCTGGGCCGGCGACAGGCCCTTCTCGGCGAACATCACCGTGTAGAAGGGGACGATCAGCAAGAAGGTGTCGAAGAACCTCAGCGCGCAGGCGCTGAGCAGAAGTCTCCGCACCTAGGCCGCGAACCCGGCTTCGGCGAAGTCCAGCATGCGCTTCAGCAGCGCCTCGACGTCGCCCTCGCGGGTGAGGCCGCCGGAGAGGTGGTGCAGCCGGTCGAACTCTGCAAAACGGTTATTGTGCACCATGCCCAGGACGAAGTGCAGGCGCCAGTAGACGTCTTCCTTGGGCAGGTCGGGCCGCGCCGCCATCAGGGCGCCGGCGAACCGCTCGAGGTGGCTGACGTCGTTGCGCAGCACCTCGCGCATCTCGGCAGTGCCCTCGGACCGGGCGCGGATGATGAACTGGACCGAGATGCGTCGGCTGTTGTCGGGCGCCGCCCAGCGCAGCGGCGGGGCGAAGTAGGCCTCGAGGATCTCGCGCACCGGCGGCTTGCCGTCGTGCCGGGCGGCGGCCTCATGCAGCAGCCGGGCCCGCTCGCGGTTGAGTTCCGACGTGCGCCGCCGGAAGATCTCGAACAGCAAGGCGTCCTTGGAGCCGAAGTGATAGTTCACGCTGGCCAGGTTCACCCCGGCCTCGGCGGTGATGTCGCGCACCGAAACGTTCTGGAAGCCGTGCAGCGCGAACAGGCGCTCGGCGGCGTTGAACACGGCGGCCTTGGTCGCGGCCTGCGCCTCGTCCGTTTCCGGCGGGTCCTGAATCAGGGGATCGGTCATGCGAATCCCTTAAGCGTTACCGGAGCCTAGGCCTATCGCGCATTCAGCGCGACAACTCCCGCATCGCCTTCTCCAACCCGTCGATGGTCAGCGGGAACATCCGGTCGCCCACCAGCTGCTTCATCACGCCGATCGAGGGCGTGTAGTCCCAGTGGCGCTCGGCGGTTGGGTTGAGCCAGACCATGTGCTCGTAGATCTGGGCGACGCGGTCCATCCAGATGGCGCCGGCCTCCTCATTCCAGTGCTCCACGGAACCGCCTGGATAGGTGATCTCGTAGGGGCTCATGGTCGCGTCGCCGACGAAGATCACCTTGTAGTCGTGCGGGTACTTATGCAGCACGTCCCAGGTGTTCATCTTCTCGGTGTGACGGCGCCTATTGTCCTTCCAGACGCCCTCGTAGAGGCAGTTGTGGAAGTAGAAGAACTCCATGTTCTTGAACTCGGTGCGCGCGGCGCTGAACAGCTCCTCGCAGACCTTGATATGGCTATCCATCGAGCCGCCGACGTCGAGGAACAGCAGGACGCTGATCTTGTTGCGGCGCTCGGCGCGCATCTGGATGTCGAGGTAACCCTTCTCGGCCGTTCCCTTGATGGTGCCGCCCAGGTCCAGCTCGTCGGGCGAACCCTCGCGCACCCATTTGCGCAGGCGGCGCAGCGCTACCTTGATGTTGCGGGTGCCGAGTTCGACGCTGTCGTCGAGGTTCTTGTACTCGCGCTTGTCCCAGACCTTGATCGCCCGGCCGTGGCGGCCCTTGTCCTGGCCGATCCGCACGCCCTCGGGGTGATAGCCGTTGGCGCCGAAGGGCGAGGTGCCGCCGGTGCCGATGGCCTTGTTGCCGCCCTCGTGGCGCTCCTTCTGCTCCTTGATGCGCTCGGCGAGGGCTTCCATCAGCTTGTCGAAGCCGCCCATGGCCTCGATCTGGGCCTTCTCCTCCTCGGTGAGGAACTTCTCGGAGATCTTCTTCAACCACTCGGCCGGGATGTCGGCGGTGATCCCTTCGCCTTCCAGCGCTTCCAGGCCTTTAAAGACGTGGCCGAAGACCTTGTCGAACTTGTCGAGGTTCTTCTCGTCCTTCACCAGGGCGGCGCGCGACAGGTAGTAGAAGTCGTCGACCGAGCGGTCGATGACCTGCTTGTCCATCGCCTCCATGAGGGCGAGGTATTCCTTCAGCGTCACGGGGACCTTGGCCTCGCGAAGCTCGGTGAAGAAGCGCATGAACATGGGGCAGGGGCCCTTGTGTCGAACGGTCGTTTGAACGCGGAGGATGGGGCCGCGGGTTCCCGATGTCCAGTGCGGGCGCGGCGGGTGCGGCGTTGGCGGCGGCCAAGGCGGCGCGCTTCTCGCGGAACGACGGACCCACAGCACCAGCACGGATGTCCCTGGTCTGAACACTTGTCCGGGGGATCCATGGTGCAGCCGCCGCAAGGATCCGCGGCGGATTGCCAGCGCAATCCGCTCCCACGACCGTGCCGCCGGGGATGGATCCCCGGGACAAGCCCGAGGATGACGAGCAGAAAAGGGTGTGGGGCGGTTCCCGACCCCACACCCTCCTCGGAGGTTCCAGCAAGGCTGGCCGCCTCAGCGAGCAACGCCGCTTCGACTTAGCCATGCATCCCCGCGTCGGCTCTCGCGGGTCGCCGTGCTCGGATCAGAATGCAAATGCCTCGCAAGTGCATCTAAAAATTGCTACGGTGTCGGCCCTGTCCTGGATCCCCGAGGCCGGTCCCGATGAGTCTGCGTCCCTATTTCGGCTTCCTGCATCGCTGGGTCGGCCTGTTGATCGCCGGGTTCCTGTTCGTCTCGGGCGTGACCGGGGCGGTGATCTCGTGGGACCACGAGCTGGACGACCTGCTCAACCCCCACCTGATGCACGCCGAGGGGAAGGGCGCGGCCGTCGACCCGCTGAAGCTGGCGGCGCAGATCGAGGCGCGCGACCCGCGGGTGGCGGTGACCTTCGTCCCCCTCGCCGCCGATCCGGGCGACTCCCTGGCGTTCGGGGTCACGGGAAAGGTCGACCCCGCGACGGGCAAGCCGTTCGAGCCGGGCTACAACCAGGTGTTCCTCGACCCCGTGACCGGCGAAGAGCTGGGGCGGCGCGACTGGGGCGCGGTGTGGCCGATCACCCCCGAGACCTTCGTCTCGTTCCTCTATGTCTTCCACTACAGCCTGCACATCCCGGAGATGTGGGGCATCGACCGCTGGGGCGTCTGGCTGATGGGCGGCATCGCGCTGCTCTGGACGCTGGACTGCTTCGTGGGCGCCTACCTGACGCTGCCGGCGCGCAAGGCGGCCGAGCGGCAAGGGTTCTGGCGCAGCTGGAAGCCGGCGTGGAAGATCAAGACCTCGGGCAGCGCCTACCGGATCAACTTCGACATCCACCGGGCGTTCAGCCTGTGGCTTTGGGGCGTGCTGCTGACGGTGGCCTTCACCGCCTTCTCGCTGAACCTCTACAGCGAGGTCTTCTATCCGATGATGTCAAAGGTCTCGCAGGTGACGCCGGGGCCGTTCGACCTGCGCGCGCCGCGCGACCACGACAACCCGATCGTGCCGAAGATCGCGTACGGCCCGGTGATCGCGAAGGCGGAGGCGGAGGCGGCCCGCCGAGGCTGGGACGCGCCCGCGGGCAGCGCCTTCTATACGCCGGAGTACGGCATCTACGGCGTGGGCTTCCACACCCCGGCGGGTGACCATGGCGCGGCGGGCGTGGGGCCGCCCTACCTCTACTATGACGGGATCGACGGGCGCCTGTTGGGCCAGCGCGAGCCCTGGAAGGGGACGGCCGCCGACATCTTCGTCCAGGCGCAGTTTCCCCTGCACTCCGGGCGCATCCTGGGCCTGCCGGGCCGCATCCTGATCTCGTTCATGGGCGTGGTGGTGGCGGCCCTCAGCATCACCGGCGTGGTGATCTGGCAGCGCAAGCGCCAGGCCCGCGTGCTGCGCCGGCGACACGCCTCGGCCGGAGCGCCAGAGCCGGTAGGCGTGGCGCATCCGGCCGAGTAGGGGGCGGGGATCGCCGATCGATTTATGTTCTTGTTTTGTTCTTGACCTTTCGCGCCGTCTCCCGTACAGTCAAGGTTGCGCAGGCATGGGAATGCCCGTCGCGATCAAGAAGCAATGAGGGTGCGGATGCGGCGGACCGAGATGGGGTCACGCGAGGCGGAGTCGCCTGGCGATATTATAGGTTGGATGGCGGGGCGTTGGGCCGATTTGGAGCGACGCGACTCTGGATCGAAGCCGCCGGCGGACCAAGCCATCGAACCGGGGGCTGGGCCGGACACCGGTGCGCCGCAGGCGATGGACCTTGGGCTTCGGTTCCAATCGGCGCGACCCGGCGACAGTATCTCAGGGCTATTGGGCTCAAGCGACCCGCGCGCGATCGGGAAGTTCCTCGCGCTCAACGGCATGGACGGCGCCGAGTCCACCCTAAGGGCGGGACGCAGCTACATCGTTCCGAATCACTGGGATGACGCAACAAGCGGAGAAGCGAAAGCCGGGCATACGCTGCTCGGTACGGACAATGCTCGGCTCCAGGCGCTCGCCGACCAGAGGGCGAGGCAGTCAAGGCAAGCGGAGCTATTTCGCCAGGGACGCAACATTTGGACCGGCGAGCCGACGATGGTGCGACCGGGGCTGCCGGCAGGGCCTTCCAAAGAAGCCGGCTCGCGCCGCAGCAGGCTCGACGACGATCCGACGGCGAAGGCTGTCGTGGGAGGACTGGGCTGGGGGCTAGGGCTTGTGCCGGGCGTCGTCCGCGGCGGACTGAACACCATCAAAGGGGCGGGAGAAGGCGCCTACTTTGTTTACCGCCTGACCGATCCCTTAGATCCACTTCGCAGCCTTCCCGGCCAGTCGGCTCGCGAACAGCTTGTCACCCGCGCGGGTGATATTGGCGATTACGTCATGCGCGGGATAGACGATCCTTCGATGGTGCGCGCCGACATCGCCTCGGGGCTTCACGACTTCAATCTGAAGCAGAACGTGTTCGCGACGCCCGCCGCGGACACGCTGCTTGGAGAATACCATCGCGCGTTCAACGTTGGCATGAACAACGGAGAATTGGCGTCCGACCTGGGCTCGCTCGCCGTGGGAGGCGAGTTCATGCGAGGCGCGGCGGGCATCGGCAAGCTCGCAAAAGGGGCGACTGTGAAGGAGCTGGCGTTTTTGGCGGACAATCCAGGCTTAGCCCTGCGGTGGAATGAACCCTATCGTGGGAAGAGCCATCACATTCTCCCCGTGCGCGCCAAGCTGCCAAGTTGGCTCGCGGAGAGCGATTTCAACAAGATCCGATACAAGGGGATGACGACGCGGGACGTTTATAGAAACCATGTGGGCGTCGATCCCCACTACAGTGGGGGCAAGGTGGGCGCGAAGTATGGGGGGACGCGTTGGAGCGCGGAGCGAGATTTAGGCTGGACTAGATATGGTCCGCTCGACCGGCTGAACTATGGGACATCGCCCTATACCAAGGCCGTCGTCGGGCCGGTCCTTTTCGGTGGGACGACAGTCGACGAATTCGATGGCGAGGTGCGCCAGTGATCGTCAGAAACGTCGCCTGTTTCCGCTCCACCCTGCCGGAGGACATCATCGAAACCGAGGATGGCCGCGACTTCGTGCAGCCGCCCGGCAGGAGCGTCGCCGACGCCCTCGCGGTGATCTTCAAGGAACTCGGGTTCGAGGTCTATTCAGGCCCGGAACCTGATGGTGAGTTCGTCTGGACTTTCGGTGTCAAGGGGAAGGGCCGTAGCTTCGGCATCGGGCTGAACTTGGTGGACGACTACTTCCTGACGTTTTCGAAGCCGTCCTGGATCGGCAGCTTACTCGGCCGCAAGCCGGTGGCGTATCTCGCACTGCTGCTGGGGACGTCGCGAGCACTCGCGAGCGACGAGCGCTTCTCGAATATCAGATGGTTCACGCGTCGCGAGCTGTCGGAAAACCTTCCCGGCGCGGCGATACCCTGGGAGATCGACCCGTCACGCTGAGCCGGAGGGCTCTCCCCATGGCCGGCGGCCAGAGTCTTGGCCGCCGGCTTGATCACAAAGAAGACGCCCCGCCGCTAACCCCGCTCGGAGTCCAGCGAAGCCATCTGGGGCGCGGCGTAGCGGTCGCCCACGACGGCGTCCTTGGGCAGGGCCGTCTCCAGGGCCGCGACCGTTTCCGGCGAGAGCGGCCTAGCGAGGGCGCCCAGGGCCTCGGCCAGGCGGTCGCGGCGGCGGGCGCCGACCAGGGGGACGATGTCGTCGCCCTTGGCGGCCACCCAGGCGATGGCGGCCTGGGCCGGGGTGAGGCCGGCGGCTTCGGCGACGCCGCGCAGGCGTTCGGCCAGGGCGAGGTTCTTCGTCAGGTTCTCGCCTTGGAAGCGGGGACTGTGCGCGCGGAAGTCGCCCTGGGCGCCGAAGTTGGTGGTGTTGCCGCCGATCAGGCCGCGGCTCAGCACGCCATAGGCGGTGATCCCGATGCCGAGCTCACGGGTGGTCTGCAGCACGCCGGCCTCGATGCCGCGGCTCATCAGGCTGTACTCGATCTGGAGATCGACGATCGGGTGCACGGCCGCCGCCCGGCGGATCGTCTCGGAACCGACCTCCGACAGGCCGATGTGGCGGACGAAGCCGGCCTGGACCATCTCGGCGATGGCGCCGACCGTGTCCTCGATGGGGACCTTCGGGTCGAGGCGGGCGGGACGGTAGATGTCGATGTAGTCCACGCCCAGCCGCTGCAGCGTGTAGCAGAGGGCGGTCTTCAGCGCGTTCGGGCTGGCGTCGAAGCCGATCCAGCCGCCGGCGGGCGTGCGCTGGGCGCCGAACTTGACGCTGATCACCACATCCTCGCGGCGGTGGTCCTTCAGGGCCTCCCCGATCAGCATCTCGTTGTGGCCCATGCCGTAGAAGTCGCCGGTGTCGATCAGGTCGATCCCGGCTTCGAGGGCCGCGTGGATCGTGGCCAGGCTCTCGGCGCGGTCGGCCGGGCCGTACATGCCGGACATCCCCATGGCGCCCAGGCCGATGGCCGAGACGGTGGGGCCGTTCTTTCCGAGTTTGCGCGTCTGCATCTGCGCCTCCTGTTGTCTGATGGCGACTATCTAGCGCTGGGCATTCTTCGAGATAATCGGCATTGTCCCACACGAACTGTGCGGAAAATCGAACAATGGATCGGCCGGACCTCTACGCCCTCGACAGCTTCGCGGCGGTGGCGCGGCATCGAAACTTCCGGCGGGCGGCGGTGGAGCGCGGGGTCTCGGCCTCGACCCTCAGCCAGACGCTGCGCGACCTGGAGGCGCGGATGGGCGTGCGACTGCTGAACCGCACAACGCGCAGCGTGGCGTTGACCGACGCGGGCGCGGCCCTGCTGGACCGGCTGCAGCCGGCGCTGGCGGAGATCGGCGAGGCGGTGGCCGAGGCGCGCTCGGCCCAGGCCCAGCCGCAGGGAGCGCTGCGGATCAACGCACCCGAGCCGGCCATCGAGCATGTGCTGGCGCCAATGGTCGGGGCGTTTGTGCGCGCCTATCCGCAGGTGCGGCTGGAGGTGACCAGCGAGACGGCGCTGGTCGACATCGTGGCCGGCGGGTTCGACGCGGGCGTGCGCTGGGGCGAGAGCCTGGCGCAGGACATGGTGGCCGTGTCGCTGGGGCCGCCCCAGCGGTTCGCGCTGGTGGCGGCGCCGTCGCTGATCCAACGGGTGGGTACGCCGAATCATCCGCGCGACCTGCTGGACCTCCCCTGCGTGCGGGTGCGCTTCCCGAGCGGGGCCGAGCCGGCGTGGGAGTTCGAGAAGGAAGGCGAGCCTCTGCGGATCTCGCCGCCGGCCTCGGTGGTTTCGACCAGCCCGGCGCTGCTGATGCAGGCGATGCTGGACGGGGTGGGGTTCGGCACGCCGTTCGAGGAAGCGGCGCGGCCGCACCTGGACGCAGGGCGGCTAGTGGAGGTGCTGCCGGAATGGTCCGAGGTCTTCCCCGGGCCATTCCTCTACTACCCGAGCCGGCGGACCATGCCGTCGCCGCTCCGGGCGTTCGTCGACTTCGTCCAGGCGCGTCAGCGGTAGGATGAGTTCTCCTCTCCCACGGCGCTTCCACGCTTGGGAGAGGAGAGACTAGGCGTCCGCTGTCTCCACCGCCTTGAGCTTGCGCCAGACGGTCATGCGGGAGACGCCGAGGCGTCGGGCGATCTCGACGGGGCCGACGCCGGCGCGCTGGAGGGCGAAGATCTCGTGGACGGCGGCCGCGGGGCGACGGCGGCGACCCGCGCCGGCGGGCTCCAGGCCGGCCACCGCTTCCAGCACCGCGCGCAGCGCCTGGCCGCTCGGGCCCTGGCTGGTCAGGCGCGGCTCGAGCACCATCAGGCCGGCGCCGCGCGCCTCGAGTCGGTCGAGCGCCTCGAGCAGGCCGCGACCGCCGAGCGCCAGCCGGTCGAGGCGGGTGACGACGAGCTGGTCGCCGGCGCCGATGAAATCCAGGATCGAGTCGAGGGTGGCGCCGCCCACGTCCATCTCCTCGGCGCGCACGACCTGGCAGCCCGCGGCCTTCAGCGAGGCCGTGTCTTCGTTCGCGCTGGCGTCGCGCAACCGAACGTAGCCGATCTTCAGCATCCCCACCGCCGATCCTTGGACGTGCTCAACCTTCGATGGCCGAGGTTCCCAAAAGGCGGCGCCCGCGCCAAGACGGGCTGATGTTAAATCGAAGCAATGAAAGGCCGGCGAACCGGGTTCACTTAGGCGAAATTGTGTCGGCTTTCCGCCAATTGTGACGCGTCCTTGGAAAAACTCTCCGCGGATCGTCGAAGTATGAACTCGCGGTCGATGGTCTTGCCGACGGCGAAGCCATACTCGCCGACCTTCTCGAAGCCGTGGCGCTCATAGAACCGTTGGGCGCCGTAGTTCTCGGACCAGACGCCGATCCAGACCGTCCGCGGCCCGGCCGACTGCAGCCAGGCGATCACCTCAGCGAACAGCGCCTTCCCGAGGCCACCGCCCTGGTGGTCCTTGAGGAAATAGATGCGCTTCAGCTCGCCGCAGTCGGGCGTGACCTGCGCATGCGGCAGGCCGCACGGGCCGGCCGTGGCGTAGCCGATGGCCAGGCCGTCGGCCTCCACGAGCCAGGAGGCCTTGGCGGGATCGGCCAGGTCGGCGCGGGTGCGGTCCAGGTCGTAGGCCTCGGCCAGGAAGACGCGCAGGTCTTCGGGGTCGTAGAGGTGCGCGAAGGTCTCGCAGAAGGTGCGGGCGCCCAACTCGGCGAGCGTGTGCGCGTCGGTGGGCGTGGCCCGGCGGATCAGGGGGGCGGTCATGCGGCGGCCGGATGGGCGAAGCGGGAAGTTGCGCTAGGATGAACCATGACCATCGCGCTCTACACCCATCGCGACATGTTCGGCCACCATCCGGGCGAGGGCCACCCCGAGCGTCCCGAGCGGCTGCGCGCGGTGCTGGACGCGCTGGAGGACTCCGGCCTCGACCTGGAGCCGCACGAGGCGCCGGTGGTGGCGGAGGCCGACCTGCGGTTGGCCCACGACGCCGGCTATGTGGCGATGATCGAGCGCGCGGCCCCGGCGGAAGGCGGCCTCAGGATCCTGGACTCCGACACCTACATGTCGGGCGGCAGCCTGCTGGCGGCGCGCCGGGCGGCGGGGGCTACGGTGCAGGCGGTGCGCGACGTGGCGGCCGGGCAGGCCGAGCGGGCGTTCTGCGCGGTGCGGCCGCCGGGGCATCACGCCGAGCCGGGCCTGCCGATGGGCTTCTGCATCTTCTCCAACGTGGCGGTGGCGGCGCTGGCGGCGCAGCAGGCGGGGCTGCGCCGGGTGGCGGTGGTGGACTTCGACATCCACCACGGCAACGGCACCCAGGCGGCGCTGGGCGGGCGGCCCGACACCTTCTTCGCCTCGATCCAACAGTGGCCGATGTGGCCGGGCACGGGACATCCGGATCAGCCGGCGCCGGACAATATCGTCAACGCGGTCTCGCCCGAGGGGGCGCCGGTGGAGGTGTGGCGCCGCGCCTTCGAGGGGCTGATGGAAAAGGTGGACGCCTTCGGCCCGGACCTGATCCTGGTCTCGGCCGGATTCGACGCCCACCGGCGCGACCCGATCGGCGGCGCGGGCCAGAGCCTGGAGGAGGCCGACTTCGCCTGGGCCACCCGCGCCATCGCCTCGGTGGCCAACCTGCATAGCAAGGGTCGGGTTGTGTCCTCGCTCGAGGGCGGTTACGACCTCGAAGCTCTGGGCCGTTCGGCGCTCGCGCACGTCAGGGCCCTTGGGCAGGGGTAGGGTGCGTTCCCGGGATCGATGGCCAGCGACGTGAGCGACCAGTCCGCGCCCTCAAAATCCGCAGCTCTGCGCCACGGCGCCATCATCCTGGCGCGCCACGGCGAGCCGGCGCTGTCGCGCAAGGTGATGCTGACGGCGGCCGAGTACCGGACCTTCTGGGCCAGCTACGAGATCGGCGGCATCCTGCCCGGCCAGACGCCGCCGGATCGCCTGCGCGACTTCGTGGAGGGCTGCGGGGCGCTGGTCTCGTCGACGCGGCGGCGCGCCATCGAGAGCGCCCGGACCATGGTGGGCGAGCGCGAGTTCCCGCACCATGAGATCCTGATCGAGGCGCCGCTGCCGCCGCCCAATTTTCCCTCGTGGTTCCGACTGTCGCCGCGGATCTGGGGGTTCGTGGCGCGCGTCTGGTGGTGGTTCTTCAACCACCACGCGGGCGAGGAGAGCCGCGCCGAGGCCGAGGCGCGGGCCGACAAGGCCGCGGCCCTGCTGATCGGTCTGGCGGCCGGCGGCGAGAACGTGGTCGTGCTGGCGCACGGCTTCTTCAACCACCTGATCGGCCGGTCGCTGAAGAAGCTGGGCTGGAGGCTCGTGGAGAGCGAAGGCTACAAGTACTGGTCCATGCGGCGGTTCGAGCGGGGCTAAGGCCGTTTTCCCGCCCCGTCATGGGGAGGGTGGATTCCGCGGTTCGTCGCCACTAAAGATCGAACCATGTCCGAACCCGCCGACATCGCCGCCATGACCTTCGAGACCGCGCTGGCGGAGCTCGAGCAGATCGTCTCGCGGCTGGAGTCGGGGCAGGCGCCGCTCGAGGATTCGATCCGCATGTACGAGCGCGGCGCGGCGCTGAAGGCGCACTGCGAGACGCGGCTGGAGGCGGCGCGGCTGCGGGTGGAAAAGATCGTGATGGGCGCCGGCGGCGCGCCCGCCACGGAACCGGCCGAGTTCAGCTGATGGAGCTGGCGCGACGCGTGGCCGAGGCCGCGGACCTCGTCACCGTGGCGCTGGACGAACTGCTGCCGCGCGGCGAGGGGCCCGAGAGCCGGCTGACCGAGGCGATGCGCTACGCGGCCCTGGGCTCGGGCAAGCGGCTGCGGACCTTCTTCGCCCTCGAGACCGGGCGGATGTTCGACCTGGACGAGCGGTATGTGCTGCGCTCGGCCTGCGCACTGGAGTGCATCCACGCCTACAGCCTGGTGCATGACGACCTGCCCTGCATGGACGACGACGACATGCGGCGCGGCCAGCCGACCGTCCACGTGGCCTATGACGAGATGACCGCCGTCCTGGCGGGCGACGCGCTGCAGGCCGCCGCCTTCGAGATCCTGGCGCATCCCGACACCCATCCCGACGGCAACGTCCGCGCCGAGCTGGTGACGCGGCTGGCGCTGGCGGCCGGCGCGCGGGGCATGGTGGGCGGCCAGATGATCGACATGCTTGGCGTGCGCGAGGACCTGGGCGGGGTCGCGCGCATGCAGCGGCTGAAGACCGGGGCGCTGATCGCCTGCGCCTTCGAGCTGCCGCTGGTGATCGCCCGCGCGCAGGACGGCGAGCGCCACGCCCTGATGGCCTTCGCCCACGACCTGGGCCTGGCCTACCAGATCGTGGACGACCTGCTGGACGCCGAGGGCGACGCCGGCGAGATGGGCAAGGCGGTGGGCAAGGACGCCCAGGCCGGCAAGACCACCTTCGTCACCCTGCTGGGCGTGGATGCGGCGAAAGAGCGCCTGGGTCTGCTGAAAACCCAGACGAAATCCCACCTGGATGCGTTCGGCGCCCGGGCCGAATTCCTGCGGGCCAGCGTCGATTTCGTGCTAGAGCGCCGCCAATAGTTCGAGGACTGCCCGCGTTGCCGCCTGAAACCCCTCTGCTCGACACAGTCTCCTCGCCCGCCGATACCCGGAGCCTCTCGATCCCGCAGCTGAAGCAGCTGGCGGACGAACTGCGCGCCGAGACGATCGACGCGGTGTCGCAGACCGGCGGGCACCTGGGCGCCGGTCTGGGCGTGGTCGAGCTGACCGTGGCGCTGCACCACGTCTTCGAGACGCCCGAGGACATCTTGATCTGGGACGTGGGCCACCAGGCCTATCCGCACAAGATCCTGACCGGCCGTCGCGACCGCATCCGCACCCTGCGCCAGGGTGGCGGCCTTTCGGGCTTCACCAAGCGCTCGGAGAGCGAATACGACCCGTTCGGCGCGGCCCATGCGGCCACCTCGATCAGCGCGGCCTTGGGCTTCGCCGCGGCGCGCGACGCCGAGGGGCGCGACAACAAGGTGGTGGCGGTCATCGGCGACGGCTCGATGAGCGCCGGCATGGCCTATGAGGCCATGAACAACGCCTGCGCCACCAGCAAGCAGCTCACCGTCATCCTCAACGACAACGACATGTCGATCGCGCCCCCGGTGGGCGGGATGAGCGCCTATTTCGCCAGGCTGGTCTCAGGCGGCGGCTACCAGTCGCTGCGCAACCTGGGCAAGGCGGTCTCCAAGGCCTTCCCGCGCCCGATGCGTGAGGCCGCCCGCAAGGCCGAGGAATACGCCCGCGGCATGGTGACGGGCGGGACGTTCTTCGAAGAGCTGGGCTTCTACTATGTCGGGCCGATCGACGGGCACGACATGGACGCCCTGGTCCACGTGCTGCAGAACGCGCGGCGGATCGAGGACAAGCCGGTCCTGGTCCACGTGGTCACGCAGAAGGGCAAGGGCTACGGCCCCGCCGAGAACGCGGCCGACAAGTACCACGGCGTGGTCAAGTTCGACGTGGTCACCGGCCAGCAGGCCAAGGGCGCCAGCGCCGCGCCGCAGTACACCAAGGTCTACGCCCAGGAGCTGATCAAGCACGCCGAGCGCGACCCGAAGATCGTGGCGATCACCGCAGCCATGCCGTCGGGCACCGGCCTGGACCTGTTCGGCCAGAAATTCCCCGAGCGCACGTTCGACGTGGGCATCGCCGAGCAGCATGCGGTGACCTTCGCCGCCGGCCTGGCCGCCGACGGCATGAAGCCGTTCTGCACGATCTATTCGACCTTCCTGCAGCGCGGCTACGACCAGGTAGTGCACGACGTGGCGATCCAGGGCCTGCCGGTCCGCTTCGCCATCGACCGTGCGGGGCTGGTCGGCGCCGACGGGGCGACGCACGCCGGTTCTTTCGACATCGGCTACCTGGGCGCCCTGCCGGGCATGGTGCTGATGGCGCCGTCCGACGAGGCCGAACTGGCCCATGCCGTGGCCACCGCCGTGGCCATCGACGACCGCCCCTCTGCGTTCCGCTATCCGCGGGGAGAGGGCGTGGGAGCCCAGATCCCGCTGCTGGCCGCCCCGCTGGAGATCGGCAAGGGCCGCATCATTCGCGAGGGGACGGCCGTGGCCATCCTGTCGTTCGGCACGCGGCTGGGCGAGGCCCTAAAGGCCGCCGACCAGCTCGCCGCCCGTGGCCTCTCGGCCACCGTCGCCGACGCGCGCTTCGCCAAGCCGCTGGACCTCGACCTGCTGCTGCGGCTGGCCCGCGAGCACGAGGCGCTGATCACCGTGGAGGAGGGCTCGGTCGGCGGCTTCGGCGCCTTCGTCCTGCACGCCCTGGCCGAGCAAGGCGCGCTGGACCGCGGCCTGAAGGTGCGCACGCTCACCCTGCCCGACATCTTCCAGGACCACGACAAGCCCGAGGCCATGTATGCCCTGGCCGGCCTGGACGCCGACGGCATTGTCCGCACGGCGCTGGGCGCCCTGGGCGTCGACAATGCGTCTGCGAAGGGGCGGCGGGCCTGACGCCAGGCCTGTCCGAATGGTGAGCTTGACGACCGCCGCCTGCCTGCAGGCCACCCTCGAACTGGTCGACGAGGCCGAAAGGGCCCAGCGTCCGGCCGACGCCGCGATCTCGGCCTGGTTCCGGACGCGCCGTGACCTTCGCGAGCAAGACCGCGCGGCGATCTTCGACCTGTTCTATGCGCTGCTGCGCCACCACGCCCGGCTGGGCTGGCACCTGGCGAAGCACGGTCGCCCCGACACTCCCCGAAACCGGCTGTTGGCGTGGCTGGCGCTCGGCGAAGGGAAGACCCGCGAACAGATCCAACGGCTCTTCAGCGGCGGTCGGTTCGCACCGGCCGCCCTGGACGAGGACGAGCGCGGCCTGCTGAAACGCCTTCAGGGCGGCTCGATCGATCACCCCGCCATGCCCGAGGAGGTGCGCAGCGAGTGTCCCGAATGGGCGCTGGCGGTGTTGCGCCGCCGGTTCGGGGGCGACTTCGAGCGCGAGATGGCCGCGATGCTGACGCCGCCTCCGCTCGACCTGCGCGTCAATCCGCTCAGGAGCGACCGCGAGACCATGTTGGGTGCGCTGCGAAGCCTGCGACTTCCGGCCGAGGCGTGCCGCATGGCGCCCCTGGGCATCCGCGTCCACGAGCGGCCCAATCTGGCCCGCTTGCCGATGCTGAAGACCGGCGAGGCCGAGATCCAGGACGAGGGCTCGCAGCTGGTCGCCATGCTCGTCGACGCCAGGCCCGGCGAGCGGGTGGTCGACTTCTGCGCCGGCGCCGGCGGCAAGACGCTGGCGATCGCCGCGCAGATGGCGAACAAGGGCGTCGTCATCGCCTGCGACGTGCTGGAGAACCGGCTTAAGCGCGGCGCCGAACGCTTCCGCCGCGCGGGCCTGCACAACATCCAGACCCGGCTGCTGAGCAGCGAGCGGGACAAGTGGGTGAAGCGCCACAAGGGCGGCTTCGACCGCGTGCTGGTCGACGTGCCGTGCAGCGGGACCGGCACCTGGCGGCGCAATCCCGACGCCCGCTGGCGCGCCGAACACGCCGGCTTCGAGGCCCTGTTGCCGCTTCAGGCCGGCATCCTCGACAGCGCCGCGCGGCTGGTGAAGCCAGGCGGGCGGCTGGTCTACGCGACCTGCTCGCTGCTGCCCGAGGAGAACGAGGCGCAGGTGGAGGCCTTCCTTGCGACGCATTTGGACTTTCGCGTCGTCCCGCTGAGCGAAGCCGCGCCGCAGCTGACGGAGTCGGCGCACCCGGACTACCTGTCCCTGACGCCCGCGCGGCACGGCACGGATGGGTTCTTCGCGGCGGTGATGCGGCGCGGGGTGGCGCAACCGCCGCCTGAACCATGCTGCCCGGAAGATCACATTGGCAGCAGATGACGCCGGTTGCGGACCGTGCATTGTTGCGCACGTGGGGGCGAGCAGCATGAACGTGGCAAACGGATTCGGCGTGGGTGCGGTCGCCGGTGTCTTCCTGAGCCTAGCAATTGCCTGGCCGGCCCAGTCAGCGCGCGTCACTGATCCCGACACGTGCGCATTCGTTCGCATCGGCACGCCAATGTACGCAAACCCGGTCAAGGCCAAGGAAGCCGTCGCGGCGTGTCGGCGGTTGCTGGCTGCTAAGCCAAGTCCGCCGGAGGCGGCGCGCCTGCAAGCCGCGTTGGGCTGGGCGCTTATCGAAGCAGCCGACTACAAGGGCGCTTGGCAGGCTGCGCAGGCTTCGACCGCGCTGCGGCTGACCGAGCCAGGCGGGTACGAAGTGAGGGCCTCGATCTCGCGCCGCCTCAAACAATACGACATCGCGCTCGAGGAGATCGACAAGGCGCTGCCATATGGCCTGACTTACGACGGGCACTACACCCGCTCGCGCATCATGCAGGACCTGAAGCGCTACGACGAGGCGGTCGCGGAGGCCGACCTCGCGATCAAGGCCTAGCCGACATTCTCACCGCCGTATGTCACGCGTGGTGTCTCGCAGCAGTTGAAGGGCGACGTCGCGGCCGCGCTTGAAAGCTATCGTCTCGCCGAGCGGCTTGACCCGCGCTCGCCGGTCATTGCGTTCAACATTTCCCTCATCTTGAGCGAACTCGACCGCGAGGACGAAGCGCTGCGCTACTTGGACCGCTCGATCGAGTTGGACCCAAGGATGCCGGACGCGCAACATCAGCGCGCGTACCTACGCCGACGCGCCGGGGATCTGCCGGCCGCGCTCGCTGACTACCAGGCCGTCCTTCGAAAAAGGCCGAAGGATGTCTCGGCTTTGGTGGGGCTCGCGCTGGTTCAGAGCCATATGGGGGATGACAACGCTGCCTACCGCTCGTTAGACCGCGCCGAACGCGCAGACCCAACATCGGCGGACGTCTGGAGTGTCCGCTGCTTCATCGCAGCGATTCACGACAATCAGGTGTCCGCCCGGATGGCCGACTGCGATAGGGCGGTTCGCATGGATCCCTCAGCCGACCAGCTGAGTACACGTGCTCTGGCTCGTCAGCGGCTAGGCGATGCTTCCGGCGCGCTTGCCGACGCGGAAGCTGCGGTCGCTGCCGACAAGACATCGGCCGACGCCTATTTCACTCGCGGCTGGATCAAGGCTCAGCAAGGCAGCTCAGCGGCGCAAGAGGACCTCATCGCGGCATTGAAAATCGAGCGCGGGACCCGCGCACGCTATAGGCGCCTCGGCCTGAGTTACTAGCTGCCACGCTCGAAAGCGGCCGTGGCACCGCCGCCTACTTTCTCAGCGGCACGCCCTTCGTCGTGAATTTGGTCCCTGGGTGGCGCTTCGGCCGCGCCGTGCCGGAAGGCCTGCCGCCCCCGCCCGGCTGGTGCGCCGGGATGAGCTGATCCGGTCTGGGGCCGATCAGGTCGGCGCGGCCCATGGCCTTCAGCGCCTCGCGCAGGACGGGCCAGTTCTCGGGGTCGTGGTAGCGCAGGAAGGCCTTGTGCAGGCGGCGCTGACGCAGGCCCTTCACCGTCTCGACCTTCTCGCTGGCGCCGTGGCGCACGCCCTTCAGCGGGTTGACGCCGGAGTGGTACATGGCCGTGGCCGTGGCCATCGGCGAGGGCAGGAAGGTCTGCACCTGATCGGCGCGGAAGTTGTTCTTCTTCAGCCAGATCGCGAGGTTCATCATGTCCTCGTCGGTCGTGCCCGGGTGGGCGGCGATGAAGTACGGGATCAGGTGGTACTTCTTGCCGGCCTTCTGGGCGGCGGCGTCGAACATCTCCTTAAAGCGATCGTAGGTCCCGATCCCCGGCTTCATCATCTTGTCGAGGGGGCCTTCCTCAGTGTGCTCGGGCGCGATCTTGAGCAGGCCGCCGACGTGGTGGGTGACCAGTTCCTCGACGTATTCGGGGCTCTTCACCGCCAGGTCGTAGCGCACGCCGGAGGCCACCAGCGCCTTCTTGACCCCCTTCACCTCGCGCACCTTGCGATAGAGGCGGATGAGGTCGTCGTGGCTGGTGTTGAGGTTCGGGCAGATGTCCGGGAACACGCACGAGGGCAGGCGGCAGGCCTTCTCGATCTTCGGGTCCTTGCAGGCCATCCGGTACATGTTGGCGGTGGGGCCGCCGATGTCGGAGATCACCCCGGTGAAGCCCGGCGTCTTGTCGCGGATCTGCTCGATCTCCTGCAGGATCGAGGCTTCCGAGCGGCTCTGGATGATCCGGCCCTCGTGCTCGGTGATCGAGCAGAAGGTGCAGCCGCCGAAGCAGCCGCGCATGATGGTCACAGAGAACCGGATCATGTCCCACGCGGGGATCTTGGCGTCGCCGTACGATGGGTGCGGCGCCCGCGCGTAGGGCAGGTCGTAGACCGCGTCCATCTCCTCGGTGGTGAGCGGGATGGGCGGCGGGTTCAGCCACAGGTCGCGGTCGCCATGCCTTTGGACGAGAGGGCGCGCGTTGCCGGGATTGCTCTCGCGATGCAGCACGCGCGAGGCGCGCGCGTAGGCTTCGCTGTCCTGCTCGACCTGCTCGTAGGAGGGCAGGCGCACGACCACATCGCCGGGCTTGCGCGCGGCGCCCTCGTCGGCGGAGTCGAGGTCGTCGGCCGGGAGCTCGGTGTAGTGCGCGGGGACCTTGCGGAACAGCGCCACGCCTCGGACGTCGTCGAGGTCGCGCGGCGCCTCGCCGGCGGCGATCCGGTTGGCCACCTCGACCACGGCGCGCTCGGCGTTGCCATAGAGCAGCAGGTCGGCCTTGGCGTCGGCCAGCACCGAGCGGCGGATCTTCTCGGACCAGTAGTCGAAATGGGCGATCCGGCGCAGCGACGCCTCGATGCCGCCCAGGATGATGGGGACGTCCTTGTAGGCTTCGCGGCAGCGCTGCGAATAGACGAGCGTGCAGCGGTCGGGCCGCTTCCCGCCTTCGCCGCCCGGCGTATAGGCGTCGTCGCTGCGGATGCGGCGATCCGACGTGTAGCGGTTGACCATGGAGTCCATGTTGCCGCCGGTGACGCCGAAGAACAGGCGCGGCTTGCCCAGCGCCTTGAAAGGCTCGGCGGACTGCCAATCCGGTTGCGAAATGATGCCGACGCGGAAGCCCTGGGCCTCCAGCAGGCGTCCGATGATCGCCATGCCGAAGCTGGGATGGTCGACATAGGCGTCGCCGGTCACCAGGACGATATCGCAGGCGTCCCAGCCGAGCGCGTCCATCTCGGCCCGGCTCATCGGTAGGAACGGCGCGGCGCCGCCGGCGCCCGTCTTGCGGCAAACCCTGGAAATCAGGGGCGTTTCAGCGGGGGCCTGATTGTCCATCCGAAGGGAATAGGGTTGCGAGGCCCTGAATTCAACCGGCCAAACGCCGCGCCGTGATCACCACTTGCAGCTCGTCGTTGCGCGGGTTCTGCAGGTCGAGGCGGATGCGGCCGTCCTCCAGGCGGGTGACGACGGCGGGTACGGTCGAGTTGGTGAGCGCCCACCCCTTGGGCAGCACCACGGCGTTGGCGGGGCGACCGAAGGTGCGGTCGAACACCAGTTCGTCGCCGGCCAGGCGGTAGCGGCCGGGGTCAGTATAGGTCTCGCGCATGCGCAGGCGGATCGACTGGCCGGCCTTCAGCGGCGTGAAGTCGAACACCACGACCTCGCTCTCGGCGGTCACGGTCTCCAAGCCAGGGTCGGTGACGCCGGCCGCGGTGATGGCGGCGCCCTTGAGCCGCCGCGCGGGGATCGCCTCGCCCGTGTCGAGGTTCTGCGCCGAGGGATTGGTGGCGGTGCTGCCCGGCCGCACGACGTTGACGTACCGCCCCACGCCGGCGCGGGTCTCGGTGTAGTCGTGGTAGAGGTCGAAGGCGTGGGTCTCGGGCGGCTGCAGAAAGTAGACGATGTCGCGCGTCTGGATCGCCCGCTCGGCTAGGCGGCGGGCCTCCACGCTGGAGGGGCCCGAGCCGATCTTGCCGGGCGCGGCGCGCAGCTTCAGCGGCGCCTGCGCGGGCGTGATGTTCAGGAAACTGATGCGGATGCGGCCGTCGGGCTCCTGCGCCACCTGGGAGGGGTAGTTGCAGGCGACGAGCACGTAGCCCGGCGGCAGGACGACGGCGTTGCGCTTGATGCCCAGCGGCCGGTCGAAGACCAGTTCCTGGCCCTCGACGAAATAGCTCTTCGCGTCCTCATAGGTCTTGTCGATCAGCATGCGGGCCTCGCCGCCTCCGGCGGGAACGGGACGGGCCAATTCGACCCGGATGTAGTCCGAGGCAGGGTCGGCGTCCGGCAGGCCCGTGGTCCTGGCCTCCTCGCCCGAGACCACGCGGAATTTGAGCGGCGCGCCGGTCGCCCGGTCGGTGACGCTCTCGTCGGTGGCGATGGAGCCCTTGCGGATGGGGTTGAAGAAGGCCGTCGCGCCGGGCCGGATCGCGGTGATGTCGTAGAGGATGCGGAAGCGACCGGACCCGGGCGCCAGCAGCTCGTAGCGGGTGTAGCCGTTGGCCTCCTGCGGTCCCGGCCGGGCGGGCGGGTCGGCCGCGTGCGCCGGCCCGCCGGCCCCCGCCATCGCCAAGGCCATGATCGCCGCCGCCACGATACGCATCGCAAGTCTCCCCAGCTCCCGGCGATTATGACGGGGCGGTCCCGGGAGGGAAGGGGCGCTAAGGCGCGCGGCAGAGGGCGAGGAAGTCGTGGGCCCGGGCGAAGGAACCCGCGGTGGGGATCGTCACCTCGCCCTGGACCAGGGTGAGTTCGCCGGTGTCGGCGAAGCGGGCGAGGACGGGGTCGGCGGCGTTGAGACGGACCTGGATCTGGAGCGGGGCGTCAGGGCCGTCGGTGGTGACGCCGGCGCCGAGGTAGCGATTCCAGGTCTCGCCGGCGTGGAGCTCGATCATGGCGCCGTCAGCGCGGCGGCCGACCAGGGCGAGGTCGACGGCGCCCGAGGCGCGCTGGCAGGAGAGCGTCACCTTTGCCGGCCCGGCCAGGACCAGGCGCGCGGCCTCGTCGGTGTCGTCGGGCCGCCAGGCGAAGGCGGGTTCGGCCGGCCCAAACGACATGCAGCCGCCCAGGAGGACGGCTGCGGTCAAGCTGGTGATCAGAAGCCGGCGCAAGGCTCAGAACGGCGAGAAGCGTTCCAGCAGCGACTGGCCGGCCGGGGTCTTCTGGACCCGGCTGATGTCGCCGCGGCCGCCGTAGCTGATGCGGGCCTCCGCGATCTGGGTGTGGCGGATGGTGTTGGCCGAGGAGATGTCCTCGGGTCGCACGATGCCGGCCACCGTGAGCTGGCGCAGGTCGGTGTTGGTGCGCACCTCCTGGGTCCCCTGGATCATCATGTTGCCGTTGGGCAGGATGCCGGTGACCACCGCGGCGATGGTCAGGCTGATCTTCTCGGAGCGGTTCACCTGGCCCGCGCCGGCGTTGGAGGTGGTCGAGCTGGTCTCGATGGCGTTGGCCGGGTCGAAGCCGCCGGGCAGGATCTTGCCCAGGGTGGATTCCAGGCCCAGCAGGTGCGGCACGCCGGCCGTGGCGCCCGAGGTGCGCGAGCTGTTGGTGGCGTTGGTGGTCTTGGCGCTGTCGTCGATGTCGATGTTGACGGTGACGATGTCGCCGACGCGGCTGGCGCGCTGATCGTTGAAGAAAGCGCGGGCGCCGGTGCGCCACAGCGAGTTGGCGCTGGCCGGCTGCGGGCCGGGCTCGCGGGCCGAGACCAGCGGCATGACGGCCTGTTCGCGCGGGACCAGGGCGGCCGGGTAGCCGACGGGGGCCAGCTCCGGACCCCTCACCGCCTCGGAGACGGTGGAGCAGGCGGCCAGCGGGGCCAGCAGGACGGCGAGGGCGACGAGGCGCAGGCGCATGTGAGCTTCCTTCAACGCGAGGCGTAACGTGTGGAGCGGTTCAGCTTCAGCTGTTCCGCCGCGGGTCCGACCGCTGCCTGGCCCGGTCCGGTGACCACGGCCTGGACGGTCTTCTTCGACGTGACGTTCTGCACGTTGATGGTCTCGCCCACCGCGCCGCTGGACAGGGCCTTGGCCTGAAGGGCGAGGGAGACACCCTGGTTGTCGTAGGTCAGGGTTACGATCTCGTTTGCCTTGATCACCAGCGGAGCCGAGACGTCGCGGCTGGCGACGGCGGCGCCGGCGCGGAGGGGGCGTCTGGCGGCCAGACCGATGATGGCGTCGGCGTCGGCCGGCGCGTCCGCGGGGGCGGCGGCGACCTTGCCCCAGACGAGGTCGGACGGCTGCACGATCTCGCCGGCGTTGATCGAGCGGGCCCAGGTCAGCACGTCTACATTGCCGCGGGCGGCAACAGTTGCCGGGCCGGCCGTCGCGCTTCCGGACGCCGCGCCGCTGATCACGATCTGCCGCAGGCCCTCGGCGTTCGGCCAGTCGAGGCCGGCGCGGTAGGCCGCGCCGCGGACGGCGGCGGCGTTCAGCATCACGCTCGAACCCGTGCGGGCGGCGATCGGTGTGCCGGCTGCGGCGCCCGCGCCGTTGAAGATGTCGCCCAGGGTGACCACGCCGTCGGCGTCGAAAGCGTTGGGCTTCAGCGTCACCGGGGTGGCGGCCAGGGCGGGGGAGGCGGCGGCCAGCGCCGCCAGCAACACGAACGCTTTCATCGGCTTACGACTTCAGCTGGTTGGCGGTGGCGAGCATGTTGTCGGCCGTGGAGATGACCTTGGAGTTCATCTCGTAGGCGCGCTGGGCGACGATCAGGGCCGAGATTTCGGCGACCGCGTCGACGTTGGAGGCCTCGGTGTAGCCCTGCTGCAGGGTGCCGATGCCGACCGAGCCGGGCGTGCCGGTGGTGGGGGCCCCCGACGCCGCGGTTTCCTTCAGGAGGTTGCCGCCCAGGGCCTCGAGGCCGCCGTCGTTGACGAAGGTGGCGAGCTCGATGACGCCGACGACGTTGGTGCCGGTCTGGCCCGCCTGCTGGACCTCGACCTGGCCTGACTTGGAGATCGAGACCGAGACGGCGTCCTGCGGGATCGTGATGGCCGGTTGGATCTGGTAGCCGTCCTGGGTGACGAGCTGTCCCTGGTCGTTGACCGCCAGATTGCCGGCGCGGGTGTAGGCGTTCTCACCCGAGGGCATCAGGACCTGCAGGTAGCCGCGGCCATTGATGGCCACGTCGTACTGGTTGTCGGTCTTGGTCATCGTGCCCTGGGTGCCGACGCGGTAGACCGCGCTGGCCTTCACGCCGGCGCCGACCTGCACGCCCGTGGGGACGATGGTGCCCTGGTCGGACGACTGGACGCCGGCCGCCTGGAACGTCTGGTAGAGCAGGTCCTGGAACTCGGCCCGTTCGCGCTTGAACCCGACCGTGTTCATGTTGGCGATGTTGTGGGAGATGACTTCCACGTTGAGCTGCTGGGCGGCCATCCCGGTGGCGGCGGTGCGGAGCGCTTGCATCGTTGGTTATCCTTCTAAGTTGCCCGGCGACTACTGCGTGCGACCCAGGCGCTCGACGGAGCGTCGCGAGAGGTCGGCCGCGTTGTCGATCATGCGGGCGGTGGATTCGTAGGCCCGGCTCACCTCGACCATGCGGGTGATCTCCAGGACCGGCTTGACGTTGGAGTTCTCGAGGAAGCCCTGGCGCAGCTTGGCCGTCTCGGCGGGCTGCGGCTGCAGATTCGAGCTGTTGCGGAAGCTGTTGTCGCCCGCCTTCTCCAGGGCGGACTGGTTGGCGAACGAGAACATGCCGACCTTGCCGACCAGCTCGTTGCCCTGGCTCATCGTGCCGTCGGCGCCGATGGAAACTTCGCCCTTCTCCGCGTCGATGACGATCTCGCCACCGCCGTCGCTCAGGACGGGGAAGCCCTGCTGGGTGACGAGGCGGCCGGCGGGATCGGTGGTGAAGCGGCCGTCGCGGGTGAAGCGCGGGCCGTTCGGGGTCTGCACCTGGAACAGGCCCTCGCCCTCGATGGCCATGTCCAGCGAGGCGCCGGTCTTGTTGAGCGCGCCCTGGCCGAAATCGCGGGCCACCGCGTCGGCGGCGACGAACTTCACCGGGCGCGGGCCGGGGATCGTCCGGGCCGGCTCGCCCGGATCGGTCTTCTGCATCAGCGACTCCACCTTGAAGCCGGTGGTGTCGACGTTGGCGATGTTGTTCGCGATGATGTCCATCTCGCGACGAAGCACCATCTGGCGAGACAGGCCGACGTAGAGGGTGTTGTCCATTAATCCGGGCCTTGGCGGGCTGCGACTTTCTGGCTCTTCGGGATGCAACCTCCGTGCCAGTTTGAAACGCCAATGAAATCAAAGAACAAGAAAGTTAACGCCGGCCGCGCGGCCGAAACTGCCGGGCAGGAATCGAGCCCGTTAAGAGGTGTTAAAAACCGCTTCTTAACCAAAGACCGCCATTCGTTGGGTCGCGGACATCCAAGGAAGCGCGCGCGTGGCGAAGAAGGAAAAAAAGCCGAAGGAGGCCGAGGCGGAAGCGCCTGAGGGCGCCGAAGGCGCCGAGGGCGAAGCCTCCGGCAAGAAGAAGCTGCCGCTCAAGCTGCTGATCATCGGCGGCGTCGGCGCCCTCGTGGTGCTGGGCGGCGGCGGCACGGCCGCGTTCATGTTCCTGAAGCCGAAGCCCGAGGCGGCCGCCGGCGAGCACGGCAAAGAGGCCAAGGACAAGAAGAAAGACAAGAAGAAGGACGAGAAGAAGAAGGAAGGCAAGGAGGGCGAGAAGGGCGCTGCGGTCGTCCGGGAGGGCCCTGACGGCGTGGTCTTCTACACGATGCCCGATGTGGTCGTGAACATGCAGACCGCCGACGGCCGGCCGACCTTCCTGAAGCTCAAGCTCACCTTGGAACTGCCCGACGAGAGCATGGTCGAAGAGCTCGACCCGAACATGCCGAGGCTGCAGGACATGTTTCAGACCTTCCTGCGCGAGCTGCGCCCCGAGGACCTGTCCGGAAGCCAGGGCAGCTACCAGTTGCGCATGGAGATCCTGCGCCGCGTGAACCTGGTGATCGCGCCGGGTAAGGCCAACGCCGTCCTGATCGAGGAGATGCTGATCAACTAGCGCCCGCGCGCGAGTTGCATCCCAGAGCCATGGCCGACGAAACCGAAAACACCACCGAGACCGAGGCGACCTCCTTCGAGGCGGACGCCAGCGGCGAGACCGACTGGGCCGCGGCCGCGGCGGCCGAGGCCAACTCGGCCGAGCGGATCCTGAACCAGGACGAGATCGACAGCCTGCTGGGCTTCGACCTGTCGGACGACGAGATCTCGGAACGCACGGGCATCCGCGCGATCATCAATTCGGCGCTGGTCAGCTACGAGCGCCTGCCGATGCTGGAGATCGTCTTCGACCGCCTGGTGCGGTTGATGACCACCTCCCTGCGGAACTTCACCTCGGACAACGTCGAGGTCAGCCTCGACAACATCAGCTCGATCCGGTTCGGCGACTACCTGAACTCGATCCCGCTGCCGGCCATACTCTCGGTGTTCCGCGCCGAGGAGCTGAACAACTACGGCCTGCTGACGGTCGACTCGAACCTCATCTACTCGATCGTGGACGTGCTGCTGGGCGGCCGGCGCGGCACCGCGGCGATGCGCATCGAGGGCCGGCCGTACACCACCATCGAACGCGTGCTGGTGCAGCGGATGGTCGAGGTGGTGCTGGCCGACGCCAAGGAGGCGTTCGAGCCGCTGACCCCGGTCAACTTCACCCTGGACCGCCTGGAGACCAACCCGCGCTTCGCCGCCATCGCCCGGCCGGCCAACGCCGCGATCCTGGTGAAGCTGCGGATCGACATGGAAGACCGCGGCGGCCGCATCGAGCTGCTGCTGCCCTACGCGACGCTCGAGCCTATCCGGAAAATGCTGCTGCAGCAGTTCATGGGTGAGAAGTTCGGCCGCGACAACATCTGGGAAAGCCACCTCGCCACCGAGCTCTGGACGACCAACATGGACGTCCGCGCCGTGCTCGACGAACAGCAGATCAGCCTGAAGCGCGTGCTCGACCTCAAGGTCGGCGACACCCTGATGCTGAACGCCACGCCCGACAGCCTGATCGAGCTGCGGGCCGGGTCCATCCCACTCACCCGCGGCCGCATGGGCCGCCGCAACGCCCACATCGCCGTGCGCGTGGAAGCCCCGCTTTCACCCGCCGCGCGCCAAGCCGTCCAGAGGATCTCATGAGCATCATCGCCGTCGGCATGAACCTGCTGCTGGCCGGCCTGCTGGTCGCCGCCATGGTCGTGGGCATTCGCCTGAACCGCCGCCTGAAGGCGCTGAAGGACAGCCACGCGGGCTTCGAGATCGCCGTGCGCGAGCTGAACCTGGCGGCGGTCCGCGCCGAACAGGGCCTGGCCGACCTGCGCGCCGCCACCGACGAGGCCACCGACCTCCTGTCGGACCGCATCGAGAAGGGCCGCGCCCTGGCCGCCAAGCTGGAGAAGCTGGTGAGCTCGGCGCCGGAACTGCCCCGCGCCGTGGCCGCCGAGCGCGCGCCGCGCCCGATGCCGTCGGTCGTCCCGCCTGCTCGCGAGGGCACGACGGAAGACCGCCTCGGCAAGCTCCTGGCCATGGCCCGCTCGCGGTTGCAGGCCGAGGGCATGATCGACGACGAGCGTGTGGCTCCCGCGCCGGAACCGCTGGTCGGCCGCGCCCCGCTGCCGGGCCGCCGCATCGCCTCGATGGTCGACGACGACCTGTTCGAGGACGCGCCCGCCCCGCTCGACCGCTTCGCCCAAGATCGCTTTTCGGGAGCGCGCCGTTGAAATCCGTTCCCCGCATCCTGCCGCTGGTCGGCGTCGCCATCGGCGGCGTCCTGGCCGTCAACGCCCTGACGGGCGCGAAGGACCTCCAAGGCCTGCTCACCGGCGCCCAGGCGTTCGCCGAGGAGGCGACCAAGGGCGGCAAGGCCGAGAAGCCCGCCAAGGCGGATAAGTCCGAGGCCGGGAAGGACGCCAAGGACGCCGCCGCGTCGGCGACCGACGCCGCCCTCGCGCTGCCCGCCGCCGCGATCGCGCCGAAAGCCGTCTGCGCGCCGACCGCCGCCGAGTTGGCCAAGCAGGCGGGCCTGTCGCCAGCCGAGCTGCAGGTGCTGCAGAGCCTGGGCGCGCGCCGCGGCCAGCTCGACGCCCGCGAAAACGACCTGAACACGCAGCTGGCTCTGATGGCCGCGGCCGAGGCCAAGCTGGACGCCAAGATCAAGGCGCTGAACGGCCTGAAGGCCGAGGTGAACGGCCTGCTGACGCAGTCCAACGCCAAGGAAGCCGCCGAGATCGACCGGCTGGTGAAGGTGTTTGAGGGCATGAAGGCCAAGGACGCCGCGCCGCGCCTGGCCGCGCTGGACGACAACGTCCGCATCCCGATCGCGGCCAAGATGAAGGAGCGCTCGCTCTCGGCCATCGTCGCCCAGATGCCGGCCGCTCAGGCCAAGGAGCTGACCGAGAAGCTGGCCCGCCGCTTCTCCGAGGCCAAGGCCGCCGCCGAGAAGGTCGCCACCGCAGAGCAGGCTCCCGCGCCGCAGACCGAGGCCGCGCCGAAGAAGCAGGCCGCCGCCACGCCGCCGAAGAAGGCTCCGCCGCGCAAGAAGGCCCCGCCGGCCCAGCAGGCGGCCGCAAAACCGCCCGCCACGCCCGCCGCCGCGCCGCCGGCCGCCGC